>NZ_JBEOVF010000049.1:0-70321 GCF_040295365.1 Streptomyces sp. NPDC002838 | reverse complement strand
CCGAACCGCCGGCCATCAACGCCCGGACGGCGTAGGCATCCGCATCCCCAGTCATCAAGTCACGCGACGACATCCACAGGAATTGACAATTACTCCGACGTCGTGATGCTTCCAGCCTGTTGTCGCTGCAGAGACTGTGTCCCATGCAGGTCGTGTCGCTTTAGGAAGGCGACTGCGCCGGGAGTCGTGTCCCACCAGGAACGCGGGAAGTGTCTCGTTGCATGGAGCGAAAAATCTAGCAGCGTGGTGCACGTCACTACCAGGGGCTCTGGTAGTGACGCTGTTCTCATCTCCCTGATCCCGGACTCGTCAGCGGTGGACGCTTACGAGGTCTCGTCATCGCCAGCGGGTTGCAACCAGTCACTGTCGGGGCGAGCAAGCAACCTCGCGTTGTTGTATGCCATCGCGGTCGTGAGCACTGTGTGCCCGCGGTAGAACTCCCCCTGACGCGACACGACCAAGGCCAGGTCGACCGTGCTCTCGTCGAGGAGAGACAGGGGAAGCAGTAGTTGGACGGTGTCCTGCGCTGGGTACCAAGTCGGCACTGCTGCCTTGTAGTTACGGCGGACTCGGTCCTCCGCTCCAGCTACGGCACCCTTCAGTGCCATGCGAGCAAGGTGAGAGTTTCCCCGAAGGGGAGCAGGGAAGCGATCAAGGTTTCCCTGGTCGTTGAGAATATGGTCGACGCTCACGACAAGCTCCCGGCGCCAGTCATAGATATAATCCGCCGGGTTGTCGGTGTACGTCACGAAATCGGGCCGCAGGGACGGTGGGAAGTTGTCCATGAAGTCGCGGCTGCTGGCCACTCGCCACCCGACGAAGACCCAAGGCTGGCTGTCAAGCCGGTCATTGCGTCGAAAGAGGCCATAGATCGTCTCCTGCCGCGCAGTTGCCAGTCCTGTGTTGAACGCGGTGAACCCGCCGTCGGCGCCGGTCGAAATCTTGCTCTGCTGGCTCGCGCGCTCGAAAGTCCACCGGATGTAGTTGCGAAGGATGCGGTTGCCTCCCTGCGCCTCAGGACCTCGGCCATCCCAGCTCTCAGGCTCTGCCATTTCCTCCAAGCGGTCGAAGAGGTCAGGGTCGCCATCGCCGTCGCGGAGGCTGGCAGCAGAGCGCACGTAGCCCATGTGCGCGTAGTCGTAGAGGGCATTTCCCGATGGCCGGGACGGTCGCGCCGCGGACGGCAGCACGGGGCCATCGAAGTGCTGCTTCAAGCGAGCAAGGTCTGCTGGAGTTGCCGACTGATCCTGGGTGGTCACAAGAACCTTCTCAAGAGCTCGATATGGGAAGTACCTGGGGTCACGGTCCATGGCCGTCGTTCAGCGGGCCAGCGACTTGTTGAGCGGCTCACCTGACACCCCTACTCGTACGCCCACGCACGGCCGGTCTGCCTGTACTCCTCCACGGGGATCGGGTCGACGCCGGTTCGCATGCGGGCGGTGTACAGCAAGCCGTCGAGGTGATCGATCTCGTGATGGATGAGGCGGGCGAGGCCGCGTTCGTACACGGTGATCACCGTCTCGCCAGTCAGGGCCGTGGACTCGACAGTGATCTTCAGGGGGCGAGGAACGAGGCCGCGAACGTCGAAGAAGCTCAGACAGCCCTCGTACTGTTCGTCCGCCTCGGCGGAGCGGTCGGTGATCTTCGGGTTGAGCAGGATGATCGCCGGGGCATCGCCCGGCGGCAGCACGACGGCGGCGGCACGTCCGATGCCGATCTGAGGGGCCGCGATGCCCATGCCTTTGGCGAAGGGGTGGACCTGCCCGATCCGCTCCACGGCGGCGAACAACTCGTCCGTGACGCGCTCGGCCTCGTCGTGCTCGGCGGGCAGATCGAAGGCGCGGGCCGGTTCGGCGAGGATGCCGGCGCCGTGCTGGACGACGCCGAGGTCTCGCATCTGCTGGCTGGGCCGCACGTCAATCACCTGAACTCCCCTTGATCCGTGTCGTGTTCGGGCCGCGCCCGAAACCGCCACTCCAGACGGTACCGAGCGTGCAGGGCGGGTGTGGTCGTGATCCACGTGAATTGCCGTAGCTCACCGTCGTCGCTGCGGACGGGCGGGGTTCGCAGCGGGGAGGCTTCGGCGGTCATGGACGTTTCGGTGCCCCACACGACCGGGTCGAGGGCGGCGGGGAAGACGAGTTGGACTTCGAGCTGTTCGGTGGGCAGGCGTACGGCCCGCTGGAACCAGTTGCCCCACTTGTCGTCGCCGACGGTGTAGGCGTACTCGATCCACACGGACTCGCCCGGGTAGAGCGGGAAGCGTCCGTGTTCGTTGTCGAACACCAGCCAGACTTCTTTGAAGGCGTCACGGTCGTGTTTCACCTGCCGGCTCATTGCCTCGCCCCGGCAGGTCGCGGTGAGGGCGAGTTCGTGCCAGGTCAGCGGGTGTGCCCGGTAGTGGGCGTTTGAGCGTTCGGGATCGCCGGGGTAGCGGTCCACGGAGATCCGGATCAGGTAGCGAGTCACCGGCTCCTCGCCGGTGTTCCGCAGTCGGCGGCGCATGGTCAGCCGGTACTTGCTGCCGTCGTACTGGAGCCGGGCGGCGTCGTGTTCGACGACGAGGGCCGATCCGGTCGCGTACGGCTGCTCGGGCCTACGCTGGGCGGGCGGCGTGACCGCCGGACGCCGGGCACGGGCCTTCGCCTTCTCGTATTCGGACCAGCGTCGCCAGATCGCCTTCGCGGCGTTCAGGGCTTCGTCGGCGAGGCGTGAGAACTCCTCGGTGGGCTTGTGGCGGCCCGACTCCACGTGGCTGACGTAGGACGGGTCGAAGCCCATGGCTTGGGCTAACGCCCGCTTGGACATGCCGCGTACTTCCCGCCACCGCGCCACCTCGGCCGCGTAGTTCTCGGCCGCCTGCTCGACGGTGATCTCGTCGTCTTGCGTGCCCATCAAAGGCCGCCCCCGCGTCACTTGTTGGTGAGCATGAATGAACCGTGAGTGATCCGAGTTCATCATCCCGTCACGGCCCGCGTCGCCGGTTTCCTTCCCTCACCGGCCCGGATCGACCCTCCGGGCAAAGCGAGGGAGGCGACGCACATGCGCGTGTTGTACCTGCTCAACATCTCCAATCCTGACCGGCTTTCGGCCGACTCGGGGTGGATCTTCGCGGACCTGCTCGCCCCGGCCCTGGCGGACGCCGGGGCCGAGGTGACCGTCGCGGCGCCGGCGGCGGCCGGGGATTCCCGATGCGGTTTCCACCAGACGAAGGTGCCGGGGACGAAGTACCGGGCCCGGTTCTCCGCGGACATCGACGAACTGGTGGCGCTGATCCGGGAGACGAGGCCGGATGCTGTGGTGGCCAACCAGATCGAGGAGGCCCCGGCGATCCGCACGGCCCTGCTGGAAGCCGGATCCAACACACTGCTGGCCGGGTACTGCCACTACCTGCCGTTCTCCTTCACCAGCGGCGGTCAGCTCCTGCTGGACCCATCCCTGAACGACGCAGGTCTCGGACGGCCGGTGCTACTGGCGTTCGCCGCCGGGCTCGCCGCCTGCGACCGAGTGATGGTCCACTCCTCCACGGCCGCCTCCTGGGTATCGGCCGCCGCCGCCCGGATGACCGTGGACCTCGGCGAGAAGCTGCGGGTGGTGCCCGCACCGCGCGACGACCGCCTGGTCCGCGCTCCCGCCACCACCCAGCCCGTCTCCGGCGCCGGTGCGATCGGCATGTACAACCACCGGCTGTACGCGCACTACGGCACCGAGCAGTTCGTGCACCTGGCCCGTGACCTGGTCGCCTCCGGTCATCTCCGGCTGCGGGTGATGGACCTGTTCGGCCAGCGCCGTCCCGAGCGCACGGGCCTGGACAACAGCCCCGAGAAGATGCGCGACCAGCTTTCCGCGCTGCCGCACGTTCAGATCGTCTCCGACCGGGGTGACCGCGTCCGCTACAAGAACCTGCTCGCCGGCGCCCGCTTCGGCATCGCCCCCTTCCGCCCCGGCTGCCCCTGGTCCATGAGTGTCATCGACTGCCAGGGCATGGGCCTTCCGGTCATCTCCCCGCGCCTGGGCTGGCTCGCCGAGCACATCGACACCGAGATGTGCTTCGACACCCCGGCCGAGGCCGTCGCCCTGGCCGAACGCCTCGCCACCGACGACGAGTTCCACGCCCTGCACGCCAAGCGCGCTTACGCCTCCACCGCCGACTACGCCCCCGCTCTGGTCGCCGCCCGCTACCTGGAGGCTCTCTCGTGACGACCAGGTTCGACGCGGTGCTCCTCTCCTACGACGAACCGATGGCCAACTCCCTCCACGCCCGCCTGCAAAGAACACTCGGCGGCACGGTCAAGCGCCTGCACGGCGTGCACGGGATGCGCCGGGCCTACCGGCTGTGCGCCGAGGTCATCGACCGCGAGCAGTTCTTCCTCGCCGACGGCGACTTCGCCATCGACACCGACTTCGACCCCGCCATGGTCGAGCCGCTGGGCGAGGGCGTGTCCATGCGGGTGTGGCGGGCGGTCAACCCGGTCAACGGCCTCACCTACGGCTACGGCGGCCTGAAGCTGATCCGCCGCAGTGCCCTGCGAGAGATGGGCGAGGCGGTGGACGTGCTCGCCGCCCTCCCGGGCCGCATCGAGTTCGCCGAACAGAGCGCGGGCATCACCCGGTTCAACCAGAGCCCCTTCCACGCTTGGAAGGCAGGTTTCCGGGAGTGCGCGATGCTCGCCCGCGGCAGCGAGTACGGCATGGCCGACGACGACGCCCGCGAGCGGGTGGAGGCATGGACCACGAGCCGGGACGGCGAGTTCGCCGCCTACGCCGCCACCGGAGCCCAAGAGGGCGTCGCCTTCGCCCGTGGAGCCGCCCGCGCCCCCAAGCTGTTTGACCACCTCAACGACCCCACCTGGCTGCGGGACCGCTTCACCGCCGCCCACGGGGACCAGGCGGTCTCAGGATGACCGGTCCGCTCGTACTCATCGAGCCGTACGCGAACCGCCTGGGCGGCCACCACCAGCGCACACTGACCGCGCTCGCCCAGGCCCGGCCCGGCAGCCTGGCCATCGCCCCGCACGGGATCGCCCGCGAGATGGTCACGGCCCTGCGCGAAGCCGGCACCCGGCTGGCGACCGCCCCGGCCGGGCGAGCGGCGGCCGTCCTGCTGGCCGCATCCCGCCTCGCAGCCGGGCTCTCCACTGCCGGGCAGCGCATCTTCCGCTCGCGCCGATGGCCCCGCCGCCTGCGGCGGCTGCCGCACCAGGTCACTCTCATCGCCCGCTGCCTGGCCGAGGCGTCGGCCCTGCGGACCGCCCGCCGCCTTCAGCCCGGCGCCGGGGCGGTAGTGATCCTGACCGCGAGCGAGGCCCTGCACGGGGCCGCCGC
Source organism: Streptomyces sp. NPDC002838 (assembly GCF_040295365.1). Classification (NCBI taxonomy): domain Bacteria; kingdom Bacillati; phylum Actinomycetota; class Actinomycetes; order Kitasatosporales; family Streptomycetaceae; genus Streptomyces; species Streptomyces sp. NPDC002838. The sequence goes on along the minus strand of NZ_JBEOVF010000049.1, from coordinate 64,996 downwards.
CCTCCTCGGGGGCCAACCACACCTGCGGTTCGTCCACGAACAGGTCACCACCGAGGACGCCGCCGTACGGCTCCTCGGGCGGCTCGGCCGCCGGGGTGAGGGGCACGTCATCGCGGTGTATCCGACGCGGGCGGTGGGCGATCAGATGGCGGCGGCCTTCCCGGATCTGCCTGCGGTGGTGCGGGCCTTCGCGGTCGACGACGGCCGCCGCCTGACCAACGCCGAACGCGAGGGCGGCCGGACGGTCTTCGGTATCCCCGCCGCCGAAGCCGTGGTGTGCCTGGTGGGCGGCTGGTGGCCCTACAAGGACATCGCCGTCGTCGATGCCGCCCTGGCCCGGCTGAAGGAACCGCTGCACCTCGTGGTCACCGGGGCGCCGCTCGACGAAGCCGTTCTTGAGCGGTGGCGGGCCCTGCCTGGCCTGCGCCTGCACACTGTGTCCGGCTCTGTCACGGACACCGTGCTGCGGCTGGTCTATGCCGCAGCCGACGCCGCCCTGGTCGCCCGGCACCCCGGCATCGGCAAGGAATCCGGGCTCGTGATGGACGCTGCCCGACTCGGCGTCCCCCTGATCGTCTCCGACCACGACGGCGCTCTCACCGGTCGGCTTTGCGGCCAGCCCTGGGCCCTGACCTTCCCCGCCGGCGACCCAGACGGCCTCGCCGACGCCCTGCACACCGTCATCCGCCAGCCACCCGCCCGGCCCGGCACCGAGGCGCCCCGCCTACTGGGCATGCGGACGGCCGACGAGCAGGCCGACTTCCTCACCCACACCTTCGCCTCCCTGCGTACGAAGGAGTCACGATGCTGATCACACCTCCTCCGCTGGTCTCCGTCATCGGCCCCGTCGAAGTCCCGCTGCTGGCCGCCTGGGTCCGCCACTACCGGCTCCTGGGCATCGAGCGGTTCCTCATCGCCTTCCACTTCCCCGAACACGTCCCCGACCAGCGGCGGCACGAACTCCATGCCGCCAGCCGCGAGTTGGGCATCATCCCCACCGCCACCAGCAGCGGCCCGTGGCACGAGCACACCAACAGCGAACTCAGGGACGCCCTGCGACAGCAGGCCGGGCCCGGCTGGCACCTGCTCGCCGACGCCGACGAGTTCCAGCAGTACCCCGCCCCGCTGGACGAGATGATCGCCCAGGCAGAGCACGCCGGGCACCGCGTGGTGGGCGGGCTGATGCTCGACCGCGTCACCGCCGACGGCTCACTGACCGGCTGGGACCCGCAGACGGGCCTGGACGCGGCGTATCCGCTCGGCGCCTTCCTCACCCACCAGCTCCTGCGCGGCGACCCCCGCAAGATCGTGCTCGCGCACTCCAGCGTCGCCGTGGCCTCCGGCAACCACCGTGCCGAGGGCCACCGCCCCGCCAACCGGCCACCGGTCGCCGTCCACCACTTCAAGTGGCGCGATGGCGTACGCCAGGACATCGGGCGGCGGGCCGTGCACTCGGCGGACGGCACCTGGAAGACCGCGTCCCCGGCCCGGCTCGCCGAGGCCCACCGCCTGCTCCAGCACCTTCACCGGCACGGCGGCCGGATCGCGGTCGACGCCCCGCACCTGGGCTTCCAGCCTGTCTCACTCCAGACCATCCCCGACTGGTGGGCGTTGCAGGCGACACGGCTGGTGACCACCTGGCGGCCACCGACCTCAGGGGAGGGTCAGAACCAGCCGGGCTCGATGATCTCCTCGCCCTCGCCCTCGGGTGGCTCGAACCGGGCGTAGAAGTCGTCAAGCGCCGACTCCGTGACGGTCAGCGCGTTGGCGTCCTCACGCAGGTTGCGCTCCTCAAGACGCCGCAGCAGCTCGGCCCGCTCGACAGGGAAGTACAACAACTGCGGCCGACCACCCGCCTCTTCGACGAGCTTCTTCCACTCTCGGCGGGCCGACCGCAGCCACAGGCCGTGGTCCAGTACGACGTCCCGGCCTGCCGCAACCAGCTCCACCAGGCGCTCACGCACCTCGGCGACCACCGGCGCCTCCAGGGCGAAGTAATCCCGCTCCGGATAATCCACGCCGTAGCTGCCGTGCCGGGCGTGAACCAGCTCGTCCACCGACAGCCGCACCGCTCCGGCCGGCTCCAGCCGCCGCTGGGCGTACGTGGTCTTGCCCGACCCGGTCAGCCCGACCAGCAGATACACCACCGGCCCGGCCTCCCGACCGCGGTCAGCGACCCGGCTGGGCTCCACCGCCTTCACCCGCGCCCTCTCCTCCCCGCGCTCTGTGGATTGCTCCGGGAGCCCAGCCTGCCACCCTTCCGCCCGCAGCGCGGCCGAACGACCGCGCCCCACCCCAGGGAGATCCGCCGTGACCCCACCGTTCGCGCTCAGAGCCCTGCGTGCGTACGTGCGGTATGCGCCGGGCTGCCTCGGCAAGCCGTGGCTGGCCGGGCACCTGAGCGAATACCTCAAGCAACACCCGCTCACCACGACCGCCCGCACCCGCACCGTCTTCCCCGTGGCGACCAGCGATGTCATTCAGCGCTACCTCTGGCTGTTCGGCACATGGGAGCCGCACCTAACCGCATGGATGCGCAACCGCATCACTCCGGGCGACCTCGTGATCGATGCCGGCGCACACGGGCTATTTCACGCTGCTGGCCTCCCAGCTCGTCGGCCCCACCGGCCGCGTCGTCGCGATCGAACCCTCCCCGGCCTTCCACCAGACCCTGACGGCGAACATCGAGGCCAACGGGTGCGCCAACGTCCGCACGGTGAACGCCGCGGTGTCCGACGCCGTAGGCAGGAAGACGTTCTACCTGGAGCGCTCCACCAACCTCGGCGGCACCACCTCAGTCCTCCCGCGCACCGTGGTCTCCTCGTTCGAAGCGGACGCGGCGCCGCTGCCCCAGCTCGTCACCGAGGATGAGCTTGCCGCCGCCTGCCTGATCAAGATCGATGTAGAGGGCGGCGAGGCTGCGGCCGTGCGTGGGCTGGCCCCGGTCCTGGGCCGGCTGCGCCACGACGCCGAGCTGGTTATCGAGGTCACCCCCCGGACGCTGGCCAAGCAGGGACAGCAGGTCGACGACGTGCTTGCGCCCCTGCGCGAGCACGGGTTCCACGTCTACCGGCTGGCCAACGACTATTCCGCAGCCAGCTACCCGGCAGCCCTGCGCAGGCCCGCGCCTGCCGTGCGGTGGCACGGGTCGATCACGGAGATGAGCGACCCGGTCTTCTCCCGCACCGACGCCGAGACTCTGCCTCCCCTCATCGGACGGGTCAGGCGCTCAACAGCCAGGCTGCGGGGCCCCTGGGCAGTATGAGTCTCAGCTGCACGACCCGTACGGGGCCGTACCGCTGCGCGCTGCGGGCAAGTGGCGGATGTTACCGACGGTGTCAGCCTGCCCCCGCAGACGCTCGATCTCCTCGTGCTGGGCGGCCAGCCTGGAGATCGCGAGGGCCTTGAAGGCCGCGAGCTCGGCGAGATCCGCGTCCCGTTCGGCGAGCCACCCGTTGGGAGAAACACCTCGACCGCGCGGGCCTCTGGCTCACCTCGGCCCAAGAGTTCCACGACGCCCGTATGAGCCACTGGCCCGCCACTTTGCTGATCACCGCGCGCAAGCTCTGACCCCGCCCCCCGGCTCCCTGTGGAGGAACCAATGCGCCCGCCCTACCTGCTCCTCGACATCGACGGCGTCCTCATCCCCTTCCCGGACGCTGCAGGGGCCAGTCCGGCGACCCACAACAGGCACGACGTCGTGCCCACTGACCGGAGCGCCGACGACCCGGTCACCGTCTGGCTCAACCCTGCGCATGGCCTCTTGCTCATGCACGTGATCCAGACCGGCCTGGTCACCCCCGTCTGGTGCACCAGCTGGCGCCACGATGCCACCACCCTGATCGGCCCACTCCTCGGTCTCCCGACCCTGCCGTACGTCGACCTCCCACGCCCACAGATCACCACCAGCCACCCCCACGGGTACCTGTGGAAACGCGACCATGTCGACACCTGGCTCGGCGACACGCCCGTCATCTGGATCGACGACGACTTCACCGGCCTCGACCACGAATGGGCCGCAGAACGCACCGCACGCGGCCCAGCGACCTCGCTTGTCCAGCCTGATCCCCACGTCGGGCTGCTGGCCGAGCACCTGGTCGAGGTCCTGGCTTGGGCCGCGCTGGTGACCGTTGCACGGGCCGATGTCCCAGCCGTTCCACGTGTAGCCGAAGCCGCATAGCGGTGACAAGCCACAGGAAGCACTGATGCCCTCGCCACCGCGAACAGGGAGGGCATTAGCCTGGCTTGGCAGTGCCAACTGGGCACACGGAGCACCTGGTGCCTACCGGCGCTGTCGGTGCTGTTTTCAGTAGCGTCGGCCGCGTCCTGCCCTGTTCGGCGGCCGTCGGTAAGGGACAGACGCTGCCGCAGGCCCGGCCACCGACACCCGCTGGTCCAGCGGCTCACAGCGCTCGCAACGTGCCTGGCCGAGCTCGGATCCGCTACGGCCGCCTGATCACCGTTCCTCAACAACTTCGCACAGCAAAAGCAAACACCCGTTACACAAGTCACCCCTTCCACATAGAGTGCGAACCACAGCAAGCCTTTTCTGAACGCGTTCAGAAGACGCGAGGGAAGGCGCGAACGGGGAGGGGACGCCCAATGGCCAGGGGGGTAAAGGCTGCCGTCGTCGGCAGTGTGTTCGCCGTGATGGTCGGTGGGGCCGGGTACGGCGCCTACAACATCATGTCCGCGCTGAACGGCGACGGGGGGAGCGCGCCCGGTGCGGCCGGGCCCGCGCCGGTGAAGAGCGGGCCGCCGAGTGCGGACGAGGTCAAGGACACGACGGCGAAGTTCTTCGCGGCCTGGCAGAAGGGGGACGCGGCGACCGCGGCGTCGTACACGAACAACGACACGGTGGCCGAGCCACTGCTGACGGCATACGGCCAGGCCGCCCACATCAGCGACGTGAAGATCACGCCGGGTACGGCGTCCGGCGCCACCATCCCCTACACGGTGAAGGCGAAGGTGGCGTACGAGGGCAGGTCCAAGCCTCTGACGTACAAGAGCGAGTTGACCGTCGTGCGCGGGGTCTCCACCGGGCGGGCGCTGGTCGACTGGCAGCCCTCCGTGATCCACCCGGAGCTGCGGCGGGACGACACCCTCGTCACCGGAGAGTCGGCGAACCCGCCGATCGAGGCCGTGGACCGGAACGGGACCGTGCTGACGGAGAAGAAGTACCCCTCCCTCGGTCCGGTCCTGGACGCCCTGCGCGGCAAGTACGGCGACAAGGCCGGCGGCACGCCCGGCATCGAGCTGGTGATCCGGCACGCCGACGAGGCCGCCGCCGACACCCCGCTGCTGACCCTCGCCGAGGGCAAGCCGGGCAAGCTGGAGACCACGATCAGCGCGAGCGCGCAGGCGGCGGCCGAGAAGGCGGTGAAGCAGTACGACCAGTCGTCGGTGGTGGCCGTCAAGCCGAGCACCGGTGAGGTTCTGGCCGTGGCCAACAACCGCACGGACGCCTTCAACGCCGCCTTCGAAGGGCGCGTCGCCCCCGGCTCCACCATGAAGATCATCACCGCGGCGATGCTCATAGACAACGGCGTGACCTCGATGAACGGCCCGGCGCCCTGCGAGGACTCCGCCGTCTGGCAGAGCCAGACCTTCAAGAACATCACCGGCATGAAGGCCAACCCGAACGCCACGCTCGCCAACAGCTTCACGCAGTCCTGCAACACCGCCTTCATCAAGCTGATCGACGAGAAGCCGCTCACCGACGAGTCGCTGACCACCGAGGCCCAGACCCGGTTCGGGCTCGGCCGGGACGACTGGAAGACCGGCATCGTCTCCTTCGACGGCAGTGTCCCGGCGGTGAGCGGCCCGGACCGCGCCGCCAATGCGATAGGGCAGGGACAGGTCCAGATGAGCCCGCTGAACATGGCCTCGGTGACGGCCACCGCGATCACCGGCGAGTTCCGCCAGCCCTACCTGGTCTCGCCGGAGCTCGACGGCCGGCAGATAGCCACCGCCAAGGGGCTGCCGTCCAGCACGGCCGCCCAGTTGAAGCAGATGATGCGGCTGACCGCGACCCAGGGCACCGCCGCCGAGGCGATGGCCGGGCTCGGCGGGGACATCGGCGCGAAGACCGGTTCCGCCGAGGTCGACGGGAACGCCAAGTCCGACAGCTGGTTCACCGGATTCCGGGGCGACCTCGCCGCGGCGGCCATGACCGAGGAGGGCGGCCACGGCGGCGACGCGGCCGGTCCGATTGTCGCAGCCGTGCTACGAGCGGGCGGCTGATCTCGGCCCGCGAAGGACGGGACTCTAGGGTGGTTGCCGTCGTTGGGACTGAAGAGGGCAACGGGGACCCTGGGATTCCGGAGGAGATCTAAGGCTGTGGGACAGAGAAAGCGCGTCGCCGAGCGACGGAACACGAAGCCCGCCGTGATCGGCGGGATGATCGCCGTGGTCGTCGCCGGTGCCGGCTTCGGCGTCTACGCGCTGTACGACGGCGGAGCGGCCGCCGACGACGGCACGCGGACGACGTCCACCGGCGCCGACCAGAAGGCGAAGGACGTCCCGTCCGGCCCGCTCTCCGCGACCGAGGTCACCACCACGGCCCAGGCGTTCCTCACGGCCTGGCAGCAGGGCAAGGTCACCGCCGCGGCCGCCGCCACGGACGACTCCGCGGCTGCCACCAAGCTGCTGACCGGCTACACCAAGGACGCCCACATCAAGGACGTCACGCTCACGCCGGGCACCCGCACCGGCGACAAGGTCCCCTTCACGGTGAAGGGGACGGTGACGTACAAGGACACCGGCAAGCCGCTGACGTACGACAGCGCGCTCACCGTCGTACGGCGCGAGGCCGACGGAAAGCCGCTGGTCGACTGGCACTCCTCGGTCGTCCACCCCGACCTCCAGGACGGCGACACCCTGGTCACCGGCGAGTCCGGGACCCCGCCGATCAAGGCGGTCGACCGGGACGGCGGCGAACTGACGGAGGACAAGTACCCGTCGATGGGTACGGTCCTCGACGGGCTGCGCGAGAAGTACGGCAAGACGGCCGGCGGCAAGGCGGGCGTCGAACTGCGCGTGATCCGCGGCAAGTCGGCGAAGTCTGCCGAGTCCTCCGACAAGACCCTGCTGGAGCTCAGCAAGGGCACGCCGGGCACGGTGAAGACGACCCTGGACCCGGCGCTCCAGGCGGCGGCGGAGAATCAGGTGGCCAAGAAGGCACGGTCGTCGGTCGTCGTACTGCGTCCGTCGACCGGCGAGATCCTGGCGGCCGCGAACGCCTCCAAGGGCTTCAACGTGGCGTTCCAGGGCTCCCTCGCCCCCGGCTCCACGATGAAGGTCATCACCTCCTCGCTGCTGATCGAGAAGGGCCTGGCGTCGGCGGACAAGACGCATCCGTGCCCGAAGTACTTCACGTACGGCGGATGGAAGTTCCAGAACGACGACAAGTTCGAGATCAAGGACGGCACCTTCAAGGCGAGCTTCGCCCGCTCCTGCAACACGGCCTTCATCAGCCAGGCGCCCGAGCTGAAGAACGACGACCTGACCAAGCAGGCCCAGCAGGTCTTCGGCCTGGGGCTGAACAACTGGGCCATCGGCGTGCCGTCCTTCGACGGCGCGGTGCCGGTGCAGTCGCAGGCCCAGATGGCGGCCTCGCTCATCGGCCAGGGCGCGGTCCGGATGAACCCGCTGAACATGGCATCGGTGTCGGCGACGGTCCAGGCCGGCACCTTCCACCAGCCCTACCTGGTGTCCCCGTCGGTCGACAACCGCAAGCTGGCGACCGCCTCCCGCACGATGTCCGCCACGGCCCTCTCCCAGCTGCGGGAGCTGATGTCGTACACGGCGGCCTACGGTACGGCGGCCGAGGCGATGTCCGGGGTCACGGGCAACGTCGGCGCGAAGACGGGCTCGGCGGAGGTCGACGGCCAGAAGAAGCCGAACGGCTGGTTCACCGCCTACCGGGGCGACCTCGCGGCCGCGGGCGTGGTCCAGCAGGGCGGTCACGGCGGCGAGACGGCGGGACCGATCGTGGCGGCCCTGCTGAAGGCAGGCGGCTGAGCCTCAGCTCGTGACGGGTGACGCCGTCGCCATGTACGTCCGCCGCAGGAACCTGAGCAGCGCCTTCGTATCGAACTGCACCACCGAGACGCCCTGCGGGGTGTGGAACTCGACCACGGCCTGCACGCGCCCGCACGGCCACACACGGACCTCTCCGCTGCCGACCGGTGCGCGCAGGCCCTGCTCGAGGAGCGAGCGCGAGAAAGTCCACTCGTCGTGGGTCCCGGGCAGGCCGACCCGTACCGAGCGCGGGTCGGCGTCGGGGTCGTAGCGCAGGACCACCGGGATCGCCTCGTCCTCCGGAAAGTCCGCATCCGTGACGATATGGGCTCGTGCGTACTGCTCGACTACAGACATCGTGACGGCCCTCTCACGCTGCGTAACCTGTGTGGAAGCTGTGCATCCGCTCCCCTTCCAATGTCGCACATTTCCTGGATTCCGCCCCCGGGACCGGACGGTTGCCCGCTCGGCCGGTCGCGCGTGACTGTTCGCGGCGCATCTCTCTTGCAAGCCGTTCGCAACAAGCCACTATCATCGAACGGTGCATGTGCCTGATGGATTTATCGACGCCCCCACCTCCGTAGCGACCGGGGCGGTCGCCGCGGCCGCCGTCGCCGTGAGCCTGCGCGGCGCCCGCCGCGAGCTGGACGAGCGCACCGCGCCGCTGGCCGGCCTGGTGGCCGCGTTCATTTTCGCCGTGCAGATGCTCAACTTCCCCGTCGCGGCGGGAACAAGCGGCCATCTGCTCGGCGGCGCGCTCGCCGCGATACTCGTCGGCCCCTACACAGGGGTCCTGTGCGTCTCCGTCGTCCTGCTGATGCAGGGCATCCTCTTCGCGGACGGCGGTCTGACCGCGCTCGGCGTGAACATCACGTGCATGGCGATCGTCACGACGGTCATCGCGTACGGCGTCTTCCGCGGGCTGGTGAAGGTCCTGCCGCGCGCCCGCCGTTCGGTGACCGTCGCCTCCTTCGTCGCCGCGCTGCTCTCGGTCCCGGCCGCGGCCCTCGCCTTCACGCTCCTGTACGCCGTCGGCGGCACCACGGACGTCCCGATCGGCAAGGTCGCCACCGCCATGATCGGCGTGCACCTCCTGATCGGCATCGGTGAGGCCACCATCACGGCCCTCACCGTCGGCGCCGTCATCGCCGTACGCCCGGACCTCGTATACGGCGCGCGCGGCCTGAAGCAGAAGCTGAAGCTGCGGGTGAACGGCGAACTCGTCGACGTCCCCGCAGCGGAACCGGCCGCCCCGGTGGCCGCCCGCTCCCACCGCAAGGTGTGGGCGATCGGCCTGGTCACCTCGCTCGTCCTGGCCGGATTCGTCAGCTTCTACGCCTCCGCCAACCCCGACGGCCTGGAGAAGGTCGCCGCCGACAAGGGCATCGACAACAAGACCGAGGAGCACGCCACCGCGGACTCCCCGCTCGCCGACTACGGCGTCAAGGACGTCGAGGACGCCCGGTTGTCCGGCGGCCTGGCGGGCGTGATCGGCGTCGGCGTCACCGTCGTCGCGGGCAGCGCGGTGTTCTGGGCGGTGCGCAGGCGCCGTACGGACGACGCCTCCCCCACGGCCGTTGCGAACACGGCCGTAGAGAACACAGAGAACGCCTGACATGGGCGCCGGGCACGCGCACAGGCTCTACCGGCACGGGCACTCGCCCGTGCACGCCCTGCCGCCGCACACCAAGCTCGCGGCGGTCTTCGCCTTCGTCGTGGTCGTCGTGTCGACCCCGCGGGAGGCGATGTGGGCGTTCGGCCTGTACGCCGTGCTGCTGGGCGTCGTCGCGTACGTCGCCCGCGTGCCCGCCGGCTTCCTGCTCAAGCGGCTGCTGATCGAGGTGCCGTTCGTGGCCTTCGCCGTGCTCCTGCCGTTCGTGGCGGAGGGCGAGCAGGTCGAGGTGCTCGGGATGTCGCTGAGCGTCAGCGGACTGTGGGGCGCCTGGAACGTGCTCGCCAAGGGCACCCTCGGCGTCGCCGCCTCCGTCCTCCTCGCCTCCACCACCGAGCTGCGTGAACTCCTGCTGGGACTGCAGCGGTTGAAGCTCCCGCCGTTGCTCGTGCAGATCGCCTCCTTCATGATCCGTTACGGCGACGTCATCGCGGACGAGATGCGGCGGATGCGGATCGCGCGGGAGTCCCGGGGCTTCGAGGCGAGCGGCGTCAAGCACTGGGGCGTACTGGCCAAGTCCGCGGGGGCGCTCTTCATCCGCTCCTACGAGCGCGGCGAGCGCGTGCACCTGGCCATGGTCAGCCGCGGGTACGCCGGTTCCATGCCGGTCATCGACGAGGCGACCGCGTCCCGGGCGCAGTGGTCGTACGCCCTCGCCCTCCCCGTCGCCGCCCTTGTCGTCTGCGTGTTGGGATGGTCACTGTGACAGCTTCACTGGAAGTGGCCGGACTGGCCTTCGCGTATCCCGACGGCCACCAGGCCCTGTTCGGCGTCGACTTCCGCGTCGCGCGCGGCGAGCGGGTCGCGCTGCTCGGACCGAACGGCGCCGGCAAGACCACCCTCGTCCTCCACCTCAACGGCATCCTGACCGGCGGCACCGGCACGGTGAAGGTCGCCGGGCTGCCCGTCGGCAAGCAGCACATGGCCGAGATCCGGCGCAAGGTCGGCATCGTCTTCCAGGATCCGGACGACCAATTGTTCATGCCGACCGTGCGGGAGGACGTGGCCTTCGGGCCGGCGGCGGCCGGGGTGAAGGGGCCCGAGCTGGAGGCGCGCGTGGACCGGGCGCTGGAGCGGGTCGGCATGGCGGAGTTCAAGGAGCGGCCCCCGCACCACCTCTCCTTCGGCCAGCGGCGCCGGGTGGCGGTCGCGACCGTCCTCGCCATGGAGCCGGAGATCCTCGTCCTCGACGAGCCGTCCTCCAACCTCGACCCGGCCTCCCGCCGCGAACTGGCCGACATCCTGCGGTCGTTGGACGTGACGGTGCTGATGGTCACGCACGACCTGCCGTACGCGCTGGAGCTGTGCCCGCGCTCCCTGATCCTGAGCGAGGGCACGATCGCGGCCGACGGCAAGACGGCGGAGCTGCTCTCCGACGACGAGCTGATGCGGGCCCACCGGCTGGAGCTGCCGTTCGGTTTCGACCCGCGTTCGGTGCCTGCCGCGCCGGGCCGTCCGTGACAATGGGCGCGTGACGAACCAAGAGGACGCCGGGTCCCTGCTGCTGGACGACCAGCTGTGCTTCGCGCTGTACGCCGCCCAGCGCGCGGTGACGGCCGCGTACCGCCCGCTCCTCGACGAGCTCGGCCTCACCTACCCGCAGTACCTCGTGCTGCTGGCGCTGTGGGAGCGCGGTGAGACGACGGTCAAGGAACTGGCCGGCGCGCTACGGCTCGACTACGGCACGATGTCACCGCTGCTGAAGCGGCTGGAGTCGGCGGGGCTCGTGCGCCGGGAGCGCGCGGCGCGGGATGAGCGCTCGGTGCTGGTCGCGTGCACGGGGCGGGCGGAGGAGCTGAGGGAGCGCGCGGCGCGCGTGCCCGGCGCGCTGCTCGCGGCGACCGAGCTCGACGGTGCGGAGGTCGCGCGGTTGCGCGAGGAGTTGTGGCGGCTGGCGGAGAGGGCCGGGGCGGCCGCGGACCGTACTCGCTGACCCCGTACTCGCTGATCCCGTACTCGCGGACCCGGTACTCGCGGATCCAGTACTCGCTGAGCTCGGGTTACCCACGGTTGCTACCCCCTGGTAATCGGCGGATCACTACCGGCCGGTACCTTGTGCGCGATGCATTTGCGCGCACCTGTTCCGGGGGGAGCCGGCCATGACTGAAGACACCGCCGTCGGCACAGCGGTCGACGCCGCTGTCGACGCCCGTCCGTCGAAGATCGTGTACGTCGCCGAGGCCACCGCGCACGGCGGCCGGGACGGCTATGTCACCAGCCAGGACGGCCAGATCGAGCTGAAGGTCGCGATGCCGCCGGAGCTGGGCGGCGACGGCAACGGCACCAACCCGGAGCAGCTGTTCGCGGCCGGCTACAGCTCCTGCTTCCACAACGCGCTGGTCCTGGTCGGCCGCCGGGCGGGCTTCGACCTGACCGGCTCCACGGTCGCCGCGAAGGTCGGCATCGGCCCCAACAAGCAGCGCGGCTACGGCCTCGCGGTCGCCCTCAGCGTCTCCCTCCCCGTCCTGGACGCGGACATCGCGGCGAAGCTGGTGGACGCGGCCCACGAGGTCTGCCCGTACTCGAACGCGACCCGCGGGAACATCGACGTGACGATTCTGCTTGGCTGAGAGAGGCGCGGGCGACGGGCGCGACTTCAGCGGGACGAGGAGTACGGACGTGGATGTGAACGGCACAGTGGCCGAGGGCTTCGAGCCGGTCGGGGACGCGTTCGTACGGAACTTCGAGGCGCTCGGGGACCGGGGCGCGGCCGTCGCCGTGTACCGGGACGGCCGCAAGGTCGTCGACCTATGGGCCGGCACGCGCGATGTCGACGGCACCGAGCCGTGGGAGCGGGGCACGGCCCAGATCATGCGCTCCGCGACCAAGGGCGTCGCCGCCGCCGTACCGCTGCTGCTGCGTCAGCGCGGGGAGCTGGACCTGGACGCGCCGGTCGGCGAGTACTGGCCGGAGTTCAAGGCGCGCGGCAAGGAGCGGGTGCTGGTGCGGCACGTGCTGAACCATCGGGCCGGGCTCCCGGTGCTCGACCGGCCGCTCACGCCGGACGAGGCCCTGCGGCCTTCGAAGGGCCCCGAGGCCGTCGCCGCCCAAGCCCCCGTCTGGGCGCCCGGCACGGATCACGGCTATCACGCGCTGACGTACGGCTGGATGCTCGACGAGTTGGTGCGGCGCGTGACCGGCATGGGGACCGGCGAGTGGATCGCGGCGGAGATCGCCGGGCCGCTCGGCCTGGACCTGTGGCTGGGGCTGCCGGCGGACGAGGAGGCGGCGGGCCGGACGGGCCGCGTCGGCCGGATCGAGACGGCTGAATCCGGCACCGGGGCGGGCCTGCGCCTCCGCCCGAAGCGTTCGGTCACCCAGGCCTACGACGACCCGGCCTCCCTCACCCGCCGGGCCTTCGCCGCGATCACCCCCTTCCCCGACCAGAACGACCCGGCGTACCGCGCGACGGCCCTGCCCGCGACCAACGGCATCGCGACGGCCGACGGACTGGCTCGCTTCTACGCGGCGCTGATCAGCGAGGTCGACGGCGCAAGGCTTTTCGACCCGGCCACGGTGGAGCTGGCCCGGACCGAGGAGTCGGCGGGACCGGACCGCGTCCTCGTGGTCAACACCCGTTTCGGCCTCGGCTACATGCTGCACGGCAGCGCGTCGCCCCTCCTCGGCCCGGGTTCCTTCGGCCACCCGGGCCGGGGCGGCGCCCTCGGCTTCGCCGACCCGGAGACCGGCATCGCCTTCGGTTATGTGACCAACGGTTTCCGCAAGACGGTGACGGCGGACCCGCGGGCCCAGGCGTTGGTCCGGGCGGTGCGGGGCGCCGCCGCACCGGCGTAGGCAGCGGCGTTACGGCCTGACGGATCAGACGTGGATCGGGTGGGACGTCCGCCCGGACGCCTCGTCGATCTCGCGATGTGCCTTGGTCAGCAGCTCCATCGCGAGTTCGTTGAGGGCCCGTGCGCCGGCGATCTCCTCCCCCACCCTCGGCTGATTCGGGTCGGTGTGGTGGCGGCTGGCGTGTCCGTGGGCCCGCACCTCGGTGCCATCGGGCAGACGTACCAGCGCGGCCGCCTTCGTGTGCTGATCGTCCTCCTGGAACTCGAGCTCGACGTGCCATCCCACAGCGGTGTGCATCATGACGATCACCTCCGGAATATCTGCTTCCAGAGTGCTCCTTCAGGCCTGCCGACGACTAGTCGGGCTCCCCGTGTTCCTCGGTTCGCGGCGCGGGCCCGGACGGCTTCGTGCGGGCGGGGTGGCCGACTGGTCCGGGTCACGCGGTGCGCTCGCGCACGTCCGCCACGGTGGCGCCGGCGTGCGCGACAAGGTCCTTGGGCTCCATGGGGAAGACGGCGTGCGGGTTGCCGGCGGCGGCCCACACGATGTCGTGGTCGAGCAGCGACCGGTCGGCGAGGACCCGGGTCCTGTTCCGGTGCCCGAAGGGCGGCACGCCGCCGATGGCGTACCCGGTCGTCTCCCGTACGACGTCGGCCTTGGCCCGCGTGACCTTCTCGGCGCCGAGCTCCTGTCGGACGAGCTCCGCATCGACGCGGGACGCGCCGTCCATGAGGACCAGCACGGGTACCCCGTCCGCCGCGAAGATCAGCGACTTACAGATCTGGCTCAACTCGCACCCGACCGCCGCGGCGGCCTCGGCGGCGGTACGGGTGGCGTCCGGGAAGCGGCGGATCTCCAGACCCTCAAGCCCCAGCTCGCGCAGGGCTTCGGCGAAACGGGGGTGGGCTCCGGAGTCTTCGGTGTCACTGGCGGTCGTCGTCATGGACGGCACGCTAGCGGTGCGTGTACGGGGCAGGCGACCGGGTTGTCAGGGCTGTGAAACGTACGCGACGAAGTGCGTCCAGACAGCCGGAGCGGCTGTGAGGTGGGGAGTGTCGGGAGTCTTGGAGTCACGGACGTGGACGGTGGCGGGGGTGGTGGCCACCTCGACGCAGTCGTTGGGGTCGCTGCTGCTGCTATAGCTGCTCTTGAACCAGTGGAGTTCCGTGGCGCTCATAGTCTCCCCAGCGCTTGCTCGATAAAGGTCAGCGACTCCCTCGGCGGGAGGGCCTGGGCCCGGATCATTCCATACCGCAGTTCGAGGATCCGCAGATCCCTCAGGTCAGAGACGGGGCGGCCATTGAACGCGCCGTCCGAACGTCCGAGCGCCGTACCGTCCCCGAACTTCAGCACCTCGATCAGACCCTGCATTCCGGAGTGCTCCTCTCGGTCGGTCGGCATGACCTGAATCGAGACGTTTCGCAACTGCCCTACTTCCAGGAGGTGTTCGAGCTGTCGGCGCAGGACCATTTTCCCTCCGAGTGGGCGTTCCAGCGTCACCTGCTCCTGAATAAAGCTGAGCAACGGGGCGGGCTCGCGCTCGAAGATCGACTTGCGGGCAACGCGTCCCGCGGTCCCACGCTCCACCATGTCGACGGACAGCGGGGGCTGCTGCATCTCGATCAACGCCTTCGCGTACTCCGGCGTCTGCAACAACCCATGGATGTTGTGGTTGCTGTACAGCAGCAGCTCGACGGCACGCGCCTCCAGCTCCGCCAACTCACGGACCTTCTTCGGGTACCGCGCCCTCAACATATCGTCACGGAACGCCTTCAGGTGCCCGCCCGCCCGCAGCACTTCGTCGGCCTTGTCCAAGAAGTCCGGCCGGGGAATCCGTACCCCGCGCTCCACCTTGCGGATCAGATCCTCGCCGTACCCCATGACATCAGCGAAGTCGGCCACCCGCATCCCGATTGCTTCACGGCTCAGCTTGACCAGCCGCCCCACGGCCTCGACCACCGGCGCGATCTCGTCACCCGGCTCAATATCCCAACCCGCCTCGTCCGCACCCTCGTTCATGTCCACCTCCAACGCGCACCCGTACCCGTACGTCACCTGAGACAGCCGAGACAGCGCAGGACAAAGCCAGGACAGTCACCGTACGCACAGGCGCCGTCACTCATCCACGTAAGCAGAATCCGCCACTCTGAGTGACATGAATCAAGAAGTCGCCGCCCCCGTCCGCAACTTCACGGTGCTCCTGTCCCCCACGCCCCGCGGCGCCCGCCTCGCCCGCCTCCTCGCAACGGAGCAACTCCGCGCCTGGGACCTCCCGCTGGACACCGCACCTCAGATCGTCGCCGAGCTCGCCATCAACGCGGCCACCCACGGCCGCGTCCCCGGAAGAGACTTCCGCCTGACCCTCTACGTCGTCGGCGGCACCCTTCGTATCGAGGTCACGGACACCCGGGGTGACCGCCACCCCCACCTCGCCCCGGCCACCCCGGACGCCGAATCCGGCCGAGGTCTCCTCCTCGTGGACGCCCTCGCCGACCGCTGGGGCGTCACCCCAGGCCCGCATCCCCGCAAAACGGTCTGGGCGGAGTTGAACCGTTGTCGGCCAAAGTGAACGGAGTTGCGAGAGCGCTCCCGACCAAGCACCGTACGACGATGACTTCGGCACCCGCATCCGAACCCGCACCCGCGATACGCCCCTACGCCCCCGCCGACCGCCCCGCCCTCGACGACATCTGCGTCCGCACCGCCCACGTCGGCCGGGACAGCCGCCCTCACTACGCCGACCCCGGCATCTTCCCGGCGATCTTCGCGGCACCATACGTCCACCTGGAGCCGGACCTGGCCTTCGTCCTGGACGACGGTCACGGACAAGCCGTCGGCTACATCCTCGGCACCGCGGACACGCCTCGTTTCGTCGAGGACTACCGGGCGAAGTGGCTGCCCCTGGTCGCCGACCGGTACCCGGAGCCGAAGGCCCCGCCCCGCACCCCGGACGACGAGATCGTCCCCCTCCTCCACCATCCCGAACGCATGCTCGTGCCGGCGGTCGCCGCCTACCCGGCCCACCTCCACATCGACCTGCTCCCCGACCGGCAGGGGCGTGGATACGGGCGGGCCCTGATGGAGACCTTCCTCGTCGCCCTGCACAAGAAGGGCGTACCGGCCGTGCACCTCTCCATGCTCACCGCCAACACCCCCGCCCGGTCCTTCTACGACCGTCTCGGCTTCCATGAGATCGAGGTGCCGGACGCCGACTCGACGGAGGTCACCTACCTCGGGCGCTCGACAAGCCCTGACTCTCGATAAAGGTAGCCATGTACCGTATCCACCGTGAGTGACGCACCGAAGGCCCCCTCCCCCACCCCCGGCTACCTCGTCTGGCGCCTCGCCAACAAGTGGCGTACCGCCGTCGACCAGGCCCTCGCCCCGCTGAACCTGACCCACGCCCAGTACGTCCTGCTGGCCTCCCTGGGCGGGATGGAGCGGGCGGGGCGGCGGCCGAGCCAGCGGGAGCTCGCCGACTACACGGGTCTCGAGGCGCTGTACGTGTCGAAGCTGGCCCGTTCCCTGGAGGCGGCCGGGCTCATCCGCCGTACCCGGGACGCGGAGGACACCCGAGTCGTACGGCTGGCGCTGACCGGCGAGGGGCGGGCGGCCGTGCGGCCGGCCGTGGACGCCGTACAGGTGCTGCTCGACCAGCTCCTCGCTCCTCTCGGCGGGCTGGACGATCCGCAGACCGAGGACTTCAAGCGCACCCTGACCGCCCTCCTCGACACCCCGCTGGGCCCGGCACAAGAAAGCCGGTGAGGGCACCCCGTCCCCACGGAGCCCTCACCGGCTGGTCCTGCCGGAGCTGTCGCGTCAGGCGCGGACCAGTTCCTTCTTCTCGTCCGGATCCGCGTCGCCGGCCTTCTCCGGGTCGTCCAGGGTACGCAGGCCCTCGCCCTCGACGTCGACGTTCGGCAGGGCGCGGTCCAGCCACTTCGGCAGCCACCAGGCCTTCTTGCCGAGCAGGGCGAGCACCGCCGGGACGATCGCCATGCGGACGACGAACGCGTCGAAGAAGACCGCGATCGCGAGGCCGAAGCCGATCATCTTGATCATCGACTCGCTGGAGCTGATGAAGCCGCCAAAGACGGCCATCATGATGACCGCGGCGGCGGCCACGACCCGGGCACTGTGCCTGAAGCCGGTCACCACGGCCTGGCTCGGCGACTCGCCATGGACGTACGCCTCCCGCATGCGGGTCACGAGGAACACCTCGTAGTCCATCGCGAGACCGAAGACCACGCCCACCATGAAGATCGGCATCATCGACATGATCGGGCCGGTCTCCTCGACGCCGATCAGGCCGGAGAGCCAGCCCCACTGGAAGACCGCGACCACGGCACCGAGCGCGGCGAGCACGCTGAGCAGGAAGCCGAGGGCCGCCTTCAGCGGGACCAGGATGGAGCGGAAGACCACGATGAGGAGGAGGAAGGCGAGGCCCACCACCAGGGCCAGGTACGGGACCAGCGCGTCGGTGAGCTTCTGCGAGAAGTCGATGTTCATCGCGGTGGTGCCGGTGACCAGGACCCTCGCGCCCGTGTCGGCCTTGACGTCGGCGCCCTTGTCACGGATGGCGTGCACCAGGTCCTCGGTCTGCGTCGAGGACGGTTTGGAGTCCGGGATCACGGTGATCGTCGCGGTGTCGCCCGCCTTGTTGAAGGCAGCCGGGGTGACCGTCACGACGTCCTTGAGACCCTTGATCCCGTCGGTCACCGTGGTGGCCGCCGCCTTGGGGTCGTCGCTGTCCTTGGCGTCGACCACGATCATCAGGGGGCCGTTGAAGCCCGGTCCGAAGCCCTCCGACAGCAGGTCGTACGCCCGGCGCTGTGTCGTGGACGTCGGCTGGGAGCCGTCGTCGGGCAGGCCCAGCTCCAGCTGGGTGGCCGGGACCGCGATCGCACCCAGGCCGACCACGCCGAGCAGCAGCACGGCGACCGGACGGCGGATGACGAAGCTCGCCCAGCGGGTGCCCATGCCGGGCTTGGCCCGCGCCTCGGACTTCTCGGGCGCCTCGGACTTGTCGCCGCCACGCCGCTTGCGCTTCTCGCCCGTCGGCCGGACCCTCTTGCCCGCGTACCCGAGCAGCGCCGGGATCATGGTCAGCGCGATGAGGACGGCGACCACGACCGTGCCCGCCGCCGCGAGGCCCATCTTGGTCAGCATCGGGACACCGACGACCGAGAGGCCCGCGAGTGCGATCACGACGGTGAGACCCGCGAAGACCACGGCCGAGCCGGCGGTGCCGGTGGCGCGGCCGGCCGCCTCCTCGCGGTCGCGGCCCTCGGCCAGCTCGCCCCGGTAGCGCGAGACGATGAACAGCGCGTAGTCGATGCCGACCGCGAGGCCGATCATCAAGGCGAGCGTGGAGGTGGTGTCGCCGAGGTCGAGCGCGTTGGCGAGGGCGGTGATGGTGGAGACGCCGATGCCGACACCGATGATCGCGGTCAGCAGTGGCAGTCCGGCGGCGACCAGCGAGCCCAGGGTGAGGACGAGGACGACCGCGGCGATGGCGAGGCCGATGACCTCACCGATGGCCCCCGCCTCGGCCGCGGCCTGCAGGGCGTCACCTCCGACGTCGACGGTCAGCCCGGTGGCCCGGGCCTCGTCCGCGGCCGCCTCCAGGGCGTCCCTGGTCGAGTCCTCCAGCTCCATGCCGGGGACGTCGTACCTCACCGAGGTGTAGGCGACCGTGCCGTCCTTGCTCACGGCGTTCGTCGTGAACGGGTCGGTGACGGAGACGACCTCGGAGCCGTCGCCCAGTTCCTTGACGGTCTTCGCGACGGTCGCCTTGTTGTCGGCGTCCGTCATCTTCTCGCCGTCGGGTGCCTTGAAGACGATGCGTCCGGTCGCTCCGTCGGCGCTGGCGCCGGGGAAACGCTGTTCCAGCAGGTCGAAGGCCTTCTGCGCCTCGGTGCCGGGGATCGAGAAGGAGGTGGTGCCCGGGGCGGGCGCGGAGGCCGCGCCGACGCCCGCGAGCGTCAGCAGGGCCACCCAGATCAGGGCGACGAAATGCCGTCGCCGGAAGGCGAGCCGGCCGAGTTTATAGAGGAACGTGGCCACGAGGGCGTACTCCCGGTCAGGTCGTGGGTCTTCAGGGCAGGGATGATCAGCCCGACGACGTGAGCGGTCGCGTCAGGTGCTGCTGAGCACTGCGAAGTGCTGGGGAGAACTCAGGTGGTGGATGCGCCGAGGGCGGGGAGGACCACGGCGTCGATGTACGAACGCAGGAACTCCTGCGTGGGCGGCAGTTCGTCGATCAGCGTGCGGGCGATGAAGGCGCCGGCCAGCATGTGCACGATGTAGTCCAGCGCGGGGGAGTCGGCCGGGATCTCACCGCGGTCGATCGAGCGCTGCATGACCCGCCGGAACTCGCCCATCTCCGGATCGACGAGCAGTTCCTTGAGCGCCCGCATCAGATCCGGATTGGAGTGCGCCGCCATGGCCAGTGCCCGCATCAGGCCGGAGTTCCGCTCCATGGTGCAGTCGTCCTCGCGGGACACCAGGGTGTGGAGGTCGCCCCGGAGGGATCCGGTGTCGACATCGCCGATGTTGCCCGGCTTGTTGTGCCGCATGGCCTTCACGACCAGCTCGGGCTTGCCGCCCCACTGGCGGTAGAGCGTGGCCTTGCTGGATCGCGTGCGGGCGGCCACGGCGTCCATGGTGAGGGCGTCGTAGCCGACCTCGCGGAGCAGGTCGAGCACGGCCTCGTACAACTCGGCCTCGCGCTCGGGGGTGATCCGGCTGCGACGCGTCGCTGCGACCTCAGTCATTCCGCTCACCTTCCCACTCCGAACGACACGGTTTCGTACGTGAAGCCACGTGAAAAATGTAGCGCATTCCCGAGCGAAACGAAACTGTTTCGTTCGTGTCCCCGGTCACGGCGGTTTCCGGCCGGTGGCCGGGGCGCCGGTTTTTCCCAAGTTGACCAGATCCGTCCCTCCAGCGAAGCATGGGGGAGGTGAGCTATCTGCGTGTGCCGCATCTGAACGGCGAACTGCTGTGCTTCGTGGCCGAGGACGACCTCTGGCTGGCCCCGCTCGACGGCCCGGGCCGCGCCTGGCGGCTCACCGTCGACCGCACCAAGACCGGCCACCCCCGTTTCTCGCCCGACGGCCGCCACCTCGCGTACACGAGCTGGCGCAGCCTGGCCCCGGAGATCCACCTGGTACCGGTGGACGGCGGACCGGGCCGGCAGCTCACCCACTGGGGTTCCCCGGACACCCAGGTCTGCGGCTGGACCCCGGACGGGCAGATCCTCGCCGTCGCCTCCCACGGCGAGCCCTTCTCCTACTTCACCTGGGCCTACAAGGTCCACCCCGACGGCGACCCCGGCCGCAAGCTCCCCTGGGGCCCGGTCTCCGACATCCAGGTCGCCGACGTCGACGGGCAGCACAAAAGCCTGCTGCTGACCGGCACCCCGCCGCACGAACCGGCCGCCTGGAAGCGCTACCGGGGCGGCGCCATGGGCCGCCTGTGGCTGCACGGGGAGCGGCTGCTGGCCGGCCTCCCGGGGCACCTGCACTCCCCGATGTTCGTCGGCGGCCGCATCGCCTTCCTCTCCGACCACGAGGGCGTCGGCAACCTCTACTCGTGCGCCTACGACGGCTCCGGCCTGCGCCGCCACACCGACCACGACGCCTTCTACGCCCGGCACGCCTCCAGTGACGGCACGCGGGTGGTGTACCAGTGCGCGGGCGACCTGTGGATCGTCGACGACCTCGCCGCGGACTCGGTCCCGCGCCGGCTCGACGTACGGCTCAGCGGGCCGCGCGCGGGCCGCCGTACGTACCAGGTCCCGGCGGCCCAGCACGTCGACGGCCTCTCGGTCGACGAGACGGGCCGCGCGAGCGCCGTCGCCGTACGCGGCAGCCTGTACTGGCTGACCCACCGCGACGGCCCCGCCCGCACCATCACCGACCCGCCCGGCGTACGGGTCCGGCTCCCGGAGATGCTCGGCTCGGGCGGCCAGGTCGCCTACGTCACGGACGCGGAGGGCGAGGACGCGATCGAGATCGCCTATCTGCCGCGGGCGACGGGCGCCCGTGCGCATCGGCGCCTGGCGTCGGGCGAGCTGGGGCGGGTGCTGGAGCTGGTCTCCGATCCGGAGGGTGAACGGCTGGCCATCGCCTCGCACGACGGACGGCTGCTGCTGATCGACGCTGCGGAGGACTCGGGCGGCGAGGTGACCGAGCTGATCCGGTCGATCAACGGTCCCGTGCGCGACCTCGCCTTCTCGCCGGACGGGGCCTGGCTGACGTGGTCGCATCCGGGGATCGGGAGGTCGCTCAGGCAGATCAAGATGGCGCGGACAAAGGACCGGTTGATCGTCGACGTGACGAACGGCCGCTTCGAGGACGAGAACCCGGTGTTCACCCGGGACGGCCGCTATCTGGCGTTCTTGTCGTGGCGCGGCTTCGACCCGGTGTACGACGTGCACACGGGGGATCTGTCCTTCCCGCTGGGATGCAGGCCCTATCTGGTGCCGTTGTCGTCGGCCACCCCCTCCCCCTTCGCGCTGAACCCCGAGGGCCGCCCGGCCGCCGGGGGGCTGGACCCGGTGGAGGAGGACGAGGGCGGCGACGGCACGGTGGCCGTCGAGGTGGAGGGCCTGGCCAGCCGGGTGACACCGTTCCCGGTCGCCGCCTCCAAGTACTCGGCGCTGTTCCCGGTCGCGGGCGGCGGGCTGGTCTGGCTGCGCTGGCCGATCTCCGGCGCGCTCGGCGAGACGTTCGTGAACCCGGACGACACCAGCGGCCGGCCGACCCTCGAGTACTTCAACATCAGCAAGGCGAAGAAGTCCGAACTCGTCGAGCACCTGGACTGGTTCTCGGTCAGCGGCGACGGTACGCGGCTGGTGGTCGTGGACGAGGGCGACCTGCGCGCGGTGCCGTCCAACGAACCGGGCGACCTCGACACGACGGTCTGGATCGACCTGCGCCGCATCCTGCACCGGGTCGACCCGGCCGCCGAGTGGCGCCAGTCGTACGAGGAGGCAGGGCGGCTGATCCGGGCGTACTTCTGGGAGCCGGGGATGTGCGGCATCGACTGGGACGCGGTGCTCGACCAGTACCGCCCGCTGGTCGAACGGGTCGCGTCCCCGGACGAGTTCGCGGACCTGCTGCGCGAGGTGCTCGGCGAGCTGGGCACCTCGCACGCGTACGTCGCCGCCGCCCGCCGCAACGAGGGCCCGTCGCACTACCAGCGCCGGCAGGGCCTGCTCGGCGCCAACTTCGTCCGCCGCGAGGAGGGTTGGGTGGTCCGGCGGATCCTGCCCGGCGAGTCCTCCGACTCCAAGGCCCGCTCACCGCTGGCCGGCACGGGCATCCGGGAGGGGGCGGTGCTCACCCATGTCGACGGCCGGCCGGTGGATCCGGTGGCGGGCCCGTATCCGCTGCTGGCGGGGGCGGGCGGTACGACGGTGGAGCTGACGTTCACACCGGCGGAGGGAGAGGGAGGAGCGCGCCGGGTGGCTGTCGTCCCGTTGGTCGACGAGCGTCCTCTGCGCTACCAGGACTGGGTGGCCAAACGCCGGGCCGTGGTACGGGAGTTGAGCGGCGGCCGGTGCGGCTATCTGCACATCCCCGACATGGGCGGCTCGGGCTGGGCGCAGTTCAACCGGGACCTGCGCATGGAGGTGTCCCGGCCCGCGCTGATCGTGGACGTGCGGGGCAACGCGGGCGGCCACATCAGCGAGTTGGTGGTGGAGAAGCTGACCCGCACGATCCTGGGCTGGGACCTGACCCGCGACGCCCAGCCGGTGTCGTACGCCTCGAGCGCGCCGCGCGGCCCGGTGGTCGCGCTGGCCGACGAGGCGACGTCCTCGGACGGCGACATGATCACGGCCGCCTTCAAGCTGCTGAAACTCGGCCCGGTGGTCGGTCAGCGGACCTGGGGCGGAGTGGTCGGCATGACCGGCCGCCACCAACTGGGCGACGGCACGGTGATCACGGTGCCGATGAACGCGGCCTGGTTCGACGCGTACGGCTGGTCCGTGGAGAACCACGGCGTCCTCCCCGACCTGGAGATCCTGCGCACCCCCCTGGACTGGGCGGAGGGCCGCCACGCACAGCTGGCCGACGCGGTGGAGCTGGCGCTGGACCTGTTGGAGACCAATCCCCCGGCGACGCCTCCGGATTACTCGCACGTGCCGGACAGGTCGAGGCCGAAGCTGCCGCCGCGTACGTGAGGTCCCGGGTACGTGAGAAAGGGTGCCCCTCGTGGAGGAGCACCCTTTCCGCTCAGGCCGGAACGTCAGGCGTCATAGTCCTGACTGAAACGGTCCTCTTCCTCACGACGGAGGCGCTCCGTCTCCTCGTCACGGTCGCGCATGGGCTCGCCCTGCCGGCCGCGCTCCTGGCCCTGCTTACCGCGCTCCTGGCCCTGCTTACCGCGCTCCTGGCCCTGCTTACCGCGCTGCTGAGCCTGCTCACGGGCCTGCTGCGCCTTCTGCTTGGCCTGCTGCTGCCACTGCTCGGACTTCTCCTGGAACTGGTCCTTCATACCCATGTGGGTTCACTCCCGTGGTGGGTGGGGAACTGGCCCCTCGGTGGGGCCTCGACCAGATTCACACGGCCGGACACAGTGCGCATTTCGATCAACTACGGTGCGTAGCACGGGCCTCCTCATCCGCCGCCCCACCTGCGCCGACGAGCCCCGTCCGCATGCCCTCCAACCGGGACGCGAACCGCCGCATCTCCCGCTGCCCCACCGTCCCGATGAGACCCGGCAGATACCCGCGCACCCCCTGCATCCCGCGCAGCCACCACTGCCCGTACACATGGCTCGACCGCCGCTCGATCCCGGCCACGATCCGGTCCACCGCGGGCCCCAGCGGATAGGTCTTGTTGGACGGCCACGGCAGCCGCTGCCGCAGCTCCCGCATCACCTCGTCCTGATCGGCCCCGCGCACCATGTCCGTGTCGGTCCACGACAGATACCCGACCCCGACCCGCACGCCCTTGTACCCGACCTCGGCCCGCAGACTGTGCGCGTACGCCTCCACGCCCGACTTGGACGCGCAGTACGCGGTCATCATCGGCGCCGGAGTGATCGCGGCGAGGGACGCGATCTGGAACAGGTACCCCCGGCTCTCCATCAGCACCGGCAAAAACGCCCGGGCCGTCACCGCCGACCCGATCAGGTTGACCTCGATCACCCGCCGCCAGGCCTCCGGATCGGAGTCGACGAACGGCCCGCCGGTCGCCACGCCCGCGTTGGCGACGACGATGTCGACCTTGCCGAACCGCTCCTTGACCTCCCGCGCGACCCGGGCCATCGCCTCGTGGTCGGTGACGTCGGCGTACCAGTGGTCGCTGTCGCCGTGCAGCCGCTCACAGACCCGCTTGAGCGCGTCCGGCTCCAGCCCGACCAACGCCACCGCCGCCCCGCGCGCCGACAGCTTGCGGGCCAGCAACTCCCCCACGCCCCGCGCCGCTCCGGTGACGACGGCGACCTGCCCTTCGAGACTCATCCTGCTCACGCGCCGACCTCCGAGACCTTCTGCCGTACGGGGAGCCGCAGGACGTCGTACTCCCCCAGATCCACCCGCCGCGTCGCCCGCCGGAACTCGGTCGTCGTCCCCGGCCAGATCGTGGTGTTGCGGCCGTTCGCGTCCAGGTACCAGCTGGTGCAGCCGCCGGTGTTCCACACCGTGCGCCGCATGCGCTCCTGCACCCGCCGGTTCCAGGCGCGCACGGCACCCGGGCGGGCGTCGAGCGCGACCCGGCCGCCGAGGACGCCGAGTTGCCGTACGAAGTCGGCCATGTAGTTCAGCTGGGACTCGATCATGAGGATCATCGAGGAGTTCCCGAGGCCGGTGTTGGGCCCGATGATGGTCAGCCAGTTGGGGAATCCGGACACCGAGGCTCCCCGCAGCGCCTCCATCCCGCCGCCCCGCGCCCAGGACTCGGCGAGCGTGCGCCCGTCCGCGCCGACCACCCGCTCGGCGATCGGCATGTCCGTGACGTGGAAGCCCGTACCGAACACGATCGCTTCGACCTCGGCCGTGCTGCCGTCGGCGGCGACCACGGTCGAACCGCGGACCTCGGTCAGCCCGCTCGCGACCACGTCGACATTCGGCCGGGCGAGCGCCGGGTAGTAGTCGCTGGACAGCAGGATCCGCTTGCAGCCGATGCGGTAGTCGGGGGTGAGTTCGGCGCGCAGGGCCGGGTCCTTGATGGAGCGGGCCATGTGACGCTTGGCCAACTGCTCGACCAGGCCGAGCTGGCCCGGGCGCTTGGTGAATGCCTGCACCTGCAACTCCCGGATGCCCCACAGCAGTCCGCGCCGGAGCTGGGCGGTGAAGGGCAGGGCCCGGTACAGGGCGCGCTCGGCGCCGCTGATGGGGCGGTCGACGCGGGGCATCACCCACGGCGGGGTGCGCTGGAAGAGGGTGAGCTTCTCCACGAGGGGCTGGATGGCGGGCACGATCTGGATCGCGGAGGCGCCCGTGCCGACCATCGCGACCCGCTTGCCGCGCAGTTCGTAGTCGTGGTCCCAGCAGGCGGAGTGGAAGACCTTGCCCGGGAAGGCGTCCAGCCCCGGGATGTCCGGGATCCTCGGGTCGGACAGCGGCCCGGTGGCGGAGACGACGACGTCCGCGGAGAGTGAGCCACTGGTCGTCTCGATGTCCCAGCACAGCCTCTCGCCGTCCCAAGTCATCATCTTCACTTCGGAGTCGAAGCGGATGTGCGGCCGGAGCCGGAACACGTCGGCCACGTGCTCCAGGTACGCGCGGATGTGCCGCTGCCCGGAGAAGGCGCGCGGCCACTCCGCATGGGGCGCGAAGGAGAACGAGTACAGATGGGACGGCACGTCACAGGCGCACCCCGGGTAACTGTTGTCCCGCCAGGTCCCGCCGACACCGTCCGCCCGCTCCAGGACGACGAAGTCGGTGACACCCTCGCGCCGCAGCCGTACGGCGGCCCCCAGCCCGCCGAACCCGGACCCGATCACCGCCACCCGCACATGCTCGGTCATCCCGTGACCTCCTTGCCCTGACGACTCCGCCAGTGAACACTGGCGCAATGGGAGGTTAGAGCAGCTCCATACCGATGGGTAGGGGACGGGCGGGGAAAGTTACCGAGGGTACGACATAGGGTGCGGGCGTGGCAGACAAGCGTGAATACCGCATGGAGGAGCTGGCCAGGGAGGCCGGGATCACGGTCCGCACCCTGCGCTTCTACCGCGAGCGCAAGCTGATCCAGGCACCGCGCCGCGAGGGCCGTATCGCCTGGTACGACGACAGCCACCTGGCCCGCCTGCGCACCATCTCCGCACTGCTGGAACGCGGCCACACACTGAACGGCATCGCCGAACTGGCGGAAGCCTTCGAGCACGGCCGCGATGTCGGTGAACTTCTCGGCGTCGGCACCCCCACCGAGGAGGAGCCGGTCCGCCTCACCCCCGAGGAGCTCGCCGCCCGCTTCGAGGGCGAGGTCACCCCGGAGAACCTCGCCGTCGCCCTGGACCTCGGCTACCTCGCCACCGACGGCGACGAGATCGTCCACATCAGCCGCCGCCTCCTCGACGTCTCCTCGGCCCTGGTCCGCGAGGGCATCCCGCTGGCGGAGGTCCTGGCGGCGGGCAAACGCGTCCGCGAACACGCCGACGCGCTGGCCGACCTGTTCGCCGACCTGATCCTGCGCCACGGCCCCGAGGAGGACCTCCAGCGGCTACGGCCCCTGGCTCAGAGCGTGGTGGAGGCGGAACTGTCGCTGGCGCTGGACCGGCGGTTGCGGAAGCAGTCATAGCAACTGTCCGCTATTCCATGAAAGTTCACCCTATCAAGGCACTTTCAAGGCAATGGCAGACGGAATTGAGTTCGGACAGCCGTCACAACCCGCTGCGACTCCGACCGAACACCCGCGAGCTCTTGGAGCTGTGCGACTCAGCAACCTGACCGAAGTGACCACCTCACCCGGCGGGCAGCGCGCCTGCATCCAGCTGTGCACCGAGCACCCGCCGGCATGCGGTCCGACTGGCTCGAAGAGTACGTTCTCCGTCAGTACCGCCGCATGACGGACACGGACGACGCGTCCCGCGAGCATCTCCTGCGCCACGGCGTCCGCGTGACCGTCGGGAAAGGCCGCTCAGGCGGGGGCCCGCCCGATATGCCGGACCAGACGCCTCCCGCTCGGGCAGCGGGCAGACACGCGACAGAACAGCTGACGGCTGGTCGGCGGCCCGTGAGGTGTGCGCACCCCACACGGGCCGCGTGTCACATGTCGAAGACGACCGTCACGGGAGCGTGGTCCGACCATCGCTCGTCATGGCTGGCGGCCCGCTCCACAAACCCCTTGACCGCTCTCCGTGCAAGCCCAGGAGTGGCGACGGCGAGATCGATCCTCCAACCTGAGTCGTTGTCGAAGGCCCGCCCCCGGTACGACCACCAGGTGTACGGCCCCTCCACCTCCGGATGCAGCCCGCGTACGACATCGACGTAACCGCCCTCCGCCGCGTCGAACACCCGCCCCATCCACTCCCGCTCCTCCGGAAGGAAACCGGAGTTCTTCTGGTTGCCGCGCCAGTTCTTCAGGTCGGCCTGCTGGTGGGCGATGTTCCAGTCGCCGCAGACGAGGACCTCACGGCCGTCGGCGGCGGAGCGCTCGCGCAGGGCCTTGAGATGGGCGAGGAACTCGCCCATGAAGCGGACCTTCTCGTCCTGCCGCTCGGTGCCGACCTCACCGGAGGGCAGGTAGAGGGAGGCGACCGTGACGCCGGGCAGGTCGGCCTCGACGTAGCGGCCGCTCGTGTCGAACTCCGACGAGCCGAAGCCGACCCGGACGCGGTCGGGCTCGCGGCGGGTGTAGAGGGAGACGCCGGCGCGGCCCTTGGCGGCGGCGGGGGCGTGCGTGACGTGCCAGCCGTCGGGCGCGCGGACGTGCTCGGGCAGCTGCTGCGGCTCGGCGCGCACCTCCTGGAGGCAGAGCACATCGGCGGAGGTGTCGGCGAGCCATTCCACGAAGCCCTTCTTCGCGGCGGCGCGCAACCCGTTCACGTTTACGGAGGTCACAGTGAGCACCCCGGCACGATACCGGGACCCAGGCCCTCTTCTGCCCGGACGCCCAGGCGGCCCGGCTGGCGCCGGCGAGCACACAGCTGGTCGTGGACGCGGACGCGGCGGCGGTACGGCGGACAGCCCCGGGCCTGACGGTCCTCACCGGCGACGCACGGCGGCTCGCGGACGCCGACCCGGACCGGGACCGGGAGGCGGTGACCGCGCTGAACGCGCTGTTCGGGACGGCCGGCGGGGTCGCCGGATTCGTTTCCGTCTTAGTGGTCGCGTCCACCTTCGCCTTCGCGGTGGCCCAGCGGCGCCGGGAGTTCGGCCTGCTGCGCACCACGGGCGCCACCCCGGCCCTGGTGCGCCCCCTGACCCGGCTGATCACCTGTCTCCCGGCCCGGCTGCCCGCCGCCGTCGCGGCCCCCGTCCTGGTCACGGTCGCCCTCACCGGCTCCCTGCTCGGCGCCACCGCCACCTGAACGCCGCGGGCGCCTGACACGGAGTCAGCCCCACGACACGTCAGAGCCCCGGTCGGGAATCCCGACCGGGGCTCTGAGCTGCGTGGACCTGTGGGGATTTGAACCCCAGACCCCCTCGATGCGAACGAGGTGCGCTACCGGACTGCGCCACAGGCCCTTGCAACGAGTGAAACTCTAGCATCCCCGTCCGGGTGCTTGGAAATCCGTTCCCGGCTGGTCAGGGACGGGGGTCACTGGGGTGCCAGGGGTCACTCGTTGGCGGCCCGCGGCCGGTCCCCGTCCTCGTACTGGTCGAACAGTGGTGTGCGACCGCGTTCGCGGGCGCGGCGGGCGGAGGCGGCGCGACGGGCGTCACTGCGTCCGTCCGCCGCCGGTTTGTCCTCCGCGCCGGACGGCGGCTCCTGCACTCCCCCGTCCCGGGCGGTGTGCCGCCCCTCCTGCTCGGGCGCCACGGCGCTGGAGCGGGCCGAGCTCCACGCGTCCGGCGCCCCCAGATCCACGTCGGCGGTGGCGCGGGGGGCGACCGGCGCCGTCACGTACGTCGGCAGGGGCACCGGCACCGGGTCCCAGCTGTCGCCGTGGCCCGGCCGCTGCTGCCGCTCGCGCTGCTGGTCGACCCACTCCGCGTGGTCGGTCTGCTCGACGAGCGCACGGCGGTCCGCGGCGAGCGCGGACAGGCCGGGGTCCGTCTCCGGCTCGGGTCCCTCGTCCGGTTCGTCGGTGTCCGCGCCCGCGTCGACGGAGGCGCGCCGACGCGGCTGGCGGGCGCGCTCGCGCAGTCGCTGCGCGGCGGCCTCGGCGCGGCGCCGGTCCATCTGGTAGGCGAAGCGCCGGCGTTCCTGGGAGCGCAGGTAGGCGATGTAGGCGCTGAGCAGCACGGCGGGCACGCCGGGCGCCCACAGGAACGCGAGCCCGCCGACCGCGGCGACGATCGCGCCGCAGGTGAAGGCGAGGAAGAGCATGACCGTGGTGCGCCGGCGGCGCGCGAGCGCCTTTGTACGCCGGGCACGCGCCGCGGCCGCCTCCGCCGCTGCCGTGCGCCGGGCGGGCGACATGCGCTTCCGCTCCGGTGCGGCACCGGACTCGCCCGGGTTGCCCGAGTCGAGGGGGCGTGCGGCCGCCTCTTCCCGCTCACGCGGGGATTCCCGTGGTTCCCGCGATTCCCGTACCGGCTCACGGACCGGCTCGCGGGCCTGTTCCGACCGCACGGAAGCCTGCGGTTGCACCGCCGCCTGCACCTCCGGACGTGTCGGAGGCATGGCGAAGGCCCGGACGTCCACCGAATCGGTGACCGCGCCCGGGTCGTCGGCGCTGGGCTCCTCCTCGTCGGTGGAGCGCGCCCGCAGGTCCTTGGCGTATCGGCGCTCCATCCCCGCCCTTCCGGACAGCAGCCGGATGGCGGTGCTGAAGCGTTCCGTCGGACGGGCCTCGTTCAGCTCGTCCTGCCTACGGAGCCACATCGGCACCAAGTAGGCGGCCCAGGCCCCGACAATGACTGCGTAGATGAGGCCGCTGCTGCTCACGCCTCACACGGTAGAGGTGTTTGCGTGAGGCCATCCGCCAATTGAGCCGGTGTGTCGCACGATCTGGCTGATATTTCGAGCTTTTTTTGTGACCGATGCGATCAGCAGCGCGACCGATGTCGCGAATTCAATGCCCCGAGATGGTCATCGGGCGATCAATTTCGAACGTTTATTCAATTCCTCGGCGGAGTGTTGCCGGGCGCCGAGGGCGCGCCCGGGGACGGCGTGTTCTGGGAACGTGACCGGTGCCAACGTCTCAGCAGCCCGTCCGGGACCTCTTCCGCAGTGAGCGCGAAGACGAGGTGGTCGCGCCAGGCTCCGTCGATGTGGAGATAGCGCGGCCTGAGCCCCTCCTGACGGAATCCGAGTTTCTCCACGACCCGGCGGCTGGGCATGTTCTCGGGGCGAATGCAGACCTCGATGCGGTGCAGACCCACGGTCCGGAAGCAGTGATCCACCGCGAGCGCCACGGCCGTCGGCATCACGCCCCGTCCGGCCACCGCCTCGTCCACCCAGTAACCGACGTGGCCCGAGCACATCGAGCCCCAGGTGATTCCGGCGACCGTCACCTGCCCCACCAGCCGCCCCTGGTACTCGATGACGAACGGCAGCATCCGGCCCGCGTTCGCCTCGGACCGCAGATGCCTGACCATCTGGCGGTAGGTCGGCCGGTGCGCGATCGGCCCGCTGGGCGTGGGCGGCGGAATGGTCGCCTCCCAGGGCCGCAGCCAGTCCCGGTTGCGCCGGTTGACCTCGCGCCAGGCCCGCTGGTCGCGCATCTTTATCGGCCGGAGGACGACATCGCCGTCCGCCAGTACGACGGGCCAGGATGGGCTGTTCAGCTCGCACCCCCACTGCTGCCGTCGGGTCTGGGGTGGTCACCGCCGCGGAGCTGGTCCACGGCGTGCACCAACAGGGGCTCCAGGACGGCCAGTCCGTCCTTCACTCCGCCGCTGGAGCCCGGCAGATTGACGATCAGCGTCCGCCCCGCCACTCCGGCCAGGCCCCGGGAGAGCGCCGCGGTCGGCACCTTCTGCCGTCCGAACGCCCGGATGGCCTCGGCGATGCCCGGCACCTCGTGGTCGATCACCCGGCGGGTCGCCTCGGGCGTGCGGTCGGTGGGTGAGATGCCGGTGCCGCCGGTGGTGACCACGACGTCGTATCCCGCGTCGACGGCGGCGCGCAGGGCGGCCTCCACGGGGTCTCCGTCGGGGACGACCTGCGGTCCTTCGACGGTGAATCCCATGCTTGTGAGGCCCTTGGCGATGAGCGGGCCGCCCTTGTCCTGGTAGACGCCGGCGGCGGCCCGGTTGGAGGCCGTGACCACAAGAGCGCGATACGTCATGCCCGGCTCCAGTCGCCCGACTTGCCGCCCGTCTTCTCCTCGACCCGTACGTCCGTGATGACCGCTCCCTTGTCGACCGCCTTGACCATGTCGATCACGGTGAGCGCGGCGACGGAGACCGCGGTGAGGGCCTCCATCTCGACGCCCGTGCGGTCCGTCGTCTTCACCGTGGCCCGGATCTCCACGGCGTCGTCCGCGACCCGCAGGTCCAGTTTCACACCCGACACCGACAACGGGTGGCACAGCGGGATCAGGTCCGGGGTGCGTTTGGCGCCCATGATGCCCGCGATCCGCGCGGTGGCCAGGGCATCGCCCTTGGGCACCCCTTCGCCGCGCAGAAGCTCGACCACACGGGGCGAGACCAGGACGCGGCCGCTGGCGCGGGCGGTGCGCGCGGTCACGTCCTTGCCGGACACGTCGACCATGCGGGCGGCACCCGCGTCGTCGATGTGCGTCAGTCGGTCCTGGGGAAGGGGTCCGGGGGTCTCCCCCCGGGAAGGCTCAGTCATGCTGTGTGGCGCTCCCGGTCCGGGCCCGTCCGCGGTGCGGCGCGCGGGCCTGTTGTGCGCGACACGGTACCGCCAACCAGGAGTACTCAGCCGAGCAGGACCACCTCGACCTCGGCGTCGGGCTCGACGGACACGACGTCCTCGGGGACGACGATCAGCGCGTCGGCGTGCGCGAGGGCGGCGACCAGGTGGGAGCCGGCGCCACCGACCGGGGTGACCGTGCCGTCGGCGTACGTCGCGCGCAGGAACTGTCTGCGGCCCTTCGGCGAGGTCAGCGCCTTGTCGGCGGTCAGGGTCGCGGTCGTCCGCGGGCGATGGACGTCCTGAAGGCCCATGAGGGTGCGGATCGCCGGCCGGACGAACAGCTCGAAGGAGACGTACGACGACACGGGGTTGCCCGGCAGTGCGAGCAGCGGTGTGTGGTCGGGGCCGATGGAGCCGAAGCCCTGGGGCTTGCCGGGCTGCATGGCGAGCTTGCGGAACTCGATGCCGCTGCCGGCCTCGTCCTCGTCCCCGACGTAGGACAGCGCCTCCTTGACGACGTCGTAGGCGCCGACGCTCACGCCGCCCGTGGTGACCATGAGGTCGGCGCGGACGAGCTGGTCCTCGATGGTGGACCTCAGGGTCTCGGCGTCGTCGGCGACGGCGCCCACCTTGTAGGCGATGGCGCCGGCGTCGCGGGCGGCCGCGGTGAGGGCGAAGCTGTTGGAGTCGTAGATCTGGCCGCTGCCGAGTTCCTCGCCGGGCTGGACGAGTTCGCTGCCGGTGGACATGACGACCACGCGTGGGCGCGGGCGCACGCGTACCGTGCCGCGGCCGATCGCGGCGAGCAGGGCGATCTGCGGCGGGCCGAGGACCGTACCGGCTTCGAGGGCGCGGTCGCCGGACTTGACGTCGCTGCCCTTCGCGCGCACGTGCGCGCGTGCCTCGGCCGGCCGGTACACGTGCACATGGCCCTCGGCGCCCTCGGGGGCGAGGGCGCGGGCGCGCATTCCGGACACGGGGCCCTCGCCGAGGCCGCCGTCGGTCCACTCGACGGGGACGACGGTCTCGGCGCCGGGCGGCAGCGGGGCGCCGGTCATGATGCGGGCGGCCTGGCCGGGGCCCACGTGGAGCAGGCCGGCCTGGCCCGCCGCGACGTCCCCGACGACGTCCAGGACGGCCGGGAACTCCTCGCTCGCACCCGCGACATCCGCGACCCGCACCGCGTACCCGTCCATGGAGCTGTTGTCGAACGGCGGCAGGGACACCGGCACCGTGACGTCCTCGACCAGGACACAGCCCTGGGCGTCGAGCAGTTGCAGCTCGATGGGTTCGAGGGGGCGGACGGTCGCGAGGATGTCCTCCAGGTGCTCGTCCACCGTCCACAGCTGGTCCTGGCCTGTGGCGCGGGGCGCGGCGCTGCTCAAATCGCTACATCTCCTCGGCTACGTAACTGCGAAGCCAGGTCCGGAAGTCCGGGCCCAGGTCTTCACGTTCGCACGCGAGTCTGACAATGGCACGCAGGTAGTCGCCGCGGTCGCCGGTGTCATAGCGGCGGCCCTTGAAGACGACGCCGTGCACCGGACCGCCGACCTTCCCCGCGGCGGTAGCCGCTGATGTATGCGTGGCCGCGAGCTGCTGGAGGGCGTCGGTGAGCTGGATCTCGCCGCCGCGACCGGGCTCGGTCTTGCGCAGTATGTCGAAGATGTGCGGGTCGAGGACGTAGCGGCCGATGACCGCGTAGTTCGAGGGGGCGTCCGCCGGGTCGGGCTTCTCGACCAGGCCGCTCACCTTGACGACGTCGCTGTCCTCGGTCTCGTCGACGGCCGCACAGCCGTAGAGGTGGATCTGCTCCGGGGCGACCTCCATGAGCGCGATGACGCTGCCGCCGCGCTGCTCCTGGACCTCGACCATCCGCTTGAGCAGCGGGTCGCGCGGGTCGATCAGGTCGTCGCCGAGGAGGACGGCGAAGGGCTCGTCGCCGACGTGCGGGGCGGCGCACAGCACGGCGTGGCCGAGGCCCTTGGGGTCGCCCTGGCGGACGTAGTGCATGGTCGCCAGGTCGCTGGACTCCTGCACCTTCGCGAGCCGGCTGGCGTCGCCCTTCTTCTGCAGGGCGGATTCCAGCTCGTAGTTGCGGTCGAAGTGGTCCTCCAGGGGGCGCTTGTTGCGGCCCGTGATCATGAGGACGTCGTCGAGACCGGCGGACACGGCCTCCTCGACCACGTACTGGATAGCCGGCTTGTCGACGACCGGCAGCATCTCCTTGGGAGTGGCCTTGGTGGCCGGCAGGAACCGGGTGCCTAGGCCTGCTGCGGGAATGACAGCCTTGCTGATCCGAGGGTGCGACTGAGTCATGCCGGCAACCTTATCCGGTGCGTTTGCAGGGAATCTGTCGCTCCGGTTAATTGGCTCTCATATGAGCGTATTGGAAGGGTACGGGACAACCTTTGAGTCACTTCGGACGTCTGGCCGAGCCTGACAAGCGAACGTTGCGGCGCGAGCTCCTCGCGGTGAGGAGCAGGTTGACGGCCGATGACGTGCGGGAAGCCGCCACCGCGCTGGCCGATCGTGCGCTGGAGCTGCCCGAGGTGGCAGGGGCGCGCACGGTGGCGGCGTACGTCTCGGTGGGCACCGAACCCGGCACACTGACGCTGCTGGACGCACTGCGCGAGCGGGGCGCGCGCGTCCTGCTCCCGGCGCTCCTGCCGGACAACGACCTGGACTGGGCCGCCTACACCGGCGAGGGCTCCCTCGCGCGCGTCCAACACCGCGGAAAGATGGCCCTCTTCGAGCCCGTCGGCGAGCGCCTGGGCCGGGACGCCGTGACCACTGTCGACGTCGTGCTGCTGCCCGGCCTCGCGGTCGACGCGCGCGGCATGCGCCTGGGCCGCGGCGGGGGCTCGTACGACCGCGTGCTCACTCGTCTGGAGCAATCGCGCGCGCATCCCGCGCTGGTGATGCTGCTGTACGACTCCGAGGTCGTCGAACGCCTGCCGACCGAGGCGCACGACCGGCCGGTGCACGCGGTGGTGACACCGTCGGCCGTACGCCGTTTCCGTCACGGCTCCTGAACCGTCCCGCGGCGGCTCACGGCTTCAGCACCAGCGTGTCGCTCGTGCCGTCCTCCACCGCCTGGTCGGAGAAGGACCAGTCCAGCAGCTCGCCCTTGGCCCATTTGCTCGTCTGGTCGACGTAGTGGGCGCTGTAGGCGTGCCCGGAGGCGCCGGTGAGATTGATCCACTTCGACTTGTCGAGGTCGCCGAGGTTGACCACCATCCGCATGGACGGCACCCAGACGACGTCGTAGCCGCCGGCGGCGTTCCAGCCGGTGGCGTTGACCGTCGCCTCGCCGCCGCTGAGCTTCCACGGGCCGCGGTTGAGCATGTGCTGGAGGAACCCGGGACCGGAGGTGCCCAGGGTCTGGTTCTCCAGGAACAGGCGGTGCAGCCGGCCCCAGCTCCAGGTGTCGATGTCCTTGCCGAGCTTGGCGGTCAGCTCCCAGCGGGCGTCGATCATGGCACGCTCGAACAGTTTGTCGCGATTGTGGTCGGCGCCGGGGCGGTTGCGTGAGCTGGGCGTCGTCCACCAGTCGCTGTTCTCGTCGTTCATCAGGTTGCGCACCACCTCGAACCAGCGGTCGCCGCCGTCGGGCTGCGCCTGGTCGGGGTCGCGCTGGCCGCACTCGAGCACCTTGCCGGCCTCGTCCACGGGCCCGGTGGTGTTGACCGGGTCGACCCACAGGCACTGGTCCTTGACCCGCAGCTCCTTGGGCAGCTTGTTGCCGAAGGCCAGCTTGAGGATGTTGCGCCAGACCGCGTTGAAGTAGGCGGCCGCCGCCGAGTCGGCGTCCTGGGTGTAGTCCCAGCCCTCGAGGAGCTCCTGCGCCTCACGGACGTCGGGGTCGGGGAGGTCGATCTTCAGCAGCTTGGGCACGAGCAGCTTGGCGATCTCGCTGCTGTTGTCCGTCTGCATCTGGCGCATGTCGTCGGTGGAGATCTTGCCGCCGTCCTTGATCTTCTGCTCGATCAGGTCGGAGATCCGCTGGCTGCGGGTGCCGTAGCCCCAGTCCGTGGTGAGGGTGTAGTCGGGGTTGTACTTGTCGGGGGCGATCACGGCCTGGTTGGCGGTGACGATGTAGCCGCGATCCGGGTTGTACTCGTAGGGCAGCGCGTCCTGCGGGATGTACTTGCCCCACTCGTACTTGGAGTCCCAGCCCGGGACCGGGACGGAGCCGTCGTCGCCCTTCGCGCGCGTGGGGATCTTTCCGGGCAGCGTGTAGCCGATGTTGTCCTTGGTGTCGGCGTAGACCAGGTTCTGCGAGGGCACGTCGAACAGGGCCGCGGCCTCGCGGAAGTCGTTCCAGTCGGCCGCCTTGTCCATCGCGAAGACGGCGTCCATGGTGGTGCCCGCATCCAGCGCGGTCCAGCGCAGCGCGATGCCGTAGCCGTCACCGCGGTCGGGGGCCGCGGCGTCGACGGTGGCCTTCTTGCCGACCTTCACGAGCTCGTCGTCGCGGTCGGACAGCAGGGGCATCTCGTCCTGGGTCTCCCGGACGACGATCTTCTTGGACGCGCCGCCGGCGACCTTGATGGTCTCTTCGCGCCGCTTGAAGGCCTTGACCTTGCCGTCGTACAGGTAGCCGTCGCCGGAGAGCTTCTCCAGGTAGAGGTCGGTGACGTCGGCGCCGGAGTTGGTCATGCCCCAGGCGATGTTCTGGTTGTGGCCGATGACCACGCCGGGCATGCCCGCGAAGGTGTACCCGCTGACGTCGTACTGGCACTTGCTGGAGACGGTGCGGCAGTGCAGGCCCATCTGGTACCAGACGGACGGCAGCGAGGGCGACAGGTGCGGGTCGTTGGCCAGCAGCGGCTTGCCGGTGATGGTGTACTTCCCGCTCACGACCCAGGAGTTCGAGCCGATGCCGTTGCCGTTCACGCCGACGGCCGTGGGGAGGTCGTCCAGGATGCCCTGGAGGCCCGTGAGCTGGCTCTGGAGGGCCGATCCGGCCGACGTCGAGGCCGATTGCGTACCCGTGCCCGTCCCGCTCGCGGAGGAACCGCCGGTGGACGAGCCACTCGTGGACGAGCCGCCGCTCCCCTCGAACGTCCCGGTGAGCTCGTCGTACTGGCCCTGCTGGACGATCGTCCGGTTCCGGCCGTAGGGGTACTCCGGGTACAGGTCGGCGATCTGCTTGGGGCCGAGGCGGCTGGTCATCAGGGCGCGGTCGATCTCGTCCTGCATGTTGCCGCGCAGGTCCCAGGCCATCGCCTTCAGCCACGAGACCGAGTCGACCGGGGTCCACTCCTCGGGCTTGTAGTCGTTGCTGAAGCCCAGGGCCGCGTACTCGAGGGAGATCTCCTCGCCGTCCTTGCCCTGGAGGTAGGCGTTGACCCCCTTGGCGTACGCCTGGAGGTACTTCTTCGTGGAGGCCGACAGCTTGGTGTCGTACTCCTCCTTCGCGACCCGGTCCCAGCCCAGTGTGCGCAGGAACTCGTCGTTGTCGACCTGGCTCTTGCCGAACATCTCCGACAGGCGCCCGGAGGTCATGTGGCGGCGCACGTCCATCTCGTAGAACCGGTCCTGCGCCTGGACGTAGCCCTGCGCCATGAACAGGTCCTCGTCGGAGGAGGCGTAGATCTGCGGGATGCCGTAGCCGTCGCGCTT
Organism: Streptomyces sp. NPDC002838; assembly: GCF_040295365.1. Taxonomy (NCBI): domain Bacteria; kingdom Bacillati; phylum Actinomycetota; class Actinomycetes; order Kitasatosporales; family Streptomycetaceae; genus Streptomyces; species Streptomyces sp. NPDC002838. The sequence continues at coordinate 26,992 of NZ_JBEOVF010000049.1, read as the reverse complement.
GACGTCGACGGGGCCCGACAGGCCTTCCAGCGTGAGTGAGCCCTTGGTCTGCGGGAAGGAGGCCCGGACGGTGCTGACGGACCAGTACCCCCCGTAGGCGACGCCTCCGATGAGGGCCAGCACCAGGACCAGGAGGAGCAAACGGGCTTTGCGCCCCTTCTTCCTGCCGGACTTGCCGGGCTTCTGACCCGAAGAGGCGGTGGTGTTGGGGGGCATCGCTGTCCTTGCTGTCCTAACGCGAGCGGCAGGCGGGGCTGTGCTTTTGACTGAGCGCTGGAGCAACCATAGGCGCAGGGCCTGTGCCCACTTGACGCGGAGTGGGGAACCAGCACGGACGGACGTTCGATCATGCCTGGGGAAGCGTCAAGAAATCGTCAAGAGTTAGGTAAGGTAACGAAGTAGTTGGGTGCGGAGCGCCGCCACTTCGTGTCCCATGTACGTGAGCCCACGCGCACGCGATGCGCGTCGGCCAGGGAAGGAAACGGCCGCTGACTGTCCACGACCTCAACCAGCTCCTGCTCGTCTGCTCGCTCGTCCTGCTCGTCGCCGTGGCAGCGGTCCGGATCTCCTCGCGCAGCGGGCTCCCCAGCCTGCTCGTCTACCTGGGGATCGGCATCGCCATGGGCCAGGACGGCATCGGCGACATCCACTTCGACAACGCCGAACTGACCCAGGTCATCGGATACGCGGCCCTGGTCGTGATCCTGGCCGAGGGCGGTCTGGGCACGAAGTGGAAGGAGATCAAGCCCGCCCTGCCGGCCGCCACGGCGCTGGCGCTGGTCGGGGTCGCGGTGAGCGTCGGGGTGACGGCGACGGCCGCGCACCACCTGATCGGGCTGGAGTGGCGCCAGGCGCTCATCGTCGGGGCGATCGTCTCCTCGACGGACGCGGCGGCGGTCTTCTCCGTCCTGCGCAAGATCCCCCTCCCCGCGCGCGTGACGGGCACGCTGGAGGCCGAGTCCGGATTCAACGACGCCCCCGTGGTCATCCTGGTGGTCTCCTTCTCCATGGCCGGCCCGATCGAGCACTGGTACGCGCTGATCGGCGAAATCGCCCTGGAGCTGGCCATCGGCGCCGCCATCGGCATCGCGGTGGGCTTGCTGGGCTCCTGGGGGCTGAGGCACGTCGCGCTGCCCGCCTCCGGCCTCTACCCGATCGCCGTCATGGCCATCGCCGTCACCGCCTACGCGGCGGGCGCGCTGGCGCACGGCAGCGGCTTCCTCGCCGTCTATCTCGCCTCGATGGTGATGGGCAACGCCAAGCTGCCGCACTGGCCCGCCACCCGCGGGTTCGCCGACGGAGTCGGCTGGATCGCCCAGATCGGCATGTTCGTCCTGCTCGGCCTGCTGGTCACCCCGCACGAGCTGGGCGACGACATCGTGCCCGCCCTCGTCATCGGGATGGTGCTGACGATGGTGGCGCGCCCGCTGAGCGTCGTGCTGTGCCTGACGCCGTTCCGGGTGCCGTGGCAGGAGCAGACGCTGATGTCCTGGGCGGGACTGCGCGGCGCCGTGCCCATCATCCTGGCGACCATCCCGATGGTGGAGGGCGTCGAGGCCAGCCGCCGGATCTTCAACATCGTCTTCGTGCTGGTCGTCGTCTACACCCTGGTCCAGGGGCCGACCCTGCCGTGGCTCGCCCGCAAGCTGCGCCTGGGCGACGGTACGGAGGCCGCCGACCTCGGCATCGAGTCGGCGCCCCTGGAGCGGCTGCGCGGGCATCTGCTGTCCGTGGCGATCCCCGAGGGCTCGAAGATGCACGGCGTCGAGATCAACGAGCTGCGGCTGCCGGCCGGGGCCGCCGTCACCCTGGTCGTACGCGAGGGCCAGTCGTTCGTTCCACTGCCGACGACGGTGCTGCGACGCGGGGACGAACTGCTCGTGGTCGCCACGGATCCCGTACGGGACGCGGCGGAGCGACGGCTGCGCGCGGTGGGACACGGCGGCAAGCTGGCCGGGTGGCTGGGGACGAACGGCGGCGACGCGGGTCGTTAAGAGCGCGTTTTGTACGGTTCACACTCCCGGCAATCGCAGGCTCACGGGCCTGCGGTGCTCCTTTTCACAGGCGCATCGGGCGATGATCCCTGTATGGTGAAGGCGCATTCCGATCGAACCAACTCTGCCTGACGCAGTGCTGGCGCGACCGTATGGCGGCCGGGACGCCCCCACGAGTGGGCGCCGGTATCTACCGCAGTCCGCGCAAGAGGACAGCTCTCGGCGCCCGAGCCCCACAGGGGACGCGCTACCAGGCGGCAGAAAGGCACGGGCCGTGGCATCCACGGTCACCTCCCGCCCCGGATACGGGCAGCTGCTGCGCACCCGCGGCGCCTGGACGTTCCTGCTCCCCGGCTTCGCGGCACGTCAGCCGTTCGCGATGCTCACCGTCTCCATCGTGCTGCTCGTGCAGCACACCACCGGCTCGTACGGCGCGGCGGGCGCCGCCGCGGCCGTCACCGGAGTTTCCATGGCGCTGTTCGCGCCCTACAGCGGGCGGCTCGCCGACCGTTACGGGCAGCGGACCGTGCTGATTCCGGGCGTGCTCGTGCACACGCTGTCCGGTCTGGCTCTGACGGCGCTCGCACTGGCGGACGCACCCATGTGGGCCCTGCTCGCGGCGGCCGTCCCCACGGGGGCCTCGATACCGCAGATCGGGCCCATGGTGCGCGCCCGTTGGGCCGCCGAACTCCAGGACTCGCCCCTGCTGCCCACCGCGGCGGCCTTCGAGTCCGTCACGGACGAGCTGACCTTCGTGGTCGGCCCACTGCTGGCCACCGCCCTGTGCACGGCGGTGGACCCGGCCGCGGGGCTGGTCACGGAGGCGTCGCTGACGCTGCTGGGCGGCCTGCTGTTCGCCGCGCAGAAGAGCACCCAGCCCTCGGTCACCGGCGGGACGGGCGGGGGGCACGCGCGCGTGGAGCGCGCTTCGGCTCTTCGCGTCCCTGGGGTGCGGGTCCTGATCGTGGCCTTCCTCGGCATCGGCGCCGTCTTCGGCGGCATGCAGGTCTCGCTGGCCGCGTTCACCGAGTCGATCGGCGAGCCCGGCCTGAACGGCGTCCTGTACGGCACCTTCGCCGCGGGCAACATGCTCTCCGGCCTGGTCTGCGGAGCCATCGTCTGGAAGGCGGCCCCGCAGCAGCGCCTGGTCGTCGGATACGCCGCCCTCGCGCTGACCGCCTCCGGCCTGTGGGCCGCCCACTCGGTACTCGCCCTGGCCGGCCTCGGCCTGCTCGTCGGCATGTGCATCGCGCCCACCCTGGTCACCGGCTACACCCTGGTCGAGAGCCTGGTCCCGGCCGGCGCCCGCACCGAGGCCTTCACGTGGCTGACCGGCGCGGTCGCGCTGGGCCAGGCGGCCGCCGTCACGGTCGCCGGGCAGCTGGAGGACCGCTTCCGGGACGGCGCCGGATTCCTGGTGCCGATGGGCGGCACGCTGCTCGCCCTGGGGACGCTGCTGGCGCTGCGCTCACGGCTCGCGGCACGGCCCCGCGGTCGCACCGTGGCACGTGGCGTCGGTCACCGCATGCCGGTGACAGTGGACTGATCCTCAGGAATACGTCACACTGGACCGTCGTTTAGCACTCATTGAGTGAGAGTGCCAGGAGGAAGACAGTGCCCACCTACCAGTACCAGTGCACCGAGTGCGGCGAGGGCCTCGAGGCGGTGCAGAAGTTCACCGACGACGCCCTCACGGAGTGCCCCAGCTGCTCCGGCCGCCTGAAGAAGGTGTTCTCCGCGGTCGGCATTGTCTTCAAGGGCTCCGGCTTCTACCGCAACGACAGCCGCGGCTCCTCGTCGAGCAGCGCGCCGTCGTCGTCCGGGAAGTCGTCGACGTCCTCGTCATCTTCTTCGTCCTCTGAGTCGTCTTCTTCGTCTTCGTCTTCTTCGTCGTCCTCCTCGTCGTCGGACTCGAAGTCGTCGAGTACGGGCACCTCCTCCAGCAGCAGCTCCGCCGCGTAGGCGGCACCTCGGCGGCTCCTGTGTTTCCGGGCCCGAGGTCCGGGTGAAGACGGCTCCGGATACTGTGCTGGGCATGGTGAACGCAGAGATCGGCGTAATCGGCGGCTCCGGCTTCTACTCGTTCCTCGAGGACGTGACCGAGATCCAGGTGGAGACCCCCTACGGGCCTCCCAGCGACTCCCTCTTCCTCGGCGAGGTCGCCGGCCGACGGGTCGCCTTCCTGCCCCGGCACGGACGCGGCCACCATCTGCCGCCGCACCGGATCAACTACCGGGCCAATCTGTGGGCGCTGCGCTCGGTCGGCGTGCGCCAGGTGCTCGGTCCGTGCGCGGTGGGCGGTCTGCGCCCCGAGTACGGGCCGGGCACGCTGCTCGTTCCGGACCAACTGGTCGACCGTACGAAGTCCAGGGCGGGGACGTACTTCGACGGGCTGCCGCTGCCGGACGGCACAGTGCCGAACGTGGTGCACGTGTCCCTGGCCGACCCCTACTGCCCGGCCGGCCGGGCGGCCGCGCTGAAGGCGGCCCGCGGGCGGGACTGGGAGCCGGTGGACGGCGGCACGCTGGTCGTGGTCGAGGGGCCGCGCTTCTCCACCCGTGCCGAATCGTTGTGGCACCAGGCGCAGGGCTGGTCCGTGGTCGGCATGACCGGGCACCCCGAGGCGGCGCTGGCCCGTGAACTGGAGCTCTGCTACACCTCGATGACCCTGGTCACCGACCTCGACGCCGGTGCCGAGACCGGCGAGGGCGTCTCCCACGACGAGGTCCTGCGGGTGTTCGCGGCGAACGTGGACCGGCTGCGGGGCGTGCTGTTCGACGCGGTGGCGGCCCTGCCGTCGACCGGGGAACGGGACTGCCTGTGCACGAACGCGCTCGGCGGGATGGATCCGGGGTTCGCGCTGCCGTAGCTCGCGGAACTTCCCGTTCGGGTGAGGGAGTTGTCCACAACCGGTCAGTAGCCCACCGGCCTCAGCGGGAATCGGCGCGAAGCCTCATCGTGGCAGTCGCAAGCCGATCCCTCGTCGCAGGTGGTGGTCCACGTGTCCTTCGCTCCCTCTCCGTCCCCCTGTCCCTCTTCCTCTCCTTCTCGCTCTCCTCTTCCTCCGCGCCCGCTCGGCACGGACGCTCCCCCGACGTGCGAGGTGCCGCAGTTCGCTCCCGTGCGGGTACGCGGCGGGCGATACCAGTCGCAACGGCTCGTACGGCACCGGAGGCGGGCCCTGGCGGCCGGTCTCGCCGTCACCGCGGCCGCGCTCGTGGCGGCGGGGCCGCAGGACGGGGAACGGACGCGCGGCCACCCCGTGGCCGACCCCGTACGGGAACGCCCTGCCGTCCAGCTCGTGACGGCGCCGGTGCGGATCGCCGACGGCGCCACGGTCCGGCTGCTGCGGCCCGGCGACCGGGTCGACGTCATCGCCGCCGAGGAGACGGCGACGGGCGGTGACGCCCGCGTGGTCGCGCGCGGGGCCCGGGTGACGAAAGTGCCGGAGCCGCTGGACGGCGCGACGGAGGGCGGGGCGCTGGTCGTGCTCTCGGTGCCGCGCGCCACTGCGGCGCACCTCGCCGGCGCGAGCGCGACGGCACGGCTGGCGGTGACGCTGTGCTGAGCCCGGTGCCACCCCAGTGGGCAGGGTCGCCTCGCCCTGCCGTAGGTTGCGGAGCTGTTTGTTCCACACCCTGTGCGTGCGAGGAGAGTCCCCGAGGTGAGCGCGAAGAAGCCGAGCGTCTGGGAGGGCTTCAAGGCCTTCCTGATGCGCGGGAACGTCGTCGATCTGGCAGTCGCGGTGGTCATCGGCGCCGCCTTCACCAACATCGTGAACTCGGTGGTGAAGGGGATCATCAACCCGGTCGTCGGAGCGATCGGCACCAAGAACCTCGACAGTTACAGCTCGTGCATCAAGGGTCCCTGCACCGGTACGGGCGACAGCGCTACCGGTGTCCAGATCATGTGGGGCTCCGTCCTCGGCGCCGCCCTCACCTTCGTGATCACTGCGGCCGTCGTCTACTTCCTGATGGTCCTGCCCATGTCGAAGTACCTGGCCCGGCAGGAGGCCCGCAGGAAGGCGAAGGAGGGCGCGCAGGAGGTCATGGAGGTGACCGAACTGGAGGTGCTCAAGGAGATCCGCGACGCGCTGGTCGCGCAGCGGGGCTCGGGCCACAACGAGCGGTAGCGGCAGCGGCCCGCCCGACTCATAGGTGGTGGGGCGGCTTCTCGTCGAGGAAGCGCTTCAGATCGGCCGCGCTGTCGGCGCCGGCGCCGGGACGATCGCCCCACCCGCGGTCCGTGTCGTCCGAGGACTGCTGGTCCAGCGGGTCGTCGAAGATCAGCGCGGCCTTCGGCTCGCGCGGCTCGTTCGGCTCAGGGCTGGGCGTGGGGCCGGGGGCGGTGGTCATGGGTCCAGGGTACGGCCGCGGTATCAGACTGGTCTTATGACAGTTGACGCTCTGACGGATGTGTCCGGTGTGCGGGTGGGGCACGCGAGGCGTACCGGCGACGGTTGGCTCACCGGTACCACGGTCGTGCTGGCCCCGGAGGGTGGCGCCGTCGCCGCCGTGGATGTGCGTGGCGGCGGTCCTGGTACCAAGGAGACCGACGCCCTCGATCCACGCAACCTGGTGCAGAAGGTCGAGGCGATCGTGCTGACCGGTGGCAGCGCGTACGGGCTCGACGCGGCGTCCGGGGTGATGGCCTGGCTGGAAGAACAGGGGCGCGGGGTGCGCGTGGGGGTGGATCCGGCGCACGTCGTGCCGGTGGTGCCGGCCGCCTGTGTCTTCGATCTCGGACGGGGCGGCGACTTCCGGGCCAGACCGGACGCGGCCACCGGCCGGGCCGCGGTCGAGGCGGCCGCCGCGAGCGAACCCGGTGCGCTGGTGTGGGAAGGGTGCGTCGGCGCGGGTACGGGCGCGGTGGTCGGGCAGTTGAAGGGCGGGGTCGGCAGCGCGAGCACCGTCCTCGACTCGGGGATCACGGTGGCCGCGCTGGTGGTGGCCAACGCGGCGGGAGCGGTACGGGATCCGGAAACAGGCGTCCTGTACGGGGAGTTGTTCCAGGGGCGCGTGGAATACCCGCAGGCGCAGGTCCACGAAGCCGCGCGTCGGCGCCTTGCCGAGATCGCGGAGAAGAGCGGGCCTCCCCCGCTGAACACCACGCTCGCGGTGGTCGCCACTGACGCGGACCTGTCGAAGGCGCAGGCACAGAAGATGGCCGGCACGGCGCACGACGGCATCGCGCGTGCCGTACGGCCGGTGCATCTCCTCCACGACGGCGACACGGTGTTCGCGCTGGCGACAGGGGCACGCCCGCTCGACGCCGGCAACCCGCTCGCACTGAACGAGATCCTCGCGGCCGGCGCGGACCTGGTGACGCGCGCGATCGTACGGGCCGTGCACGCCGCCGAGTCGGTGGAGGGGCCCGGTGGGGTGTGGCCGTCGTACGGGGAGTTGTACGGGGGCCGGTGAGAGTGGGGATGACGCGGTGGGCCAGTGCAGCGCTGTACAGCTCGTACCGAGAAGTTCACTCATTCCGGCGAGGATTCCCGGGGTTCAAGTCGGGAGGGAGTCGCCTCCTGCGACTACGAAGCGGAACGCAACCGGGCTGCCACGCACGCCTTCGCCTTCGCCTTCGCCTTCGCCTTCGCCTTCGCCAAGGATCTGAGGAACCGCAATGGTCTGCAGAAGGAGGTGTACGCGGATCTGAAGGCGTCCTTCGGGCTGTCTGCGCAGCCAGTGGTGCGGTCGGTGAAGAAGGTCGTCGACGCCTACACGACCCTCAAGGCCAACCTGCGGGCCGGGAATCTGGGCCCGCCCACCTCCCGGCGGTACCGCAAGGCGGTCAGTACCCCGATCGTCTTCCGGCCGGAGGCGGCCCAGCCGTTCGACGACCGCTGCCTGTCGTGGCAGCACGACGCGCGCACCGTCTCCGTCTGGACCGTGGAGGGGCGGATGAAGGGGATCCGCTACACCGGCTCACCCGACCAGCTCAAGGCCCTCCAGCAGTACCGCAAGGTCGAGAGCGATCTGGTGTGCCGGGGCGGGAAATGGTTCCAGGCCAGCAAACGCGCCGAACTGCAGAAAAAAAGCACCTCGCCTACAAGGCTCGCCAGGCGGGGGTGCCCTTCCTGGAGGTGGATGCGGCCTACACCTCGCAGCGCTGTCCGCGCTGCGGGCACACCGAGCGGGCCAACAGGACCACTCGGGACCAGTTCCGCTGTCGTCGGTGCGGCCTCGCTGGGCCCGCCGACCACGTCGCCGGGGTCACCGTGCGCGAGCGCGCACGCTCGGCGTGGGCATTCGTCACATGCCCGTCCCGCCACCGGCCCAGCCGGACGGTGGGAGATGCGACCCGTGACCGTCCTGTCGTAGGAGGCAGTCGGGAGCGCGACAAGGTGTGAACGACCGAGAACACACGCCCGGCGTTCACGGCCAAGAAGGTGACGCAGACACGGATGAACGGCACGACGGTCGGCTTCGGCGGCGAGTACGACATCCCGGACGTGCCGCACGCGATGCGTCTGACCACATCGGGGACCTTCATCCACGCAACTACTGGTACAATAAGGGCAATCCGCCCTTCGGCCGCCAAGGCGCCAGCCGCGGCTGCGTGGGGCTCGCGGACGTGCAGGGCGCACAAGGTGCCACGCCCGCCAAGTGGTTCTACGACAACTCGCTCATCGGGGACGTCGTGATCGTGAAGAACTCCCCCGACAGGACGGTGGCCCCGGACAACGGGCTGAACGGCTGGAACATGGCGTGGAGCGAGTGGATCGCGGGAAGCGCCTCCTGAGGGCACCGCACGCCGGAAGCAGGCGTCTGACCGGCGGTTTTTGACGGATCATCGGGCCGCGTGGGAACTTTCCCCGCGGCCCGGACGTTTTCCGGGCGTACGTTTTCTCGGTTCCCGGACATGATGTCCGACCGAGGGGCTACGGTATGCACCCACAAGGTGACATGCAGCAACGCCGGGAGAAACCTTGAGCGTTCCGTACGAGACAGCAGCGTACGAACCACCCGAGTCGCCCGAGTCTCCGGAGGAGCACCTCGCGCGGCTCCTTGGCCGTGCCCTGAACTCCTTCGAGTTGCCCGACGAGACGATACGGCGTCTGGACTGCGCGCTGGCGCACGACAGTTCGCTGCACTCCGCGCACCACAGCGCGGGGCTGCACCGCGAGACGTACCGGCACACCTGGCTGCTCGCGGACGGCTCGGCGCTCACCCTGTGGGAGCTCGTCCACAACACCGCCCCGGGCAGCATCCCGCAGCACGAGGTGTACGTGGACGAGGAGGAGCTGCGCACCGCCACCGCGCGGCTGCCGCTGCCGCCGGACGCGCCGGACTTCGAGCTGCCGGTGACGGTGCAGCTGTCGCCGGTCCCCGCGCCGCGCCACGCATATCTGCCGGGCGACTCGGCGGACCACGCGCGCCGGGTGCTGCGCCGGGCGGAGAATCCGGACCGGCCGGGCGAGGAGACGGCCGCGCTGCTGGCCACGGCGTGTGCGCACCAGATCACGCAGGCCTTCGGGCGCCCCTGCCGGGCGGGCCGTGCCGGGCTGTGCTTCTCGCTCTACGAGCACGCGTTCCTGCTGCGTGACGGCGAGGAGGTCTCCCTCTGGGAGGTCGAGCACACGGTGACGCCCGACGGACGGCACATGTGCGAGGTGTACGGGAGCGAGGACGCAGCCAGGGACGCGATGGAGCGGCGGGCGGCGCAGCTGTCCTGAGCGGGCGCGGGGAACGGCTCAGCGGTCGGCGCTGAGCCGTCGTGCCAGGCGCGCCGCCTCGATGGCGCGCAGCGCCTCGTCGGACTCACTCAGGGCGACGGCGACACGCTCGTACAGCGAAGACGTTTCGGCGGCGTCGACCTCACCGAAGTGTCGGTGCACCTGAGCGAGTGTGCGGGCCCTGCCCGTGGGGGTGGCGCCTCCTGCGGTCGGCCCTGGTGTCCTGACGATGCTCGGAGTTCGACGGCATACGCTCAACGTTCGATGACACGGGACGCCAGACCCGCGAACGCGTCCTCCTCCGCCGGGGTCAGTTCGACGGACTCGCGCTGGGGGCCGATCCTCCGCCGGTGCGGAAGCGCGGGCAGGGGGTGGGTGGCCCGCCACAGGGCCGCCTCGCCGCGGCCGTGGCGCAGCATGAGGGCCAGGCCGATCGCCCACGCGACGGTGACCATGACGAGGAACGTCATACCCAGCAGCTGGTAGACGGAGACGTGCTCAGGCATGCGCCCCAGTAGACACCACGGTCCGGGACTTGAGTCCCGGACCGTGATGTATCTCGCAGGTGCCTGTGCGGCTCTCGCGGGTGCCTACGCGGCGACCGGCTGCTTCCGCTCGGCCGTCGCCGCGGCCGCGTCCGCCGTCTCGGGGGCCGGGCCGCCCGGGGCCGGCTTGCGCATGCTCTTCAGGACGACGACCAGCGCTGTCGTGACGCACACGCCCGCCGCGATGGCGATCAGGTAGAGGAAGGGGTTGCCGATCAGCGGGACGACGAAGATGCCGCCGTGCGGGGCGCGCAGGGTGGCGCCGAAGGCCATCGACAGGGCGCCGGTGACCGCGCCTCCCACCATCGAGGACGGGATGACGCGCAGCGGGTCGGCCGCGGCGAACGGGATGGCGCCCTCCGAGATGAAGGAGGCGCCCAGGACCCAGGCGGCCTTGCCGTTCTCGCGCTCGGTGTGGGTGAAGAGCTTGCCGCGGATCGTCGTGGCCAGCGCCATCGCGAGCGGCGGGACCATGCCGGCCGCCATCACCGCGGCCATGATCTTCATCGCGGAGTCGCTGGGGCTCGCGACCGCGATACCGGCGGTGGCGAAGGTGTACGCGACCTTGTTGACCGGGCCGCCGAGGTCGAAGCACATCATCAGGCCGAGCAGGGCTCCGAGCAGGATGGCGTTGCTGCCGGACAGGCCGTTCAGCCAGTCGGTCATGCCCTTCTGCGCCTCGGCGATGGGCTTGCCGATCACGACGAACATCAGGAAGCCGACGACCGCTGAGGAGATCAGCGGGATCACCACCACCGGCATGATGCCGCGCATCGCCGTCGGGATGTTGACCTTCTGGATGGCGATCACCACGCCACCGGCGATCAGACCGGCCGCGAGGCCGCCGAGGAAGCCGGCGTTGATGGTGAGGGAGATCGCGCCGCCGACGAAGCCGGGGACGAGGCCTGGCCGGTCCGCCATGCCGTAGGCGATGTAGCCGGCCAGGACCGGGACGAGGAAGCCGAAGGCGACGCCGCCGATCTGGAAGAGCAGGGCGCCCCAGCTGTCGGCCTGGGTCCAGATGAAGTGGTCCATGACCGACGGCGCCTTGTCGATCTTGTAGCCGCCGATCGCGAAGCCGAGGGCGATGAGCAGACCGCCCGCGGCGACGAACGGGACCATGTAGCTGACGCCGGACATCAGCCACTTGCGCAGCTTGGTGCCGTAGCCCTCGCCGGAGTCGCCGGCGCGTTCGACGGGTGTCGCGCCCGGGGAGCCTGCGGTGACCTCGCCGCGGGCCGCCTTCCCGCGGACCTCGGTGATCAGCTCGGCGGGCCGGTTGATGCCGGCCTTCACGCCGACGTCGACGGTGGGCTTGCCGGCGAAGCGGTCCTTGTCGCGTACGGGCACGTCGTGCGCGAAGATCACGGCGTCCGCGGCCGCGATGACGGCCGGGTCGAGCCGGGAGAAACCGGCCGAGCCCTGTGTCTCGACGACGAGTTCGACGCCCGCCTCACGGCCGGCGTTCTCCAGCGACTCGGCCGCCATGTAGGTGTGGGCGATGCCGGTGGGGCAGGAGGTGACGGCGACGATGCGGAAGGGGCGCTCCTCGCGCTCCTCGCGCTCCTCGGAGGCCCCGCCCTCGTCGCTGCCCGCTGCGGCGTCGGCGGAGGCCGCCGCCGACGCCGCAGCGGAGTCTTCGGAACCGGCCGGCTCGGTCTCGGCGGCCGCGGGTTCGTCCCCGCGGATCAGCGCCGCCGCGGCCGCCGCGTCGCCCGCCGACCGCAGCGCGTCGGTGAACTCGGCGTTCATCAGCTGCCGGGCCAGCGAGGACAGGATCGTCAGGTGGGCGTCGTCGGCGCCGGCGGGCGCGGCGATCAGGAAGATCAGGTCGGCGGGGCCGTCCGCGGCACCGAAGTCGATCCCGGCGGCGCTGCGCCCGAAGGCGAGTGTCGGCTCGGTGACGTGCTCGCTGCGGCAGTGCGGGATGCCGATGCCGCCGTCGAGGCCGGTCGGCATCTGTGCCTCGCGGGCGGCCACGTCGGCGAGGAAGCCCTCCAGGTCGGTCACCCGGCCCAGGGCGACCATGCGCTCGGCGAGGGCACGCGCCGCCGCTTCTTTGGTGTCGGCGGACAGGTCGAGATCGACCAGGTCCGCGGTGATCATGTCGCTCATCGCGGGCTCCTTCGCACGCGTATCGCCCGGGGAGAGGAGTGGGCGGAAAGGGGGACGGGGATGCGGTGGGGGGCTGTGGGGGTGGGGGCGGGACCGGGGAAGCCCCGCCCCCACTGGGCGGCAGGGTGGCTCAGGTGACCCTGCCGTCCGTCGGCCGCGGCGAGTAAGGGGGAGCCTCGCCGCTTCGGGGCCGGTCCACTCGGCATGGTCGGGCCCGGTCCGCACGGCATGTGCGGCATGTTCGGGGCCGGTCCACAGAGTACGTAAGACGTCATGACACCGGCTCCTTCAGTACGCGGTCCGCGGGCACCTCGGCCGTGACGGTCACCGCCGCCGGGTCCAGGTCGCCCGGCGTCGGCATCACGCTGCCGGGCAGTTGTACGGCCGCCGCGCCGTGCGCGACCGCGGAGGCCAGTGCCTCCGGCCCGGTGCCGCCGGCGATCAGGAAGCCGGCGAGCGAGGAGTCGCCGGCGCCCACATTGCTGCGTACGACGTCCACGCGCGCGCTGCCGAACCAGGCGCCCGCGTCGTCCACGAGCAGCTGCCCGTCGGCGCCGAGGCTCGCGAGTACGGCCCGCGCGCCCATCTCGCGCAACTCCTCGGCCGCCTTCACGGCGTCGCCCACGGTGAACAGGGGGCGCCGGACGGCCTCCGCGAGTTCCTCGGCGTTCGGCTTCACCACGTCGGGCCGCTCGCGCAGGGCCGCGAGGAGTGCGGGCCCGGAGGTGTCGAGCGCGATGCGCGCGCCGGCGGCGTGCGCCCGCGCGACCAGTTCGGCGTACCACGACGGTGTGAGCCCTCGTGGCAGGCTTCCGCAGCACGCGATCCAGGCGGCGTCGCGGGACTGCACGCGCACCGTCTCCAGGAGGAGTTCCTGTTCGGCGGCGGACAGTTCGGGCCCCGGCGCGTTGATCTTCGTCAGTACCCCGTCCGACTCCGCGAGGGCGATGTTGGAGCGGGTGGCTCCGGCGACCGGTACCGGCGCGACCTCGATGCCCTGCGCGTCGAGCAGATCGGCGACGAGTGCGCCCGGCGCACCCCCCAGGGGCAGGACCGCGACCGTGCGCTGTCCGGCGGCCGAGACGGCGCGCGAGACGTTCACGCCCTTGCCGCCGGGGTCCATGCGCTCGCCGGTGGCGCGGATGACCTCTCCGCGCTCCAGCGAAGGGACCTCGTACGTACGGTCCAGGGAGGGGTTGGGGGTGACGGTGAGGATCATGCGCGCACTACTTCCGTGCCGCCGCGCTCGATCGCGGTGGCGTCTTCGGGGCTCAGCCCGCTGTCGGTGATCAGCAGGTCCACGTCGCTCAGGTCGCCGAAGCGGGCGAAGTGCTCCTGGCCGTGCTTGGAGGAGTCGGCGAGCAGCACCACGCGGCGGGCTGCGGCCAGCGCCGCACGCTTCACGGCGGCCTCGGCGAGGTCGGGGGTGGTCAGACCGTGTTCGACGGAGAAGCCGTTGGCCGCCACGAACAGGACGTCGGCCCGGATCTCGCCGTACGCGCGCAGCGCCCAGGCGTCCACGGCGGCGCGCGTACGGTGCCGTACGCGCCCTCCGACGAGGTGGAGCTGGATGCCGGGGTGGTCGGCGAGGCGGGCGGCGATCGGCAGGCTGTGCGTGACGACGGTGAGCGAGGCCTCCAGAGGGATGGCGGCGGCCAGGCGGGCGACCGTCGTCCCGGCGTCGAGGAGCATCGTGCCCTCGGTCGGCAGTTCCGCGAGGGCGGCCTTGGCGATGTGGTCCTTCTCGTCGGCCGCCGTCGTCTCGCGCTCGGCGAGGTCCGGCTCGAAGTCGAGGCGGCCGGCCGGGATGGCGCCGCCGTGCACCCGGCGGACGAGGCCGGCGCGGTCGAGGGCCTTCAGGTCCCGGCGGATCGTCTCGGCCGTGACCTGGAACTCCTCGGCCAGCGACACCACGTCCACCCGCCCGCCGTCACGGGCGAGCCGGAGGATCTCCTGCTGCCGTTCCGGTGCGTACATGTCCGTTCGCCTCCGACCTGTGCCCGAACTTGTGGTTTCGCTGGGAGGCTACGCCCGGATTTCCGGAAAGTAAACAGGTTCGGACGTGATTCGGGCATGATCGGACTTCCGTGCAGGTCCGGGCGCAACGCGAAGGGCCCGGCACCTCGGTGCCGGGCCCTTCCGCCGCGGGAGCTCATGACACGAACTCGGGCTCCTTCTCCGCCGCCCCGAGCTCAGGGTCGACGCCTTCCATGTGCTGCGCCGGCCGCTTCGGCAGCGCGAACATCAGCAGGAAGATCACCACCATCACGGCCGCGACCCAGCCCAGCGCGTACTGGAAGCCGTCCACGAAGGCCGGGCCCACCCGGTCGCGCGGCAGGTCGTCGTCGATGACGCCGAAGAAGACCACCGACACCAGGCCGAGCCCCAGCGCGTTGCCCATCTGCTGCACGGTGTTGATGAGCCCCGACGCCGAACCCGAGTGCTCGCGCGGCACCTCCGACAGCACCGCGTCCGTCAGCGGGGCGATGATCAGGCCCATGCCGGCGCCCATCACGGCCAGCGGCAGCGCCATCTGCCAGGACGCGATGCCGAGGCCGTACCGCTCGGACTCCCAGAGGTAGATCAGGACACCCGCCGCCATCACCAGCGCGCCCGCCTGGAGCACCTTGCGGCCGAAGCGCGGGACCAGCTGCTGCACCGACAGCCCGGCCGCCAGCGACACGGCGATCGAGAACGGCACGCCGGTCAGCCCGGCCCGCAGCGGCCGCCAGCCCAGGCCGACCTGCATGTACAGGGTCCACACCAGGAAGAAGATGCCCAGGCTGACACCGAAGACCGTCTGTACGGCGATACCGGCCGCGAAGCTCTTCACCTTGAACAGCGACAGTTCGATCAGCGGCGAGCCGTCGCGCGCCGCCTTGCGCCGTTCGTACGCCACCAGCGCCCCGAACACGACGAGCGCGCCGGCCATCGAGACGTACCCCCACAGCGGCCAGTCCAGCTCGCGGCCGCGCGTGAGCGGGTAGAGCAGCATCAGCAGGGCGACGACGACCAGGGCGACCCCGACGAGGTCCAGCTTCAGCGCCTTCGGCGCCTTGGACTCGGTGATGAAGCGGCTGCCCAGGATCAGTCCCGCGATACCGACCGGCAGGTTGATCAGGAAGATGGGCCGCCACTCCAGGCCGAACAGGTTCCACTCGGTCAGCAGCGCGCCGAGCAGCGGACCGGAGACGGCCCCCAGCCCCACCACCGCGCCGAAGAGGCCGAACACCTTGCCCCGCTCGTGGGCCGGGAAGGTGGCGTGCACGATCGACAGGACCTGCGGCACCATCAGCGCCGCCATGGCGCCCTGCAGGATGCGGGCGGCCACCAGCATCTCCGGGTTCGCGGCGAAGCCGCACAGCGCGGAGGCGACGGTGAAGCCGCCGATGCCGATCAGGAACAGCCGCTTGCGGCCGTGGATGTCGCCGAGGCGTCCGCCGGTGATCAGGCCGGCGGCGAAGGCGAGCGCGTAGCCGGCGGTGATCCACTGGATCTGGCTGTCGGAGGCGCCCGCGTCCATCTGGATCGACGGGATGGCGATGTTGACGATCGTGACGTCGACGAGGTCCATGAAGGCCGCGGTCATCACGATGGCGAGGGCGAACCAGCGGCGCCGGTCGCCTGCCGCGGGCTGCTGGGGCTCACGGAGAGTGGGCTCGGTGGAGTTCATGTCCCACAAGCTATGACCTCATTAGGTCAGATCGTGTCCTATAGCTGCGGCATGCTCGGATTCATGACGACGGACACTCCGGCACGGCTCCTGCAACTCCTCTCCCTCCTCCAGACGCCCCGCGAATGGCCCGGCGGCGAGCTCTCCGAACGACTCGGGGTCTCGCGCCGTACGGTCCGGCGGGACATCGACCGGCTGCGTGAACTCGGCTATCCCGTACAGGCGACCAAGGGCACGGACGGCGGCTACCGGCTGGTCGCGGGCAAGGCGATGCCGCCGCTCGTGCTCGACGACGAGGAGGCGGTGGCGATAGCGGTCGGGCTGCGGGCCGGGGCCGGGCACGCGCTGGAGGGCGTGGACGAGGCGTCGGTGCGGGCGCTGGCCAAGCTGGAACAGGTGCTGCCGTCCCGGCTGCGGCACCGCGTGGCCACGCTGCAGGCCGCTACGACACCGCTGACCAGCGGGGACGGGGCGAGCATCGCGCCGGAGACACTGACCGTGATGGCCTCGACGGTGGCCGGGCGGGAGCGTTTGCGGTTCTCCTACCGGGCGAGGGACGGGGCCGAGTCACGGCGCGTGGTCGAGCCGTATCGGCTGGTGTCGACCGGGCGTCGCTGGTATCTCGTCGCGTACGACCTCGATCGGGGCGACTGGCGCACGTTCCGGGTCGACCGGGTGAGCGAGCCGTTCGCGACCGGGGTGCGGTTCGCTCCGCGGGAGTTGCCGACGGGGAGCGCGGCGGAGTATCTGCGGCAGTCGATGCACGGGAGGCAGGAGACGTACGGATTCACGGTGACGTTCGACGCGGCTGTGGAGGCGGTCGCGGCTCGGGTGCCGGCGTGGATGGGGGTGCCGGAAGCGGTCGACGGCGGGGGGTGTGTGCTGCGCGGAGTCGTCGGGGACTCCGTGGAGTGGCTGGCGGTCCGGCTGGCGATGCTCGGGTTCGACTTCACGGTGCGGGAGCCGGAGGAACTGGCGCGTTGTGTACGGGAGTTGGGCGGGCGGTTGGCCCGGGCGGGGGCCGGGTGAGATGCGGCGCCCCGTGCGTCGGCCGATCGGCGACGCTGTGCCGATGTGACAGAATCTCCCCTTCGGCGGGCCACCCCGGGGTTCAGGTACGGGGTGTCCCGCCTTTCGGCATGTCCGGTACGGTCCCAGGCGGACCCCAGCGGGTCCGGACGGCCCCGGGAAGAGGTGAGCCGGACCCCGGCACCCGGGGGGAAGGGCGCCGAAGTCCGGCTCGGGGAGTCCCGGCGCCGGGGGGAGTGCGTCGGGACTTGGCTCAGTGGTCAAAGGTCTGGGATCAAGGTCTGGGCTCAAGGTCCGGGATCGGAGATCCGGGATGCTCTCCCGGCCCGAACTCCCGGCCCCTGAAGTCTTGTTTCCCTGGCCCTGCCGGTTGAAGCGGCGTCTCACCGCCATGTTTGCGCTGTCTTTCGCCACCCGGCGTACGCCGCCCGCGAGAGAGGCGTCACGCCGCCGCGTCGAAGCCGGTCTGGCGGGCCAGCTTCTTCAGCTCCAGCAGCGCGTGCTTCTCGATCTGGCGGATGCGCTCGCGCGTCAGGCCGTGCTCCTTGCCGACCTCGGTCAGCGTGCGCTCCCGGCCGTCCTCGATGCCGTACCGCATCTTGATGATGGAGGCCGTGCGCTGGTCGAGGCGGCCGATCAGGTCGTCCAGCTCCTCGCTGCGCAGGAGGGTCAGGACGGACTGCTCCGGCGAGACCGCGGACGTGTCCTCGAGCAGGTCGCCGAACTGGGTCTCGCCCTCGTCGTCCACCGACATGTTCAGGGAGACCGGGTCGCGGGCCCAGTCCAGGACGTCCACCACACGCTCCGGGTTCGAGCCGAGCTCCGCGGCGATCTCCGCGGGCTCCGGGTCCCGGCCGTGCTCGCGGTTGAACTCGCGCTGCACGCGCCGGATCCGGCCCAGCTCCTCCACCAGGTGGACGGGCAGACGGATCGTGCGCGACTGGTCCGCTATCGAGCGGGTGATCGCCTGGCGGATCCACCAGGTCGCGTACGTCGAGAACTTGAAGCCCTTGCGGTAGTCGAACTTCTCGACCGCGCGCACCAGACCGGCGTTGCCCTCCTGGACCAGGTCGAGGAGCGGAAGGCCACTACGGGGGTAGCGGCGGGCGACCGCGACGACCAGGCGGAGGTTGGAGCGGATGAAGATGTCCTTGGCCCGCTCCGCGTCGGCGACCAGGGCCTCGAGCTCCTCGCGGGTGGCGTCCGCCCTGGACTCCTCGTACCCGTCGAGGACCTGTCGTGCGAACACACCCGCCTCGATGATCTGGGACAGCTCGACCTCCTTGGCGGCGTCGAGCAGCGGTGTGCGCGCGATCTCGTCGAGGTACATGCCGACCAGGTCACGGTCGGCGATCTCGCCGGCGTGGGCGCGAACACTGCGTGCCGCGTCGACCGTCTCGCCGGTGGCGGACTGACGACGGGCGACGGCACGGGTTGCCATGCGTGCTCCCTTGCGATGGTGAGGTCAGCGGGTGGTCCTTAAGATGCTTGGCACTCTCCTCGGGTGCCCTGCATCCGATGGAAACAACGACTGGAATCAGGACAGAATTCCCAACCCGCACCTCAATTTTTCTGATCATGCAGTACCCTGTCCCACCACACGGGGAGACGTGATGTCGTCGGAACGTACAGAGGTGCAGGTCAGGCCAGGAGTCGAGAGTGACCTCCTAGCCCTCACCGACCTCTACAACCACTATGTACGTGAGACGCCCATCACATTCGATACCGCCGTCTTCACTCCGGAAGAGCGCCGCCCTTGGCTGCTCTCCCACCCTGAAGACGGCCCGTACCGCCTGATGGTTGCCGTGGACACGGACTCACAGGAGATTCTGGGCTACGTCACATCCAGCCCTTACCGTGCGAAGCCCGCGTACGTGACCTCGGTGGAGACCACGGTCTACGTCGCCCCGCAGGCCGGCCGCCGCGGCATCGGCACGCTCCTGTACAAGGCGCTCTTCGAGGCCCTGGCCGACGAGGATGTGCACCGCGCCTACGCGGGCATCGCGCAGCCGAACGAGGCGTCCGCCCGGCTGCACGAGCGCTTCGGGTTCCGGCACGTGGGGACGTACCGGGAGGTGGGCCGGAAATTCGGCCGCTACTGGGACGTGGCCTGGTACGAGAAGGAACTCTAGCCCTGGGCTGGACCCACTACCCGAACTGCACCGACCGCTTCGCCAGCCCCAGCCAGAACCCGTCGATCACCGACTTCTGTTCCCCGAGCTCGCCGGCCGCGTCCGCCGAGCCCATCGTCACGAACAGGGGCGCGAAGTGCTCGGTGCGCGGGTGGGCGAGCTGTCCCGCCGGGGATTTACGGAGGAAGTCGAGCAGCGCGTCCACGTCGCCGGACTCCAGCGCGCGCCGGCCCCAGTCGTCGAACTCGGCCGACCAGCCCGGCACCCCTCCCGCGTGCCGCAGGGCGGCCAGGTTGTGGGTGAAGAAGCCGGAGCCGACGATCAGCACGCCCTCGTCGCGCAGCGGCGCCAGCTTGCGGCCGATCTCCATGAGGCGCACCGGATCGAGGGTCGGCATGGAGATCTGCAGGACCGGAATGTCAGCTTCGGGGAACATCTCGACCAGCGGGACGTAGGCTCCGTGGTCCAGGCCACGATCCGGGACGTCCTGCACGGGTATGCCCGGGGCGCGCAGCAACTTCCGTACGGACTCGGCGAGTTCGGGGGCGCCGGGCGCCGCGTACGTGACCTTGTAGTAGTGCTCGGGGAAGCCCCAGAAGTCGTAGACGAGAGGGATCGTTTCGATGGCACCGATGGCGAGCGGGGCCTCCTCCCAGTGGGCGGAGACCATGAGGATCGCCTTGGGGCGCGGCAGGCCGGCCGACCAGGCGGCGAGTTCGCCGGGCCAGATCGGGTCGTCCGCCAGCGGTGGGGCGCCGTGACTGAGGTAGAGCGCCGGCATGCGCTCCTGGGCGACGGCGGACATGGCGGCGGCTCCTTCCGGGGAAACATTCGCTTGAGACCTCAAGCTGCTACTGACGCGTGTAAACCTTACGGCTTATTGGTTTAATATTCAAGGAGCGCTCTCGTACAGTGGAGTACATGAAGGCATCCACATCCGCATCCGCCGAGGAACTCCGTGAGGAGCCCCGCTGGCTC
This sequence comes from Streptomyces sp. NPDC002838, assembly GCF_040295365.1. Lineage (NCBI taxonomy): Bacteria > Bacillati > Actinomycetota > Actinomycetes > Kitasatosporales > Streptomycetaceae > Streptomyces > Streptomyces sp. NPDC002838. Next base: position 6,848 of record NZ_JBEOVF010000049.1, on the reverse strand, counting down.
ACCAACGAGGAACAGCGCATCTGGCGCTCCTACATCCATGCCTCGACCCTCCTGGAGGACCACATGGACCGCCAGCTCCAACGGGACGCGGGCATGCCGCACATCTACTACGGCCTCCTCGTCAAGCTGGCCGATTCCCCGCAGCGGCGGCTGCGCATGACCGAGCTGGCCATGCACGCGAAGATCACCCGCTCCCGCCTCTCGCACGCGGTCGCACGCCTGGAGAAGAACGGCTGGGTACGACGTGAGGACTGCCCCTCCGACAAGCGGGGCCAGTTCGCGGTGCTCACCGACGAGGGCTTCGAGGTGCTGAAGCGGGCCGCGCCGGGCCATGTGGCGGCCGTACGGAACGCGGTGTTCGACCGGCTCACCCCCGAACAGCAGAAGTCCCTCGGCGAGATCATGCAGATCGTCGCCGAGGGACTCCAGCCGAACGAAGCGGGTGCGGACCTGCCCTGGCTCCGCTGAGCCGCTCGGTCAGCGGGGCCAGGGCAGGTCCTGGGGGTCGTACGTACGGAGCGTCCCCATCCCCGTACGTACGGATGGCCCGAAGGGGTACGTCCGGACGGTCGTCGTCAAGCCCGGTGAGGCTCAGTGGGCGACGACCGGCACCGCCAGTTCATCCTCGGCCGACTCGCCGGAGCCCGCCACCGGGGTGGTGTCCGGGCGGCCGGCGTTGATGAGGGTCAGGGCGATGCCCGCGGCCACGACCAGGATGCCGACGGCGAACCAGATCGCGCTGGTGTAGCCCTGCACCTGGCCCTCCAGCTGGACCAGCTGCTGCTGGGAGCGGCTGGTGGCGGAGCCGATGTGGTCCGCGACGTACGAGGTGGTGGCCGACGCGGCGATCGTGTTCAGCAGCGCCGTGCCGATCGCGCCGCCCACCTGCTGCGAGGTGTTGACCATCGCGGAGGCGACACCGGAGTCCCGCGGCTCGACACCCTGCGTGGCCAGGGACATGGCCGGCATGAACGCCGTACCCATGCCGAGGCCGAGCAGCAGCATCCCCGGCAGCAGCAGGGCCGCGTACGAGGAACCGATCTCCATCTGGGTCAGCAGCAGCATGCCGAGAGCGGCGACCAGGAAGCCGGGGCCCATCAGCAGGCGCGGCGCGACCCGGGTCATCAGGCGGGTGCCGATCTGGGTGGAGCCCGTGATCATGCCGACGATCATCGGCATGAAGGCGAAGCCGGTCTTGACCGGCGAGTAGCCCTTCACGATCTGCAGGTAGTAGGTCAGGAAGAGGAACAGGCCGAACATCGCGATGATGGCGAGCCCCAGGGAGAGGTAGACGCCGCCGCGGTTGCGCTCGGTGATCACGCGCAGCGGCAGCAGCGGGGCCTTGACCCTCGCCTCGACGAGCACGAAGGCGGTCAGCAGCACGGCCGAGGCGACGAACATGCCGATGGTCAGGGAATCGCTCCAGCCGTCGGACTCGGCGCGGGTGAAGCCGTAGACAAGCGCGACCAGGCCGAGGGTGGACAGGATCACGCCGGGGATGTCGAGCGGGGAGCGGTTGCGGCCGCCCTCCGGCTCACGGATGACGAAGTAGGCGCCGGCCGCGGCCACGATGGCGAACGGGATGTTCACGAAGAACGTCCAGCGCCAGTTCAGGTACTCGGTGAGGAAGCCGCCGAGGATCAGACCGACGGCGCCGCCGCCACCGGCGATCGCGCCGTAGATGCCGAACGCCTTGGCGCGCTCCTTGGCGTCCGTGAACATCACGGCGAGCAGGGAGAGCGCGGCCGGGGCGAGAAGGGCACCGAAGACGCCCTGCAGGGCGCGGGAGCCGAACATCATCGCCTCGTTGGTTGCCGCGCCGCCCAGCGCGGAGGCGGCGGCGAAGCCGCCGAGGCCGAGGACGAAGGTGCGCTTGCGGCCCCACAGGTCGGCGATCCGGCCACCGAAGAGGAGGAGACCGCCGAAGGCCAGGGCGTAGGCCGTGACGACCCACTGCCGGTTGCCGTCGGATATGCCCAGGTCCTGCTGGGCGGACGGGAGGGCGATGTTCACGATGGTCGCGTCGAGCACGACCATCAGCTGGGCCAGCGCGATGAAGACGAGCGCTTTCCAGCGGTTGGCGTCGAGGGCCTTGCCCGCGGCGCCGGGAGCCTTTGAGGCTGTTTCAGACATGGGGGTACCCACTTCGGGACTTCGTGACGGAAAAAGCGTGTACAAAGGGGACGGCTCGTCGTCGGTGACGGCCGAGAAGCTGATGTGGTGACTGAGGTGGAGCTCCGAACCAATCGGTCAGGGCCGATCCGTCAGAGCTGGTCTGTCAGAGCTGATGGTCAGGCTTGGCGCAGCTCCTTGATGGTCGCGGCCGTGCCCGGCAGGGTGGAGTGGGCCGGGGCCCGCAGTCCGTCGATGAACAGTTGCAGGTGTCGGTGCAGGAAGCGGTCGGCGCTGAGGCAGGCGGTGCCCGCCGGGGGCCGGCTGAGCTGGGCCACGGCGACCATCAGGTCGCCGACGCCCACGTCGGGGCGGAGCTGTCCGGCCGCCCGCGCGCGCTCCATGAGCTTCTCGACGGTCTGCTCAAGGCGTTCGCGTGCGTCCTCCAGATCCGGGTGGTTCTTGTCGAACGTGCTCTGGACCATCGGACACAGCGCGGTGACCCGCTCGTCGGCGGACGCGTGCACGAACCGCTCCAGCGCCTCGAAGGCGTCCCCGGTCTCCATGAGCGCCTGCTCGGCCGCCCGGGCCGTACGGTCCATGACCGAGCAGACGACCTCGCGCACCAGCGCGTCGCGGTCGGGGAAGTTGCGGTACACCGTGGCGTTGCCGACGCCGGCCCGGCGGGCGATCTCGTCGAGCGGCACGTCCGGGCCCAGCTCGACGAACATCTCCCGGGCGGCGGTGACGATCCGCTCCCGGTTGCGCAGAGCGTCGGCGCGCGGCCGGGACACCTTGCGCTGCGCGGGGTTCGGAGACGTCACGGTCGGCACGGTGTACTCCTCGAAGTGACGTGGAGCGCGATCCGGGGAAGCAGTCCCCGTTTCGCTCGGACACATGGCTAAACGGGGAAGTGGTCCCCGGTTATTTCCCGCCCTTCCGAGAATCTCTTATGACCTGAGTCACAGCGCCTCCGGCGGGAAACCCACGTTCGGGCTCATCCAACGCGCGCCCGCGCACCCCGCGACACAGGGTGATCGCAAGGGTGCAGCCGGAGACCGGCGGCTGCCGCTGGACGGAAAGGCCCTCGCATGCAGCCGCTCCGCCGTCGGATACGCTCGCGCCGCGCGGCCGCCCTGGCCTCCGTGACCGCGCTGACCTTCGCGGTGAGCACCTCGGCCGGCACCGGAGCCCTCTCGCCGGGCCCGACTCCGGCCGGGGCGGGGCCGATCGCCGTCGCCCGTTCCCCGTCCCACGGCCCCTGCATGATCAGCGGTGTCTCGACGGTCCAGCTGTCGGAGGGCCTGCCCACCCCGGACGGGTACTCCCGCTCCACCGGCACCGTCCGCGCCCTCACCCTGATGGTCGACTTCTCCGACGCGCCCGGTCCGGGTGACGCGCGGAGCCGGTTCCGGGAGTTCTTCCCGCAGACCCAGCAGTGGTTCCGCACCAGTTCCTACGGCCGTCTCGACTACCGCCCCGAGACCCCGCTGCCCGACTGGCTGCGGATGCCCAAGCCGTTCAAGGCGTACGGCATAGAGCGCGGCGCCCCCTTCGAGCCCGGCTACCGGCAGCTGGTCCAGGACATCGTGGCCGCGGCCGATCCCGAGGTGGACTTCCGGTCGTACGACTTCGTGAACGTGCTGATGACGCCGAACGCCGGGCCGTCCGCGCTGGACACGGTCCTGTCGGTGACGTTCGCCGGCAACCTGGAGGCCCCGGTGGCCGACGGCGTGCCGGTGGCGAACGCCTCCTTCGTCTACTCCCGCCAGGACGACGGCTCCGGCTCCTACGCGCGGACCGGCTACCGCGTCCTGCCCCACGAGAACGGCCACGTCTTCGGCCTGCCCGACCTCTACACGCAGGAGGGCGGGGGCGCGGTCGGCCACTGGGACATCATGAGCGAGGACTGGGGGGCCAACAACGACCTGCTCGGCTGGCACAAGTGGAAGCTGGGCTGGCTGGACACGACGCAGGTGAGCTGTGTGACGGCGCGGGGGACGACGGAGTACACGCTGACGCCGCTGGCCCGGGCGGGCGGTCCGAAGCTGGTCTTCGTGCCCGTCGACCCGCACAGCGGGTACGCCGTCGAGCTGCGCACCGGCGAGGGCAACGACGAGACCGTGTGCCGGCCGGGCGTGCTGATCTACCGGGTCGACGCGGAGGTGGACACCGGCCGGGGGCCGGTGACGGTGTACGACTCCCGGCGGGACAGCGGGGGCTGCACCCGCAGCCCGAACGTCCACGCGGAGCTCTCCGACGCGACGTTCGCCCCCGGCGAGGAGTTCCGGGATCCGCGGCGGGGCATCCGCATCGTGGTGGCGGGGGCGGAGCTCGGGGGCGACCATCGGGTGCGGGTGACGCGGCAGGAGGGGGCGCGACGGTAACGGCAGGGGGTGGTGCCGGACGGTCAGGGCTGTGTCGGCTGCCCGGTCGCGCGGCCGTAAGGGGACCGCTTCCGGATTACCGTAGGGCTGCCCCGACCGCCGTACCGGAGATCCGATGCCCGCTGAGACGACCCTGGACGCACCGGAGTCTGCCGACTCCCCCGCCGCGCCGGCCGAGGCGGTCGCGCCGTTGATCCGTGGGGTCACCGTGCTGCGGCGGCTGACCGAGGCCGGCGGGGCGCTGAGCGCGAGCGAGCTGGAACGGGCCACCGGCCTCGCCCGCTCCACGGTCGACCGGATCGCCTCCACCCTCGCGCGCATGGAGTACGTCCGCCTCGACGGCCGGGACGTGGTCCTCGCCCCTCGTCTGATGGAACTGGGCAACGCCTATCTGGCCGCACTCCGCCTCCCCGCGCTGCTGGACGCGCGCGCGGACGCGCTCGCCGACGAACTCGACGAGTCGGTGTCGCTGGCGGTCGGCGACCGCGACGGCATCCGCTTCATCCACCAGGCCACCCGCCGTCGAGCGATGTCCCTGAGTTTCCGCATCGGCGATCTACTGCCGGCCGAACGCACCGCGCCGGGCCCGTTGTTCGCGACGGAGTGGACGCGGGAGGACTGGCGGGCGTGGCGGGCACGCCGGGCGGCGGACCCGGAGGACCGGGGCTTTCCCGCCGTACCGCCGCGCGAACACGCCGAGGACGACGAGGAGTTCGGGCGGCGGGCGGCGCGGGCGCGGGAGGACGGCTGGGCGTTGGACGACCAGTTGATCGAACCGGGGCTGGTCGCGGTCTCCGTGCCCGTACGTGATCCCCACAGCGGCCGGATCGCCTGCGTGGCGAGCGTGGTGAGCCACACGAGCCGGCACACGGCGGCGGATCTGCGCGACACGCTGCTGCCGCGGCTGCGGGCGGCGGTGACGGACATGGAACGCGAGCTGCGCGAGGCGCCGGACGCGGAGGCGGGGGCGGCGCCCTCGGGCCTGGCGGCCTGGACGGGGGCGTCGAAGCAGGAGCTGGGCCGGGAGTTCGTCGAGTCCCTGGCCCGCGGGCTGACCGTGCTGACCGCCTTCAGGGAGGGCCGGGCGGAGCTGACGCTCACGGAGGTGGCGCAGGCGACGGGGCTGGCACGGGCGACGGCGCGCAGGGCGCTGCTGACGTACGAGCATCTGGGGCTGGTGGCGCCGGGTTCGCGGCGCACGTTCGTCCTCACCCCGCGGGTGCTGTCCCTGGGCTTTCCGCCCCTGTCCCGCACCTCCCTGCCCCGGATCGCGGGCCCGCATCTGGCGGATCTGGCCGCCCGGGTGCAGGAGTCGGCGTCGCTGGCGGTGCTGACCGCCTCGGGCGAGGAGGTCCAGGTCACGGCCCGGGCGGCCGCGAGCCGGGTGATGAGCGTGGACATCACGGTCGGCACACGGCTGCCGGCCGCCGCGACGTCACTGGGCCGCGTGCTCCTGGCGGACGCCGGGGAGGCGGGCTCGCTGGAGGAGGTGCGGGCGCGCGGCTACGCCCTGGTCGACGAGGAGTGGGAGGAGGGCCTGCGTTCGATCGCGGTCCCGGTCCGCGACCGTACGGGCCGGGTGGTGGCCGCCACGAACGTGGCCCTGCACGCGGCCCGCCGCACGGCCGAGGAGTGCGTCCGGGACGTCCTGCCGGAACTGACGGCGACGGCGGCTCGGATCGAGTCGGACCTGCGGGTGGCGGGGCGGTTCACGCGGGTGCCGCTGCACTGAGCCGGCCGACCGAGGAAAGTCAGGACATTCGTCGCTGTGGGGATGTACTTGAATTCTCAATAATCGAGCTCGGGCGCCGAGTTGGTCCGGCGCGGCCCGTCTCGATTTCCGAGGAAGGTACCTCCATGACCCGTTCTCTCGCACGCAGGCAGCTTCTCGGCGCGGGCGTCGCTCTGGGGGCGACGGCCCTCGTCGGTGGTACGGCACATGCCTCCCCAGGCACCGCCGGATCATGGCCCAAGGAGTTCTCGCTGCCCAATGGCTGGGGGCCGGAGGGAGTCGCGATCGGCTCCGCGCCGTACGCCTACTTCGGATCGATCGCCACCGGCGGTGTGTACCGGGTGAACCTGGCGAGCGGCAAGGGCAAGGTGGTGCACCGCGGCCTGGGACGCATGACGGTCGGGCTGAAGGTGGACGCTTGGGGGCGGCTGTTCCTGGCGGGCGGCAGCAGTGGTGAACTGCGGGTCGTCGACGCCCGCAGCGGCGTGCTGCTCGCCTCGCACGTGGTCGGCGGGGAGGGCGGTTTCGTCAACGACGTCCTGCTCACCCGCGACGCCGCCTGGTTCACCGAGTCGTTCGGCGCACGGCTCCACAGGATTCCGGTGGGCAGGAAGGGC
>NZ_JBEOVF010000048.1:0-72678 GCF_040295365.1 Streptomyces sp. NPDC002838 | reverse complement strand
CCCTCGGTTACGTGTTTTTGTTCCCCCCCGCGGGCGCGCCTCTAAAAAACCCGGGGATTTCCGTCTTCATCCCCCCGTACCACCGACTCTCCACTACGGGGGGCCCCCCCACTTTGCTCGGGGGGGCGGGCCCCGATGCGTGATCGCCCGGCGGACGCCCGGTGTCAGAGCCTCTCGGCCACGACCGGGTTGCGCAGGACGCCGATGCCCTCGATCTCGACCTCGATCTCGTCTCCGGGGCGGATCGGCCCGACGCCGGAAGGCGTACCCGTCATGATCGCGTCTCCGGGCAGCAGCGTCAGGTAGCGGCTGAGGTAGCCGACGATGTCGGGAACGGCGAGCAGCAGGTCCGCCGTGCTCGCCGACTGCGTGACGGTGCCGTTCACACGGGTCGTCAGAGACAGTGCCGCAGGGTCGAGTTCGGTCGCGATGACCGGCCCGAGGGGAGCGAAAGTGTCCTGCCCCTTGCCGATCAGAAGCGTTCCGAATTTGCTTTCCTTACGCTGGACAATGCGGTCACTGACGTCGTTGCCGCACGTATAGCCGAGGACGTACTCATGGGCCTCGGAGGACTTCACATGGCGGGCTTCCTTTCCGATGACGACAACCAACTCGCCTTCGAAGTGGATCAGTTCACCATCCGCCGGATAGACGATCGCGTCACCCGGCCCGATGACCGCCGTGCTCGGCTTCATGAAGCACACGGGAACTTCCGGAACGTCGCGGTCGGTCTCGTCGATGTGCGAGGCATAGTTGTAGGCGAATCCGAAGATCCGGGGGCGTTCGAGCGGCGGGAGAATGACTGCTTCACCGACTTCGTCGACGCGCCCCGTAGGGGACAGCCCGGTGAAGGGATCACCCTGGAATCTCGCGATCCTGGCGTCACCGGCTTCCAGTTCTCCGTAGTGACACTCGCCGCCGACGGCATACCTGACGATCCGCACGGAAACCTCCGCAACTAGGCAGCCGCAGGCGGCTGCACGACCCTCCAGCAGTGCTAACGTTAGCACAAAGACGACGATCGATCCGCCATCCTCACCTTTCCGACCACGGAGCGCGACGAAAGTGCTATCGTTGGCATACGGAAAGTGACGGCAACGGGATCAGTCAGCTCGAGGGGGCCCCTTACGTGATCACGACCAGGGACATCGCCGAACGCCTCGGAATCTCCGTCTCGACGGTCGGCCGGGCACTCTCCGACGATCCCCGCATCAGCGAGGAGACCAAGTTCCGGGTCCGTCAGGCCGCTTCCGAGATGGGCTACGTCGGCAACCGCGCGGCACGGATGATGCGGGGTGCGTCCAGCAACGTGGTCGCGCTCGTGATCCCGGACATCCGCAACAGCTTCTACTCGACCATCGCGCACGAGTTGTCCAAGAACATGGAGGCCGAGGGCTTCCAGCTGATGCTCTCGGAGACCGACGACGACCGGATGGTGGAGCTCCGCCACCTGCGGGAGCTGTCCGCGAACCGCGTGGCGGGCGTCATCATCGTGCCCACCGCGCGCCCGCACAGCGAATCCGTCAAGCTCCTGCGCACGGTGCCGCACCTGCAGTTGCTGCGCCGCCACCCGTCGCTCGGTTCCCAGTGGTTCGGCGTGGACGACCGCGAGGCGCTGCGTCAGGCCACGGCCCACCTGGTGACACTGGGGCACACCCGCATCGCCTACCTGGGCGGCCCGGTCGAGCTGCCCACGGGCGCTGAGCGCCTGGAGGGTTTCCGCGGCGCCCTGCGTGAAGGCGGTCTGCCGGAGGATGCCGGGCGCACGGAGCTGGGGCCACCGTCATCCGTGGACCACGGCCGCCGGGCGATCCGCCGGCTGCTGCGGGGACCGGATGCGCCCACCGCGCTGGTGCTGGGATCGATCCAGCTCACCCTCGGTGTGCTGGAGGAGTTGTCCGAGCAGGGCGTGAAGGTGCCCGGGGAACTGTCCGTGGTCGGGTTCGGGGACGAGCCCGGGTTTTCCTGGTGGGGCCCCGGACTCACCACGATCGGCCTGCCGATCCAGGAGATGGCCACCGGCTGCGCACTGTGGCTGATGCGCCGCCTCAAGACCAAGCCGAGCAACGACGGCCCCTACACCTCGGTCTCCCCCGGGTCGCTGGTCCTGCGCGGCAGCACCGCGCCCCCGGCGCGGAGCTGAGGGCTCCGTCCATGTCCGGCTGAGCCATGGACGGCCTCGCCCGTAGACGCGGAAGGCGCCCGGAGCGCATCGCTCCGGGCGCCTTCGCGTTTTCGGCACCAGGTCAGTACGTTCCGCTGCGCAGCCGGCGCATGACGCGGGCGGTGCGTGTGAGTTCGTCGAGAACCTGCTCGGCCGCGGCCTCGTGTATCTTGCCGGGCCGGAAAGCGCCGCCCTCGACGCGTTCGCTGACGAAAGGGATGCTCACGGTCGGACCGATCGGCAGCATCCTGAGGTTCGCCACGACCTGCTTGCCCATCTGCACCGCCCGGGTGCCGGCCGAGACGCCTCCGTAGCTGACGAACGCGGCCGGCTTGTGCTGCCACTCCACGACGAGGTAGTCCCACGCGTTCTTCAGGGTGGCCGGGAAGCCGCCGTTGTACTCCGGGGTGACGAAGACGAACGCGTCCGACGCGTCGACGATCCGGCTCCACTCTCGGGTGTGGCTCTTCGTGTACTGCCGCAGGGCGGGCGGATACGGCTCGTCGAAGAAGGGAAGAGCGAGTTCCCGCAGATCGACGGTGTGCGACTCGAACTGGTCGTACTCCACGGCCCGGGCGGTGAACCAGTCCGCGACGGATCTGCCCACACGTCCGGGACGTGTGCTGGCCACAACTGTGGTGAGGGTCATCGGTGCCACGGAGGGCTCGGCTGCCATGTCGGGCTCGCTTTCCTTTCGGCCGCGATCCGGCCCGGCGGACCCGCGCCTGCCTGTGCTGTCCGTCCGTCCAGGAAGAGCGCAGGTCCGCCGGAGTTCTTGCCGGGGGACGGCGGGTTGTGCGAACGATAGCATCAGTCGTCCGGTGAACCAATGGGGCGGGAACGAACGACCAACCCACTGGATCCGAGCGTCACCTGCCCCTTGACACAGCCGCCGCCGATTCGCACGATTGCGCTATCGTTAGCACTTCAGGACGCGGCGGTGAGTAGCCCTCGCCACGAAGAGAGCCGTACGACGCTTCGATCGCGCCCGGCGCCGCCGCACCGATCCGGGGTGCCGCTCCGCGGGGGTCTCCGGCCGCTGGAACGTCCGTCCCTCGACGACAGGCCACGGGCACAGGCACGGACCCCGCTCATCGCCCGATCGTCCGAACTCCGAAAGGTTGCACCGCAATGACAGACGCGCGGATCGCCAAGCTCTACGGCCGCAGGGTGTGGGACTCACGCGGTCGGCCGACCGTCGAGGTCGAGGTCCACCTCCGTGACGGTGCGGTGGGGAGGGCGATCGCCCCGGCAGGCGCCTCGACGGGACAGGGAGAGGCGCTCGACCTGCGCGACGGCGGCAGCCGCTTCGGCGGGCTCGACGTCCGGCGCGCGGTGGGCTCGGTGAACCACGAGATCGCCCCCGCGCTCGCCGGCCGTGACGCGGCTGATCAGGAGGCCGTCGACCGGCTGCTGGTGGACCTCGACGGAACCCCCGACCGCAGCCGTCTCGGCGGCAACGCGATCGTGGCCACGTCCATGGCGGTTCTGCACGCCGCCGCCGCGTCGGCGGGCGAACCCCTGTGGCAGCACCTGGCGGACGGGCGGCCGGTTCGCATCCCGTTGCCGGAGATCCAGATCTTCGGCGGCGGGGCCCACGCGGACCGCCGCGTCGACGTCCAGGACTTCATGGTGATGTGCCCCGCGGCACGGAGCTTCTCCGAGGCCCTGGACTGGACGGCGGAGATCTACCGTGCCGCCGGCAGTCTGATGCGGAAGGCGGGCAAGGCCCAGGGCGTGGCCGACGAAGGCGGATTCTGGCCGGCGTTCGACTCGAACGAGGAGGCGCTGGAGACCCTGACCCTGGCCATCGAGAACGCGGGCTTCACGCCCTCGTCCCAGGTGGGCATCTCGCTGGACGTCGCGGCCTCGCAGTTCGGCGGTGCCGGGCGGTACACGCTCGCCCTGGACGACCGCACGCTGGACACCGAAGCGCTGATCGACATGCTGGGCGGCTGGATCGAGCAGTATCCGATCCTCTCCGTCGAGGACCCGGTGGGTGAGGACGACCACGAGGGCATGCTGGAGTTCACCCGGCGGTACGGCCGACGCTGCCAGGTGATCGGCGACGACTACCTGGTCACGAACGCCAAGCGGGTGGAGGCCGCGGCCACCAGCGGGGCGGCCAACGCCGTGCTCGTCAAGCCGAACCAGGCCGGTACCGTCACGGAGTCCTTCCAGGCCCTGCGCGCCGGAAAGGACGCCGGTTTCGGCACGATCGTCTCCGCCCGGTCCGGGGAAACCGAGGACGTCACCATCGCCCATCTGAGCGTCGGTTGGGACGCGGGTCAGCTGAAGGTGGGCTCGTTCACCCGCTCCGAGCGAATGGCCAAGTGGAACGAAGTTCTGCGTATCGAGGAGTCCCTCGGCGAATCCGCGAATTTCAGCGGATGGTCCGCCTTCACATTCGCCGAGTCCGCGTCTTCCACAACCAAGGCGTCTTCCGCGACCAAGCCGTAAAACGGTCTCGAAGTATTACAGTCATCGAAATCCAGAGCCGATCGGAGCACGGAGACCACCATGCTGCCTCCCGTCAATCTGCGCCCGAGTTTCAACATCACCCGCTCCAGCCATGTGCGTCTCACCGTGGCCGACCTGGCCGAGAGCCGGAACTTCTACGTGAACGCGCTGGGGCTCGTCGTCAGCGACGAGGACGAACGCACCTGCTACCTCCGCGGCCTGGCCGAGGCCTGCCACCACAGCCTCGTCCTGGAGCTGGACGAAGAGGGCGCGGGCACGTGCAAGAGGGTCGGCTACCGGGTCTTCTTCGACGAGGACCTGGACCTCGCCTACGACTGGTTCCGGGAGCGGGGCCTGCCCGCCGAGTGGGTCGACGTCCCGTACCAGGCCCGCACCCTGCACGTCAGCGACCCCATCGGCACGCCGATCGAACTGTGCGCGCACATGGAGACACGGCCGCGGCTGCACATCGACTTCCAGTCCTACAAGGGCGCCCACGCACAGCGGCTGGACCACTACCAGATCTTCGCGCCCGACACCTACGAGCTGTGCGCGTTCTACAGCGAGCTCGGCTTCCGCAACTCGGAGTACCTGGAGCACGGCGACAAGCTGCTGGGTGCCTTCATGTACCGCAAGGGAACCTGCCTGGACCTCGCGATCATCGAGAACACCGGGCCCGCCCTGCACCACTTCGCCTACACCGTCTCCGAGAGCCGCGACATCTTCACCGCCTGTGACTGGGCGGGCATCCTCGGCTACGGCGACGGTGTGGAGCGGGGCCCTGGACGGCACGGTCCGGGCGGGATGCTGTTCGTCTACCTCCGCGACCCCGACGGCCACCGGGTGGAGGTCTTCAACAGCCACTACCAGACGATCGACACCGAGATCGAGCCGGTGCGCTGGGACGCGGGATCGCTGAGCACCAACGCCCGGTGGGGCCTTCCGGCCCTGGAGAAGTGGTACTTCGAGGCGTCGCCCTTCGTCGGCGCGCCGCAGATTCCGCCGGCCGAGCTGCCGAAGCCGATGTCGATGGAGCGGTTCCTGCTCGAGCAGTCCGCCCCCTGACAGTCGGTCCACTGACCTTTCGCACGATCACGTTCCCCGAGGAGACGCCATGGCACGAGTCCCCTACCTGCGCCGCGAGGACGCGGACGAGGCACAGAAACCCCTGTACGACCGGCTGGAGGCCGAACGCAAGGTACCGACGGCGAACATCTTCCTCGCCCTCGCGGGCGCGCCGGCCCAGCTGGACGCCTTCCTCACCTACGCCAACTCGCTGCGGGCCGCCGATCTCAGCCCCAAGCTGCGTGAGCTGGCGATCCTGACCGTGGGTTACGCGACCCGGTCCGCGTACGAGGTCGCGCACCACCAGTCGCACGGGCTCAAGGCCGGACTCAGCGAGGAACAGCTCGCGGCGGTGGCCGACTTCGAGTCGTCCGACCTGTTCGACGAGACGGAGAAGGCGGTGATGCGCCTCGCCAAGGAATCCACGCTCCAGGTCGATGTCTCGGAAGGCACGTGGCGGGCCGTGGCCGACCGCCTGACGGACCGGCAGATGGTCGAACTGTCGTTGTCCGTCGCCTGGTACAACTCCGGCGTCCGCATTATGGGGCTGCTGGACATCGACCTTGAGAGCGGTTACGCAAACCCTTTCTGAACTTTCTGAACGGCCCTGCGCGCTTTCGCAGGAATTCCAAGGAGTATTTCAATGGCGAAAATGCTCGCTGCACGACTGCACGCGCTCGGTGAGCCGATGTCGGTGGACACCATCGACGTGCCCACCCCGCGGCCGACCGACGTGCTGGTGCGGGTCAAGGCGTGCGGGATCGTGCCGAACATGGCCAACGTGATCAACAACTGGCCCACGTGGTTCCCGCACCAGCCGTTGCCCAAGTTCCCCGCCGTCTTCGGCCTGGACGCCGCCGGAGTGGTCGAAGCCGTCGGCGAGGCGGTGCTGAACACCAAGCCCGGTGACCGGGTGTACGTCAACCCCCTGCGTGGGTGCGGGAGTTGCCAGGTCTGCCGGGGCGGTGAACTGAGCCGGTGCCGCTACTTCACGCTGAACGGCTACTTCAGCACCTCCCGTGACGGCCAGCGCATCTTCGACCTGTACCCGTACGGCGGTTTCGCGGAGTACATGACCGCCCCGCAGTACTCGATCGTCAACATCCCGGACAACATGGCGTTCGAGCAGGCTGGCAAGCTGGGCTACATCGGCACGTCCTACGGGGCCCTCAAGAACGCCGCGGCGGGACCCGGCCAGGTCGCGCTCATCGACGGGGTCACGGGAACCCTCGGGGTCGCCGCGACCGTACTCGCGCTGGCCTCCGGTGCCTCCCGGATCCTCGGGACCGGCCGCAACGAGGAGCTCCTCAAGCGCGTCAAGGAACTGGCCCCGGACCGGGTGGAGGTCTTCCGGCTGGGTGACGGCTCCACCGGCGAGTGGGCGAAGTCCCGCACCGGCGGCGAGGGCGCGGACTACGTGATCAGTGCCCTGGGCGCCAAGGCACCGGTGGAGACGATGCTCGACTCCATGCGGGGCGTCCGCAGGGGCGGCAAGGTCGTCAACGTCGGCGGCGTGGCCGATCGGCTGCCCGTGGACGTGAAGTGGCTCATGGACGAGCAGGTCCAGCTGATCGGCTCCAACTGGTTCTCCACCGCGCAGGGGCAGGAACTCGCCGACATGGTGGCCACGGGCGCCCTGGACCTGTCCTACCTGCAGGCCAAGCCGTTCCCGCTGTCCAGGGTCAACGAGGCGATATCGGGCCTCGAGGACCGCGACGGCGGGTTCAGCAACTACGTCGCCATCCCCTGAACCGCAGGTCCCAAGGGGCGGATCCGGGCGTCCCCTGCTCGTCCGGATCCGCTCCTTGGCCGACCATGCCCCTGAACGCCCCGTTCTCACCCCGCGGCGGTCCTGTTCTGCCCTGACGCCGCCGCGGGGTGTGCCTTGCGCAAGTGTGGGCCGGTCAGCAGTGGGGGATGCCGGGGGCCGGGTCGGCGCCCACGTTCACGTTGCCGCCCCACATCCACACGTTGGAGTAGATGTGGCCGATGTCGTAGTCGATGACGGTGCCGAAGTACCAGACGTTCGTGGTGTATCCGCCCGCGGTGACGCGCTGGCCGCGGGTGTAGCACTCGACGCCGGCCTCGGTCACCGTCGTCGTGGTGCCCCAGATGCGGCTGCTGGTGTTGGGGGCGTCGCGCAGGTTGCTGTGCGCCTGCACGGTCGTCGCGTAGCCAGTGGCACCGGTGGGCGCGGCCTCGGCGGTCCCGGTGGTGCCGAGCAGGGACACGGCCGCGCCGAGCACGATCCCGGCGGCCGCTGTCGACACACTTCGCTTGGTCATGGGTGTACTCCTCGGTTCGGTTCGGAATCAGCAGCGGGGGATACCGGGGGCCGGGTCGGCGCCCACGTTCACGTTGCCGCCCCAGACCCACACGTTGAGGTAGGCGTGCGGCGGGTTGGAGCCCTCGTCGAAGACGTTGCCGAAGTACCAGACGTCGGTGCCGTAGCTGCCGACTCTCACGTACTGGCCGTACGTGTAGCAGCTGATCGCCCCCACGCTCTCGGACTTCGTGGTGCCGAGGTACCTGCTGGTCGTGGTGGCCCCCGCCCGGATGTTGCTGCCGGCCTGCACGGTGGTGTCCCTGCCTTGCTCGGCGGCGTGCGCACTGCCCGCCGTGCCGAGGAGGGAGAGGGCCGCGCCGAGCGCCAGCCCGGTGGCCGCCAGCCTGGTGGATCGCTTCCCCATCGGTGTCCCCTTCGCCGTGGATGTTTCCTGTCCGGCCGTACGACGGAACGGGAGGCGCGCCCGTATGACCCTGTCGCTGGGGCATCCTCGGGCAGCGCTCCGTGCTCATGGAGCGGGGTTCTCGCTACAGCGGGTCCTCGGTGCAGGAGTGCACCCAGCGGTGGGCGGAGATGTTGTTCTCCATCTTCTCGCCGCCACCCGCCCCGTTCGCCGGGAACTCGTACATGTACAGGTGCCCGTACGACCAGCCGTTCTGGATGCACGCTCGTGCGCCGTCCCAGCCGCCGGCGTCGTCCGCGTTGTCCCAGTACACGAGGACGTCCTCGTAGGCGCCCGGAAAGCCCCGGTTCTCGACCGAGCTCGCCTGGTTACGGATGCCGCCTCGCGGCGAGCACGTGCTCCAGTTGGCGTCGTCACCGGCCCAGGCGCAGTACGTGCCCATGAGACCGACGTACTCGTAGGCATAGAAGTTTCCGTCGGCCGCGGGGGCCGCCGCGGCTGTGGTCGCGGGCTTTGGGGCCGGGGCGCCGTTCGGGTCCGCGGCCTGTGCCGTCGCCGGTACCGCGAACGCGGTGAGCCCCGTCAGAACGGCCGCGGCCAGCCCGGCGCGCAACGCAGTGGTCTTCATGCTCTTCCCCTTCTCCGTGGTGGTCTTCCTCGTGGGTCGGCCGGTGCCTGGTCAGTCGGTGCCGGCGATCGCCCGTGCCCGTGGCAGCGCGGCGCGCCGCAGGCGGTCCCGCTCGCGGAACACCGAGTGGTGCTCGGCCTTCAGGGCATCGCCGTACCGGCTGGTCAGCCGGCCGACGGTGTCGGACAGCCCGCTGCTCAGCGCGCACTCCGCCTCGGCGACCGCCGTGCGCCGTTCCTCGGTCGGTGTGCCCTTGCCGGGTGTGTCCAGGAATCGGGCGCGGGCGGCCGCCGGGTCCGGATGGGGCAGGCCGCGCCCGTGCATGCAGGCGGACCACGCGCGTACGGCCCCGGTGTAGGCGGGATCGGCGGTCACCTGCGACCGGCGCAGGCCGGACACCGCCTGGGTGACGGCTTCGGCACGGAACCAGGCCGCGAGGTCTCCGTACAGCTCTGTCTCGGCCTCCGCCGTGCATCCCTCGTCGCTGCGGCCCACCTCGGCCCCGGAGGGCAGTGTCACGGTCAGCGCGTTGCGCTTGCGCCCGTGCAGCGCGTCCATCGCCGCGGCACGGCGCTCGGCGCCGAGTGACTCGGCGTAGCGCCGGTTGGGGTCGGTGTCCCGGAGCGCACGCGCCCGCCGCTCCAGATCGCTGCCGTACCCGTGCTCGCGCGCCCAGGCCACGTCGTCGACCACGTACGGGAAGTCCCGGTGCTCGGGAAGCGGGTGCTCCGGCACCTTCCGGACGGTGAACCCGTGCCGGCTCATGCATCGCCGGATGAGCGTCTGCTCCGCGTCGTACAGCAGTGACCGTTCGGCGGTCGAGACGGGAGAGTGGGTGGAGACAGGTGCCGGGACGTCGAGGGAGGTCTCCGCCCCGCCGCCGACCGAGCAGCCGCCGACGGTGACGGCGGCCAGGGCGAGCAGCAGGGAGGCCACCGAGGTCGGGAGAACCCGGTGTCCTCGACGGAGGAGCCGTGCCATGTCAGTACTCGCAGTCACTGACGTGTGCCAGGTGTTCGTCTCCCGTGTTGCTCTTGCACTGTTCGAAGGCGGGTGTTCCCGAGGCGCCGTTGCGGACGTTGACGCCGGTCGCCCATACCTGGACCTCCGTGAAGTCAATCGCCCCCGCCTGGGTCCTCTCTCCAGCCACGGCCCCGGTCGCCGTCGCGGCCGCGGGACCGGCCACCGCCGCGGCGGCGGCGAGGAAGGCCGTGGTCAGCGCCCTGACCGTGCTGCGTGCGTTCACTGTGTCCTCCGGTTTCCCCGATGGTGTCGGCGGCTCAGACGTACTCGCAGTCGATGTCGGGATCCGTGGGGCTGTCGACCGGGGCACCGGGCACCGGGGAGTTGTTGGAGCCGCCGCTGACGTACACCGCCGAGATCCAGCCCAGGGTCCTTCGGGGTGTGATGATCTGGACCCAGTAGGTGTTGGTGTAGGGGCCGTCGGTCACGCGGCCGCGCTCGCCCGCGTCCAACTGGCAGTACGCCTGGACCCTGACACGGGTCAGCCGCTCGGTGGTGGCGAGGTCGCAGGACGTGCTCTGGCACGTACGCACTCGTACGTCGCTCGCCCACACGTACACGGACCCGCTCGGCGGGTGTGCGGCCGCCGGCTGTGCGGCCGAGACCAGGATCGAGGCGACGACCACGAGGAGCCCGGCGAGGGAGCGCAGTGCCCTGAAGGGGAAGCGGTGTCCGGGCCCGTCCTGGTGCCTGCGTCCGCCCGTGGGTGGTGACGTGCTGGTCATGGTGGAGTCCTCTCCCGGCTGTGGTCGCGGGCGGCGGGTGCCGCGCCGTCCACCCTGGCGACGGGGGGTGGTCGCCTCTCGTATGAGTGCCGGGCCGACTCGCTCGTCGTGCGGGGGCTGCCTCAGCGTCCTGGGGCGTCGTGAGGTTCCGTGGGTTCCAGGGCTTCGCGGCTGCCGAGTCGGCGGAAGACGCGGTGCGCCTCCTCTTCGAGCTCGCGCCCCGTTCCGGCCGCGCCCTTGGCCAGTTCGGCGCGGGCCAGGTCCCGCAGGGTGCGGGCGCGCCACAGCGGCAGTTCCAGCTTGTCCCACAGGCCGAGAGCCTGTCGTAGGGTCTCGGTCGCGGTCTTCCAGTCGGACGCGGCGAGGTACCACTCGCCGATGGTGCGCAGGACGAGGGCCTCTCCGAACATGTCCTCGCGCTCGCGGGTGATCTCCAGACACCGGTCGAGACGTTGCCGGGCGTCGGTCATCCGGCCCTGCCGGAACTCCACCTTGGCCAGGGACTGATTCGCGTACATGACGCCGAAGACGTCGTCCGTCTCCTCGAAGATGTCGAGGGACTGCCGCAGCAGTGCCTCCGCGCTCGGCAAGTCACCCCGCGCCCGGTGGCACAGGCCCAGTGAGCGCAGCGCGAGTGCTTCGCCGTGCCGGTCGCGGGCGGTCACGTACAGGCGGTGCGCGCGGGAGAGGGCGTCCCATGCGTCGTCGTGGCGGCCCTGATCCCGGTACACGCATCCGATGCCGTACAGCACATGGGCCATGGACGCGATGTCCTCCGGCTCCCGGTACTGCTCGAGCGCCGAGGTCAGCAGGGCCAGCGCCTCGTCGAAACGGGCCTGTTCGCGGCGGGCCGCGCCCATGCCGGCCAACGCGTCCGCGCGGCCGCGTCGTACGGCTCGCTCCTCGAACAGGCGCAGTGCCGCGGCGAAGAACCCGTGAGCCTCGTCGAAGCGGTCCTGCTCCAGGCGGAGTTGCCCGAGACCGTTCAGCAGCCAGGCCTCGCCCTCGACGTCCCCGCCGCGACGCACCGCTTCCAAGGCCACGTCGTGGGAGCGGGACCAGGCGTCGAACTGGTTGTAGAGGGCCGCGGAGGCGGCCATGAGGGCGGCGGCGAGTGCGCGGGCGGCGTCGAACATGCCGTGCTCCGCGCAGTGGGTGACCGCGGCGAGCAGGCACCGCTGCTCGGCCGCGAACCACGCGGTCGGCTCGCCCGCCAGGTGTGTCGGCTCGCCCGCCGGGTGCGTCAACGGTTCCGTCCGTGGTGCCGGCTGGTCCGCGAAATGTGCCGGCTCGTCGGTCGTGGTGACCGGAAGGAGCCGCGACGCGCCGCCCGGCCCGCGGGCTGCCGCGCCGCGTGCCATGTCCAGCCAGCGGTCGACCAGCCTTCGAACCGCCGTCTCCCGTACCTGTCGGGCGTCGTCGGCCAGACAGCGTTCCCGGGCGTACTCGCGCGCCAGGTCGTGGATGCGGTAGCGCGTTCTGCCGGTCTCGTCGGTGCGTACGACCTCCACGAAGTGGCAGTCCACGAGTTGTTCGACCGCGTCCTCCGCATCGCCCGCGCTCACGTCGAGGAGCGGCCCGGCGACCCATGCGGCGAAGTCGGGCAGATCCATCAGGGCCAGGCGGCGCAGGGCGCGCTGCTCCTGTTTGTCGAGGTCGGCGTAGCCGAGTCCGAGGCTCGCGCGCACTTCCAGGTCGCCCGCCTGCAGTTCGTCCAGGCGGCGGCGCTCGTCCTGGAGGCGTGACGCGAGCCGTGCCGGTGTCCAGTGGGGGCGCGCGGCGAGACGGGCGCCGGCGACGCGGACGGCGAGCGGGAGCCGACCGCACAGCGCGACGATCTCGGCGGCCCGGTCGGGCTCCAGGGTGGGCCGTGTCGGGCCGGCCACGCGGGCCAGCAGGTCCAGTGCCTCCGTTTCGGATGGCACACCCAGATCGAGGTGGGCGGCGCCTTCCAGGGCGACAAGTCGGCGGCGGCCGGTGATCAGCACGGCCGAGCCGCCGCCCGGTGGGAGCAGCGGGCGCAGGAGGGCTTCGCTGACCGCGTTGTCGAGGATGAGCAGGACCCGGCGGCGCGCGATGTGCGTGCGGTACAGGCCGAGGAGGTCCTCCTCGTCGCGCGCCGGAGTGTCGGAGTCCACCCCGAGGGCGCGCAGCAGTCGGGCCAGGGCGTCCGCGGTCCGTACGGGCTCGGAGTCCGAGGCGCGCAGGTCCACGAAGAGCTGTCCGTCGGGGAAGAGTGCGGCGGTGCGGTGACCCACGTGGACGGCCAGGGCGGTCTTGCCGGTGCCCGACCGGCCGGAGATCACACCGATGGGTGGCGCGGTGCGCAGCGGGTCGCGCACCTGCTCCAGGAGGGCGGTCGCCCAGGCGATCTGTTCGGTGCGGCCTACGAAGTCGGCCACGTCGGGAGGCAGTTGGGAGGGAGCCGGACGGTCTGTGTCGTCGTGGGACCGCTCGAAACGGTGGTGTGACGGTGTGTCCCCGTCCGAGCGTGAGGGGGCAACCGCCGCCTCCTCGTGTACGTGTCTCTCCCCCGAGGGCGTGGCCCGGCGGCGGGCCGGCGCTCCCAGCACCGTCGTGTCCGCCCGGAGCAGGGCCTGGTGCAGTGTCCGCAGTTCCGGACCGGGGTCGACGCCCAGCTCCGTACGGAGCAGACGGCGGCCCTCGTCGTAGCAGCCCAGCGCGTCGGCCACCCGGCCGGTGCGGAACAGCGCGGTCATCAGCTGGCCGCGCGGGCGCTCTCGCAGGGGGTGGGCGGCGACGTGTGCGACGAGTTCGGCGACGAGATCCGTGCGACGGCCCAGTTCCAGCTCGGCGGCGAAGCGGAACTCCTTTGCCTCGAGCCGGAGTTCCGTCAGGCGCATGGACTCGACGCGGGCGAAGGACTGGCCGAGTCCTTCCAGGGCGTCCTGGCCGCGCCACAGGCGCGACGCCGCCTGCAGGGTTTCGACGGCTTCCTCGGCCCGCCCGTCGAGGGCCGCGTTGCGACCGGCGGTGAACGCGTCCTCGAAGCGCCGGGCGTCGACGGCGGAGGGAGGGAACTCGGCGACGTAACCCGGGGAGCGGGTGCGGATCGCGTCGCCGTACTCCGTACCGGCCAGGGCACGGCGCAGTCCGGAGACGTGCGAGGCGACGAGTGCCCGCGCGGTGGCGGGCGGCTCCTCCTCCCAGATCAGGTCGACCAACCGCTCGGCGGACAACACCTCACCGAGACGCACGACGAGAGCCGCGAGTATCGCCGTCGGTTTGGCACCGTTCAGCGAAATACGGTGTCCTCCGCTCGACACTTCGACCGGACCCAGAAGGCGAACGTCCACCGTGTCCCCCGATTTCACATTCCCGCAGTCGGGGACAACATACCGGCACCCGCCGACAGGCATGCCTCACGCCGGACTGCCCGTTTTTCACGACAGACCGGTATGGGAGGCAGGTGGCCGAAATTCGCTGGGTGTCCGGTGAGAATTCCTCCCAATCCGAAGAAGAGACTGTCCGGCTTTCGACCTGTGGACGGAAGTGAACGTCCCTCCGTATGAGCGCCCCTCGGTGTGAGGCATACGGCCGGCTCCCCGGGACCGTCATCCGGGCGCATCGACGACCCGACACGAACCAACCGGAGGGCCCATGACCGGATCACCGACCAAGCGAATCAACCGACTGCGCCGGACGGCGGTCGCCGCGGTGGCGGCGTGCGGCGCAGGACTGTCCATGGTCGCGGCCGCGCCCGCCCCGCAGGCGGCGGACACGACCAGGGTCTACGTCTGGGCGACCGACGTGAACATGCGCGCGTGCGCTTCGTTCCAGTGCCCGCCGTACAGCGGGATCAAGGTCAGCCGGATGAACGTCACGGCGTACTGCCAGAACACCGGTGACACCGTCAGGGACGGGCAGTACGTGAACAATTACTGGGTCCAGGTGGACGCCGGCGGGCCCCGTGGCTGGATCAGCGCGGTGTACGTCAGCGGGGGCGACAACTGGGAGCCCATCCCCGGTGTTTCGGAGAACTTCGACGACTGCTTCTGACGAGAGGCGATCAGCGCGCACGGTCTGGTCCATCGGGGCGGGCGGTGCGCGGGGCGGTGACGGCCTTTCAGGCCGCTTCGCTCCGCGCACCGCCCGCTCTGCACTGGCGCTGCATGTCGTCCTGCAGAAGATCTGCATCGTTCTTGCAGAGCCCACCTCCACGCTGTGAGCGTGACGGACATCATTCTGCTTTCGGACCACCGAGTGGCCGCGACGCGTGTCGCCGAGAACGGTGAACGCCTGGTCGACGCCCGGGAGGTCGCCGCGCTGCGGGTCGACACGCGGAAGGCCGACGACGACGGCTCGTACGCGCATCTGAGGGCCGGCGTCCTGCGCCGGCTCCTGCTCGCGCAGGACGCGCTGCCCCCGGGCATCCGCCTGCTGATGGTGGAGGGCTTCCGGCCGCCCGCGCTGCAACGCCGCTACTTCGACGCGTACGCGGCCGCGCTGCGCACGGCCCATCCCTACGCCTCGCCGGAGCGGATACGCGAGCTGGCCAGCGCGTACATCTCGCCCCCGGAGGTCGCCCCGCACGTCAGCGGCGGCGCGGTGGATCTGACGCTGTGCGCCGGGGACGGGGCGGAACTCCCCCTCGGTACCGAGGTCAATGCCACTCCCGAGGAGAGCGCGGGCGGTTGCCGTACCGCCGCGGTCAACATCGACGCCGAGGCCCGGGCCAACCGTGCGGTGATGGGCCGGGCCATGACGGCCGCGGGGTTCGTCAACTACCCGACCGAGTGGTGGCACTGGTCGTACGGAGACCGGTACTGGGCGCTGCTGACCGAGGCGCCGGCGGCCGAGTACGGTCCCGCCGCTCTGAGCCATCCGTAGCGCCGCAGGCACATGCCCAACCGCAGTCTGAGACAGACGAACCCGGGGGAACACCGTGGAGAAGACCCGCATCGCGACGACGACCACCTCGTCCATGACCGCCGAGACCACGACCACGACGACGATCACCATCACCGACCACATGACCGCGGCCGAGTTCGACGAGGCGTTCACCGCCGTGATGCCGAAGCTGCGGCGCCGGCTGCTGGCCCTGACCGGCAATCCGCACGACGCCGACGACCTGCTGCAGGAGACGTATCTGAGACTCTCCCGCCGGGCTCGTGCCCGTACCCTGGCGCGTCAGCAGCAGCCGTACGCCTACACCTGCGCGGCGGCGCTGAACCTGCTGCGCGACCTGTGGCGGCATCCCTCGCGTCAGGAGCGCTGCACCGACCGGCTGCCGGAACGGGGCTGGGACGGCGGCTTCGCGAGCAGGGAGGCCGAGGCGGTGGCGACCGCGCTGTTGCGCGGGCTGTCCCCCAAGGAGGCGGCCGCCGTGATCCTGGTCGACATCGAGGGCCTGACCCACGACATGGCGGGGGAACGGCTCGGCGCACACCGTGGCACGGTGCAGCGCAACCGTATGCGCGGACTCGCCAAGATCCGGGCCGCGCTCGACGCATACGAACCCCTCTCCGCTCCCGTCTCCTCCACGAAGGCCGACGGGCCCGCGCGGCCCGCCTCGACGGCGTGCACGACGACGACATGAGGCAGCCCGACCGACTGCCGAACGCGGCTCACTCGCACGCGAGTTCATCCGTGCACCGCTCACCCGCACAGCTCATCCGCAGATCGCGCGAACACACCAGGGGGAACCACATGCGTCGCACGAACCGCACACTGGCGGTGGCAGGAGGACTGCTGCTCGCCACCGCGTTGACCTGTACCGGTACGGCGATGGCCGCCGCGTCGCCGCTCTCCTCGCAGACCGTGGCCGCCGCCGACTGCCGTCCCCTGGCGAACGCGCCCGCCCAGGCACAGGCGATCGTCAACGCCGCGTGCTCGCAGATCGGGGTGCCGTACTCGTGGGGCGGCGGCTCCATCCACGGGCCGACGTACGGTCAGGACTACCCCGGCGGCGGTCCCGGCGCCCACGACAGCCAGGTGAAGGGCTTCGACTGCTCGCACCTGGTGCAGTACGCGGCGTGGCAGGGAGCGGGCATCGCCCTGCCCGAGGGGTCCTGGAACCAGGCCCAATGGAGTGGTGCCACCGCCCGGTTCACCCGCGACCAGGGGCTCGGCCCGTTGCAGCCGGGCGATCTGCTGCTGTGGGGGTCGAACCCGGGCAATCTCAACAGCGTCCACCACATCGCCATCTACCTCGGCGACGGCAAGATGGTCGAGGCCCGGGAGTCCGGAACACTCGTCATGGTCAGCGACGTGCGGCTGAACGCCCAGTACGCGGGCGCCCTGCGCATCGCGGGCAACGAGCAGCCGCCGGCCGGCACGAAGCGGTTCATGACCTGGGGCACCGGTGTGAGCCTTCGTCCGGAGCCCGGCACCCAGAAGCCTCCCGTGGCCCGTCTGCCCGGCCCCACGCCGGTGGACGTGCTGTGCCAGGCGCGCGGAGAGATGGTCCACGCCGAGGGTTACAGCAACGACGCCTGGTCGTACCTGCCGAAGTACAAGGCCTGGATCTCGAACATCTACATCGACGACCCGGCGGCCTGGCTGCCCGGAGTTCCCGCCTGCTGATCCACGGGCACCGCCGGCCCCACTGAACCGATCCCTACACGTTCCCGCACGTTCCTGCACGTTCCTGCACGGAGGAGATCTCGCCATGCGCGTGTTCAAGCGCACCAAGTCCATCGGGATGCTCGTCGCCACGGTCGCCGCGACCGGGCTGATTCCGCTCACGGCCGGCGCGGCCGACGCCGCTCCGCCCGCCAAGCCCGCCGGCTACGCCGGGTCCTGCCCGACCGCCGGGACGGTCACCCAGTGGTGGCACTCCGGTCACGACGGCGTCGACATCGCCAACAACCGCGGTACGCCGATCTACTCCACCGGGCCGGGCACGGTCATCGTCTCCGGCCCCGCCAGCGGCTACGGCCAGTGGATCCGCATCAGGCACGACGACGGCACGGTCACCGAGTACGGCCACATGTACGAGCGTCTCGTCTCCGTGAACCAGCGGGTGAGCAGCGGTCAGCTGATCGCGCGCATGGGCTCCGAGGGCCAATCCACCGGCAACCACCTGCACTTCGAGGCGCACAGCTCCACGTCCAGCACCCGGGGCATGGACCCCGTTCCGTACCTGAGAGAGCGCGGTGTGGGCCTGCCGTGCACGCCGGGCAGCACCACGCCCGGGACCAACTTCACCACCTGGGGTACGTCGGTCCGGGTGCGCGCCGACGCACGGCTGAGCGCGGCGGTCGTGCGCACGCTGACCGGGCCGACCCCGGTCTACGTGGAGTGCCAGAAGCGCGGCGACATGGTCAACGCCGAGGGCTACAGCAACGACGCCTGGTCCTACGTCCCGGCGCTCGGCGGCTACGTCAGCAACATCTACATCGACCACCCCGCCGCCTGGCTGCCGGGAGTGCGTGAGTGCTGACCGGCGTCCGTGCCGGTGCGAGGGGTGTCGCGGCGGTCGTCCCGGCCGCCGCGGCGCTCCTCTCCCCTCGGACGGGACAAGTACGCCGTACCTCGCGGGTCGTGGCGGCTTGCGGCCCGTATGCGACGCGCCTCTACCGAAACCAGAGGATCACCATGATGACCTTGAGCAGCGCACGTGGCGGAGCCGTCGTCCGGTCCGCCCGTCGTGGCGCGGTGCGGGCGGGCCTGTTGGCCGCCGCCCTCGGGGCGCTCGTGTGCACCACCGCGAGCGCCGCGTCCGTCGAGTCCCCGTCGCCGCCCCCGGCGGTTCGAGCCGACGTGCCGGCCGGGGTGACGGCGGGCGTCGCCGTCTTCGATCGCCACACCGGCACGTTCACCGAGCAGCTGAACACCGCCGGGCAGTTCCGGTCGGCGTCCGTGGTGAAACTGCTGATCGCCCTGGACGTTCTCTGGAACCGCGGCCCCGACTCCCTGTCGGCCGCCGACCGGTCCCGGATCGACGCCATGCTGCGGGGCAGCGACGACGCGGCGGCGAGCACGTTCTGGGCGAACAACGGCGCGGGCGCGATCGTCGACCGGATGGTCGCGCGGCTCGGCCTGACGGACACCGTCCGGCCGCCGTCGACCCACCCCGGCTACTGGGGCTACACGGCTCTCTCGGCCCGTGACACCGTGAGGATCTACCGCTACCTGTTGGACTCCGCTCCCCCGGCGGTCCGCGACTACGTCCTCGGCAACCTGCGGCAGTCCACCCGCTGCGCCACCGACGGCTACGACCAGCACTTCGGCATCGCGGGCTCCTTCAACCGTCCCTGGGCCGTCAAACAGGGCTGGTCGGGCTTCAGTTCCGGAGGGTGCACGGCGACGACCGCGAAGGCCGCGAAGGAACCGGGCGGGACGGTCGCACGGACGCCGGCGGGCGCCGACGCCGTGGACCTTGCGCGTCCGGCACTGCACACGACGGGTGTGGTGGGCGCGGGCGACCGTTCCATCGTGGCGGTCTTCACCCTGCACCCCAGCGGAACGTCCTACGGCAAGGCCTACACGGACGTGGGGCGGCTGACCCGTTCGCTGAACGTCCCCGGCGCCGCACGCCCCGCCGGTACGTGGATCGGCACCTGGGGCAGCGGGGTCCGCGTCCGCACCCAGGCGACGACCACCTCCGGCGCGGTCACGACGCTGCCCGCCGGCGTCGAGGTCCTGGTCGGTTGCCAGAAGCGCGGCCAGCAGGTCAGCGCCCCGCCCTACGTCAACGACTGGTGGGCCCATCTGCCGCAGTACGGCGGCTACATGACCAACATCTATCTCAGCGTGCCGGAGAACCAGGTTCCCGGGGTGCCGGTCTGCTGACCGGACGGTGGGAGACGACCAGAGCGGGGCGAACACCCGCCGCGCCTGCGATACGAGTCGCCGGACCCTCAACCGACCGCGCGGCGGGCGGCCACTTCCTGCGTGAGCTGAGGAGCCACCGTGAACAGGTCGCCCACCACGCCGTAGTCGGCGAGGTCGAGGATCGGCGCCTCCGGGTCCTTGTTGACCGCGACGATCGTCCTGGACGTCTGCATTCCGGCGAGGTGCTGGATGGCCCCGGAGATACCCAGGGCGACGTACAGCTGGGGGGAGACGGTCTTGCCGGTCTGCCCGACCTGGAACTGGTGCGGGTAGTAGCCGGCGTCCACCGCGGCCCGCGAGGCGCCCACCGCACCTCCCAGGGCGTCGGCCAGCCGCTCCACCACCTCGAAGCCGTCCGCTCCTCCGACACCGCGGCCTCCTGAGACGACGACCGTCGCCTCGGTGAGTCCGGGTCGGTCGCTCGCGAGTGCGGCGCGCCGGGCCGTGATGCGGGCGGACGCCGCAGGGTCGATCGGTGATGGGGCGAGCTCCCGCTCCCCTGCCTCCACGGGATGCTCTTCGGGCTCGAAGGCGCCGGGACGCAGGGCGATCACCGGTATGCCGTGGGTGACCTGTGAGCGCACGGTGCAGGACCCGCCGAAGACGATCTGGGTGACCACTCCCGACGAGTCCAGGTCGACCGCGTCGATCAGCAGCCCGGCGTCCAGCCGTGCGGCGAGACGCCCGGCCGCCTCCCTGCCGTCCGTCGTGGCGGAGACCAGAACGGCGGCGGGAGAGGTTTGCCGGACCGCGAGCTCCAGGGCGTCGACGGCGGGCGTGACGAGGAACTCGCTCGCTTCGGTGGTTACGGCCGCGTGGACGGTCGTGGCGCCGTGGTGTGCGAGGGGTTCCTTGAGGCGCGCCGCTGTGCCGGGAGCTCCCACGACCACGGCCGCCGGCTTACCGAGTCGTCGCGCGGCTGCCAGGAGTTCATAGGTGGATTTATTGACATGTTCCCCGTCGTGATCAACGAGTACGAGGACATCGGGCATGGGCCTGTCTCTTGGTCGGGCGGTTCAGACGAGCTTCTGGGCGATCAGGTACGAGGCGAGCTGCCGGCCGGCCGAACCGTCGTCCGTGAGGCGGGTTCCGGCGGTTCGTGCAGGGCGTGGGACCGCCTCCACCACACGGGTGCGGGTCACGAGGAATCCGGTCGCGTCGGGGAACAGGTCGTCGAGGTCGACCGTGTCCACCGGCTTCTTCTTGGCGGCCATGATCCCCTTGAAGGAGGGGTAGCGCGGCTCGTTGATCTTCTCGGTGACGCTGACCAGCGCGGGCAGCGGAGCGTCGAGCGTCGCCTCGCCATTCTCGGTCTCGCGCTCGGCGCGCACCCGTCCCGCGTCCACGTCCAGCTTCCGCACATGGGTCACCTGCGGCAGGGCGAGCAGGTCCGCCATGACGGCGGGGACGGCGCTCGCCTGACCGTCGGTGGTCGCGTCACCGGCGAGCACCAGGTCGACGTCCTCCACGGACCGCACGGCCGCCGCCAGGACCTTCGCGGTGGTCACCACGTCCGCGCCGCGGAGTCTGTCGTCGCAGATGTGGATGCCCCGGTCACCACCCATCGCCAGGACCTTGCGGATGGCGTCGAGCGCGGATTCGGGTCCCATGGAGACGACGGTGATATGGGCGTCCGCCGTCTCCTTCAGCCTCAGGGCCTCTTCGGCGGCGCGCTCGTTGATTTCGTCCAGGACGAGTTCGGCGCCCTCGCGGTCGAGGATGTGGTCGCCCTCGGACAGGGTGCGTTCCGCGCCGGTGTCCGGGACCTGCTTGACGAGTACGACGATGTTCACGGGCGTCTTCCTTCAACCTTCAGCGGTTCAGCCTTCAGCGGTGCGGCGGTTCACCCCTGTGGTCAGCGGAACGCGGCCTGGCCGGTGATCGCCTGGCCGACGACGAGGGTGTGCATCTCACTGGTGCCTTCGTAGGTCAGGACGGACTCCAGGTTGTTGGCGTGGCGCAGCGGTGAGTACTCCAGGGAGATGCCGTTGGCGCCGAGGATGGTGCGGCACTCGCGGGCGATGGCGAGCGCCTCGCGGACGTTGTTGAGCTTCCCGACGCTGATCTGCTCGGGCCTGATACGCCCCTGGTCCTTGAGCCGGCCCAGGTGCACGGCGAGCAGTGCGGCGCTGCCGAGGGACACACTCATGTCGGCGATCTTCTTCTGGGTGAGCTGGAAGGCGCTGATGGGCTTGTCGAACTGCACGCGGGAGTCGGCGTACTCGATGGCCGTCTGGAGCGAGTCGCGGGCCGCGCCGACCGCGCCGAACAGGATGCCGAAGCGGGCCTCGTTCAGGCAGGACAGCGGTCCGCGCAGGCCCTCCGCGAGCGGCAGCCGCGCCGAGTCGGGCAGCCGGACGTTGTCGAAGTACAGCTCCGAGGTGATGGAGGCGCGCAGCGACATCTTCTGCTTGATGTCCTGCGTGGTGAAGCCCGGCGTCCCACGCGGCACGAGGAAGCCGCGGATGCCGTCCTCGGTCTGCGCCCAGACGGTGGCCACATCGGCGATACCGCCGTTGGTGATCCACATCTTGGAGCCGTTCAGGATCCAGTCGTCGCCGTCGCGGACGGCCCTGGTGCGCATCCCGGAGGGGTTGCTGCCGAAGTCGGGCTCGGTCAGGCCGAAGCAGCCGATGGCCTCACCGGCAGCCAGCCGGGGCAGCCACTGCTGCTTCTGCTCCTCCGACCCCCACTTCCAGATGGAGAACATCGACAGCGAGCCCTGTACGGAGACGAAGCTGCGGAAGCCGGAGTCCGCCGCCTCCAGCTCCAGGCAGGCCAGGCCGTAGCTGACCGCGTTGGTGCCGGCGCAGCCGTACCCTTCGAGGTGCATGCCGAGCACGCCCAACTTGCCGAGTTCCGGGGCGAGTTCACGGGCGAAGTGCGCGTTCTCGAACCACTCGCCGATGTGCGGGCGCACCCGGTCGGCGAGGAACTTGGCGACGGTGGCCTGGATCTCACGTTCCTCGTCGGAGAGGGTGGAGGCGAGGTCGAGCAGGTCGAGAGGGTCGTTCATCGGCTTGCGGCTCATCGTGTGCTCCTGGTGGTTGCGGTGGTCGGTTCGGTCGGGGTGCCTGCGCCTGGACCGGTCATGTGGCCGCTCCTTTCGGCGCGGAGGAGTGGTCGGACAAGCGGTGGAGAATCTCCGCGGTGTGCTGGCCCAGGTGCGGCGGCGGCAGACGGTACCGCGCGGGTGTCTCGCTCAGCGCGATGGGGCTCGCGACCTGGCGAGAGGGCCTGCCCTCTGATCCTTCGGCGGGTGCGGCAGGGACGTCGACGATGCCGGGAAGGCCGAGTTGCCGGGCGAAGCCGAATGCCTCGTCGAGGGTGTTGACCGGTCCGGCGGGCACGCCCGCGGCCAGCAGGACGGCCGACCAGTGGTCCGCGCCGGCGACGCCCAGCCGTTCGGTCAGGATGTCCCGGAGGGCGGCGCGGTGGGCGACCCGGTCGGCATTGGTACGGAAGCGGTCGTCGAGAGCGAGACCTGG
This sequence comes from Streptomyces sp. NPDC002838, assembly GCF_040295365.1. Classification (NCBI taxonomy): domain Bacteria; kingdom Bacillati; phylum Actinomycetota; class Actinomycetes; order Kitasatosporales; family Streptomycetaceae; genus Streptomyces; species Streptomyces sp. NPDC002838. Next base: position 49,636 of record NZ_JBEOVF010000048.1, on the reverse strand, counting down.
ATCCCCGACGATCTCGGCGAGCGCCGCGAACTGCCGGTCGTTGCCCACCGCGATCGCGATCGGGCGGTCGGCGGCCGGGAAGGTCTCGTACGGCGCGATGCTCGGATGCGCGTTGCCCAGGCGGCCGGGAACCACACCGGCGACGGCGAACGCCGACGCCTGGTTGACCATGGCCGACAGCAGCGAACCGAGCAGGTTCACCTCCACTCGCTGCCCCTCCCCCGTGGCGTCCCGGTGCCGGAGGGCCGCGAGGATGCCGAGCGAGGCGTGCAGCCCGGTGATCACGTCGACCAGGGCCACACCCGCCTTCACCGGCTCCCCCTCCGCGTTCCCGGTCACGCTCATCAGACCACCGACGGCCTGCACGAGGAGGTCGTATCCGGGGATACCCGCGCCCGCACCGCTGCCGAAACCGCTGATCGAGCAGTAGATCAGCTCCGGGTGCCGGGCGCGGAGTTCGCGAGGGCCGAGTCCCAGCCGTTCCATCGTGCCGGGACGGAAGTTCTCCACCAGCACATCGGACTCGGCGACCAGGGCACGGGCCTGTTCGAGGCCGGCCTCGGTCGTGAGATCCAGGACGACGGACTTCTTGTTCCGGTTGACGCTGAGGAAATAGGTCGACGTGCCGTCGTGGTCCGCCGGCGGGTGCCAGGCCCGGGTGTCGTCCCCGATGCCCGGCCGTTCCACCTTCACCACCTCGGCGCCGAGATCGGCGAGGAGCATGGTGGCGTAGGGCCCCGCGAGAACCCGGGAGAAGTCGGCGATGCGCAGACCGTCCAGCGCGCCGCGCCCCGCTCCGTCGAGAACGCCGGCCCATCCGTCCGACGCGTTGTGCTGGGTGCCCACGCACCCTCCTCTCTGATCGTCTCCGCTACGCGAATGTTGCCCCGCCCGAGCCGTGTCCCGTCACCACCAGCGCTCCAACGGCGGTGCCGGGTCAGTGAGTTCGGCGACCGGAAGGCCCTGGCAGTGCGGGTCGACGGCCTGTATGACCTTCACCCGCGCCCCAACGGACACCGCGATCGGCGCCGTCCTGGTGACCTGGCAGACAAGGGTGAATCCCTCGTCCATCGCGACGAACCACGTGTTGTGCGGGGCGGGTCCGTTGCGGCGAACGACGACCCCGGCACCCACGCTGCGCTCCCGTCTGAGGGCCATGGACCCGCAGGCACGGCAGAACGAACGGCGGTAGGCCGGAGTGCCGCACCAAAGGCAGCGCTGGAAGACCAGCCCGCCGCAGACCGCCGGTGCGGCCGACGCGATCGTGGCGGCGGCAGCCGCTTCGTGGTGTTCCCGGAACTCGGTGTGTTCACGGGTGTCTGTCTGGAGCATCACGGCCTCCTGCGCTCGGTTCGGTGACCGGAAACGGGTGATCGGAATCCGATGTGGCTCCACCACCCTGGCCCCGCCGCGGATGGCCGGTCAACGACGAGCTGACGCATCTTTGTGCGCGGAACGCGTTCCATTCGCTGAGGTCAGAGCCGGTTTCCCGGCGCTACTCTCACAGTGGGGCCGTCCCGTGCGCGGTTCGACCGGGTCCTGCCCCGGGGAACGGGCCGTCGAAGGAGGGAGGATCACGCGTCGACGACCGGGAGGTGCGCGAGCCGGGGTCCCAGCGCGCGCAGGACGTACGACAGCGGTACCCCGAGGGGGGCCAGTCGCCCCGTCAGTGGCGCTACTACGCCGATACACAAGGAAGTTGACGACATATCAGTCCGAACCGCCCGCCCTTTGCCGGATTCTTGTCCCGTGCGAGGGCCGGTGCCTGCCGCTTCGGCGGACGCCGAGTGTCAGGCACCGGCCCCGTCCCTCACCGCTGCGCCGATACGGCTGCTCAGTGGGCGGAGTTGTCCACGGTGACGCAGGTGGTCCGGCTGAACACCGCCACCGTCTCGTTGCCACAGTTGTTGCTGTGGCCCGAGGCGTTGCGTGCGAACAGGAGGTTGGACAGGACGCCGCCGCTGGGGCCCGCCTGGTCCCCGCCGCTCTTGCCGTTGTCCTCGGCCACACAGGTGCGCTCCTTGAAGAGCGCCAGCTTGCCCGTGCCGCGGAGGTTGGCGTGGCCGGAGGAGTTCCTGCCGGAGACGTTGGACGGCACACCGCCCGCCCCCGTGTCGCCGTCACCGGCATTGGGCCGTGGCCGTGCCGGCGGGAACCGCCATCAGCATCATCGAGGCCACCACCGCGATACGCCGCGCGCTGTACATCTCTGTTGTTTCCTTCCGCTGGATCGGTCCCGGCCGTGTCGGCCGGGTCACCAGACCTAACGACGCCGCGAATGACCGGCACGGCCTCGACGAGGTGAATCGTCTGCAAGACGGTTGAACAGGTACTCCGACGTGATGCCAGGTCCGTGGCAGTTGACGAGGGGAGACGGGGCCGCCCTTCCCTCCCCGCCGTCCACAAATGTCCCTTCGGGGCGAACATTTGACCAAGTGCCCGAATAGGAGGCCATATTTGGGTTGCCTCGGCCCGAGGTGTAACGCGGCAGTGCCTGCAAAACGCTGAGTTAGGCAGGAACGAGTTACCGCCCGGCGCCGAATCACAGCACGCCGGGTGGCCCTGTCGACAGAACAACACGTCAGATCGGATTTCTTGTGAGCAACACCGACCCGGTTTCCGGATACCAGACGTACGACCAGCCCCCGAGGCCCGACCGCTCCGTGCGCAACCAGACCACCGCACGGCGGACAGCCCTTGTGATCTGCACGATCGCCGATGTCGCAGCCGGTTTGCTGGGCCTGTGGATCCTCCTCTACCTGCTCGACGCGAACAGCGCGAATCCATTCGTCGAGTTCGTGCACGGGACGGCGGACTGGCTGGCCGGATGGGCACAGGACATTTTCACTATGGACACAGAGGGGCTACGTGTCGTCCTCAATTACGGTCTCCCGGCCGTTATCTATTTGCTGATCGGTCATGGAATCGCCGCCCGGCTCAACCGGACCTGACCGCATTACGGGCTACTCCGCCCATCGGAAAGAGAGCACGACAGCGGAAGGAGCGGTGCTTGTGACACGCACCACCAGTGAAAGCGATGACTTGCCGATCTACGAGCACCTGGTGCGTGAACGCGGTGACGCTGTGGCGGAGGCCCAGATGGCTGCCCAGCACACGCAGCACCAGGCAGCGGAACTGCTGGGCGGGCACCGGGCCGACCAGCCATACCGGCCAACGGGATAGCGGCGGCAGGCCCACCACAGCGTTCACCGGCCGGCATGCCTACGGCTGAGAAGAGGGTGAAGGGGGCGGCCTGTCAGGGCGTCGATCATGTCGGTACGCGGCCGGCCTTCATGTCGGTACGCGGCCGGCCTCGTCAGCGATCCGGGCGCTCTTGATACGCGATCCGCTCCCCCCACAGCCGCGGACTTGGCACGGTAGGAGCATGACAAGCACCGACCAGGACGCCCCGGACATGCCGAACTCCCCCGACACGACCGGCAGTACGACAGACGACACGACAGGCCGTTCCGGCCGCGTGACCGCCGCCCAGGCCATGCGCGGCGCGGCGGCTCAGCTCGCCGAGCTGCTCGGCACCACCCCGGAGTCCGTCTCCGCCCTGCGGCCCGCGCAGGACGGCTGGACGGCGGACGTGGAGGTCGTCGAGTTGGAACGGGTCCCCGACACCATGACCATCATGGCGAGCTACCGGGTCAGCCTGGACGAACAGGGCCAACTCCTCGGCTACGAGCGGGTGCGGCGCTATGCCCGCGGCCAACTCGACCGGGGGCGTTAGTGGTCAAGAAGCACTCATGTACGTGAGGACTTGGGCGGGGGCGGGCCGGCGTCCGGCAGGCGCCGGTCCGCCACCCGCACGGCTGCCGACTCCAACTCGGCTGGCACGCCTGCGACTTCACCGTCGCTGACCGGCTCATTCCTCCCAACTCGCCGGAGCAGCAGGCCTCTCACGTCTTCTCGCGGGGCTGTTCTCGTTTCGCCGTGAACACGACCGCTGCCGCGCCCGTACCTACAAGCAGCACTGCGCCCGCCCGTTGCCGGTGCCGTACCAGCCGCGTACGGCACCACCAGGCCATGCGAGGTCGGCCGGTGCCGTGTCCGAGAGCGGAGCCCAGCGAGAGGAACCGAACCGTGACCGTCATGACGCAGAGCGGCGGAATGCAACCCGCCGCCACATCGAGCGGTTCGGGCACCGCCGGCCTCTACGACATCCTCGAACTCATCCTGGACCGGGGGCTCGTCATCGACGTGTTCATCCGTGTCTCCCTGGTCGGCATCGAGATTCTCAAGATCGACGTACGCATCGTCATCGCCAGCGTCGACACGTACCTCCGTTTCGCCGAGGCCTGCAACCGCCTCGACCTGGAGGCGGGCCGCAAGGCCCCCGCCCGGCTCACCGACATCGTCGGCGACATGGTCGAGAGCGGCGCCAGGGGCAAGACCGGCGGCGCGATCAGCGGCGCCATCGACGCGATCGGCGACGTCTTCGACCGCGACGGCAAGGAGGAGCGGTGAGCAGCACCCCGCCGACCGAATCCCGAGCGGAACCCGCCCCGGAACCGACGCCCGACCCGCCCCTGTACGTCTACGCGATCACCAGCGCCGAGCACCCCTTGCGGCTCGACGGACTGCGGACCGTCGGCGGCCTCGCCGGCTCCCTGTCCACGGTGGTCCATGGCGGGCTCGCCGCGGTCGTCAGCCCCGCACCCCCTGAGCTGCGTCCCAAACGCCGTGACCTCGCGGCCCACCAGGCGCTGCAGGAGCGGCTGATGGCCGACGGAGCGGTCCTCCCCATGAGGTTCGGCATGCTCGCCCCGGACGACGCGGCCGTCAGAACGGCTCTGGAGGAGAACGGCGCGGAGTACACCCGCAGGCTCGCCGAGCTGCACGGCACCACCGAGTTCAACCTGAAGGCCGCACGCGCCCAGGACGACCTGCTGCGCGAGGTGCTCGACGAGTCCGACGAGGCCCGCCGTCTCAACGAGCGCACCCGCGACGGCAACGGCACCTACGAGGAGCGCGTCGCCCTCGGAGAGCTGGTGGCCCGGCAGGTCGACGCCCGGCAGCGGCTGCTGGCCGACCAGGTCGTCCTGCAGCTGTCCGGACTGGCCCGTGCCCAGGTCGAGGCCGCCCCGGCGAAGGACGACTTCCTCAACGTCTCGTTCCTCGTCGAACGCGCCCGCGCCCGCGAGTTCACCGAAGCCGGACAGCGGCTGGCGCGCGACTACGGCGAGGCCTACGACTTCCGGCTGCGCGGGCCCCTGCCCCCGTACAGCTTCGCCGCCTGATCCATGGGCCTGCTGACCGGCATCCTCGCCCTCCCGCTCGCGCCCCTGCGCACCACCCTCTGGGCCGCCGAGCAGGTACTGAACGCCGCCGAAGCGGAGTACTACGATCCGGCCCCCGTCCAGCAGGCCCTCGTCGAACTGGAACGCGCCCTGCTGGACGGCCGGATCGACGAGGCCGAGTACGACCGCCGCGAGGACGAACTGCTGGACCGACTCGACGAAATCACCGAGTGGAGACGAGCCCCTCGACCATGACACAACCGGTAGCGGGCGGACTCGGCGGAGCACCCCGCCTTCCCTCCCCGTACGCCCAGGGACCCGGCGGCCAGGCCGCCAATCTCGCCGACATCCTCGAACGGGTCCTCGACAAGGGTGTGGTGATCGCGGGCGACATCCGGATCAACCTGCTCGACATCGAGTTGCTCACCATCAAGCTGAGACTCGTCGTCGCCTCCGTCGACAAGGCCAAGGAGATGGGCATCGACTGGTGGGAGAACGACCCCTCCCTCTCCTCCCGGGCCGCCCGCCCGGACCGGTCGCTCGTGGAGGAGAACGAACGCCTGCACGCCGAGATCGCGGCGCTGCGGGCGGCCGACAGGAGCCAGAACCCATGACCGACACGGACATCGTCTATGCCTACGCGGTGTTGCGCCGCACGCCGGAGGCCGACCAGGCGGTCGCCGACCTGCGCGGCGTCGCCGGCGAGCCGATACGCCTCGTGGAGTCAGCGGACCGCGCTCCGCAGCTGGCCGCGGCCGTGGGCCCCGTCCCGGCCGCGGACTTCGACGAGGCACCCCTCAAAGCCCATCTGGAGGACCTGAGCTGGCTGGAGTCAACGGCCCGCGCCCACCACGCCGTCGTCGCGGCCCTCGCCGGGCTCGGGGACGCCGTCCTGCCGCTGCGCCTGGCCACCGTCTACCGCGACGAGGACCGCGTCCGGCAGACCCTCGGCGCCCGCCGCGACGACTTCCTGCCCCTGCTGGACCGTCTGACGGGCCACGTGGAACTCGGCGTCAAGATCTACGCCGCCGCGGAGACCCCGGACGCCGCACCGTCCGACACCGACCCGGTCCCGGCCGCGGACCTCAACCCCGGCCGCGCCTACCTCGCCGGACGCCGCCGCAGGCGCCGCACCGCCGAGGACGCCTGGCACGCGGCCACCCGGACCGCTTCCCGCCTCACCGACACGGTCGCCACCCTCGCCGTCGACCACGTCGCCCACCGCCCCCAACGCGGGGATCTCGCCGGCCCGGTCCCCGGCACCAACGTCAGCAACGACACCTACCTCGTCCCCGCCGACCGCGTCGACGACTTCCGCACCCGTGTCCTGGCAGCCGCCGAGGGCCTCTGCGGTGTCCACGTGGACGTGACCGGCCCCTGGGCCCCCTACTCCTTCGCCCTTCCCCCGGAGCCCGCCCGGTGACCGTCGACTCCCTTGCCGACCGCCCGATCGCCCTCATCGACCTCCTCGACCGCCTCCTCCAGGGCGGCGTCGTCGTCACCGGCGACCTCGTCCTGTCCATCGCCGACGTCGACCTCGTCCGCATCGACCTCCGCGCCGTCATAGCCCCCGTTGCCGCCGCTGCCGTCGACACCGCCGCCACCGTCGACGCGGCCCACCCCAGTCCCCTGCTGTGAGGCCTCCATGCCCCCGCCCCCGGGCACCCGTCCCGCCCACCGCCTGTCCACCGACCCGGACACCGTCGAGCGTGACCTGGTCAAACTCGTCCTGACCGTCGTCGAACTCCTCCGCCAGCTCATGGAACGCCAGGCCCTCCACCGCGTCGACAACGACGACCTCACGGAGGAACAGGAAGAGCGCATCGGCCTTACGCTGATGCTCCTGCACGACCGTATGGAAGAACTCTGCGCCCGTTACGACCTGCGTTTGGAAGACCTCAACCTGGACCTGGGGCCGCTGGGGACTCTCCTGCCGACGACCGGCTGAACACAGCGATGGCGGACTTCCTTCGCAAGCTTCAGGGCTTGAGCGGGTGGGACCGGTCCCGGGCCACATGCTCCAGGATGGCACTATGCAGACCATGCGCATCGGCTGGTTGCAACAGTTGATCGACGCCCCGACGGAGAGCGTGATCGGCATCCGCGCACCGCAACAACGGGAGCAAGCAGCAAGCCTGCATCTGCACCCGCCCTTGCGAAACAGGTTGCTGTGGCGTCTGAGCAATACCCGGCGGAACCGGAAGCTGCGACGGGACTTCGACGCGGTGGACGCGCAGCTTCGGACGGAGTTCGATGCGGCGCTGTCCGACTGTCAAGAGCAGGCCGGCGACCTGTCGGCTCATGTGGACGAACAACAGCGACGCATGGCCAAAATCCGGCAGCGGGAGGACGAACGCCGGCGCCGGCGCGGCCCTGGAGGGAACTCGGCATCCGGCCCGTCTACCACCTACGGCAGCGACGCCGGTGGCGGTGCGAGCGGGTTCGCGGGAGGTTCCTTTTGAGCTCGGTTCACCTCGCGGGTCATGACAGGCCGTAGTCGAAGCGCTTCGATGCCGCTGCAGGACTCCGTTGGGTAGTTGTTGACATACGAGAGGCCCGCGTGCGAACTTTCGAAGCGCTTCAACGATTTCTGGCTGTGCGGCCCGCCTCCGCGTTACCGCGCCCGTTCGCCACCAGCCGCGCCGACTGCCGCCCGCCCGAGGGGTTGCCCGCTGTGAGTACCGCTTCATCACGGCCTGACCACCGCCCGCCGGACCTCTCGGCCCCGCGCGGACGATGGCCCGCGGCCCACTCCTCCCGACCACACTCCTCAGGACGGACATGGCGTTCTTCGACAATCCCGTGATCCCCGGCTTCAGCCCGGACCCGAGCATCTGCCGGGTCGGCGACGACTACTACGTGGCGACGTCCAGCTTCGAGTACGTACCGGGCGTACCGATCTGGCACAGCCGCGACCTGGTGCACTGGCGGCTGATCGGGCACGCGCTGGGCCGGCCCGCGCAAATGGAGCTGCCCGACACGGCTCCCTCCTCCACCGGGGTGTACGCGCCCACGCTGCGCCACCACGACGGCCTGTTCTGGCTGATCACGACCGTGGTCGCCGGGGCGGGCAACGTCCTGGTGACCGCCGAGGACCCCGCAGGACCGTGGTCGGATCCGGTGCCGGTCGGCGTGCCGGGTATCGACCCCGACCTGGCCTGGGAGGAGGACGGGACCTGCTGGTGCGTGTTCTCCTCGGGCGGGATCCGCGGGGTCCGTATCGATCCGAAGTCCGGCGAACTGCTGGGCGAGCCGGTGCCGATGTGGTCGGGCAGCGGGCTGCAGTATCCCGAGGGCCCGCACCTGTACCGGGTCGGCGACTGGTGGTACCTGCTGCTGTCGGAGGGCGGCACGGAACGCGGGCACGCGCTGTCGCTGGCCCGGGCCCGCACGCTGCCGGGACCGTTCGAGCCTCACCCGGCCAATCCCGTGCTGTCCCACCGCAGTACCAGCCATCCGGTGCAGAACACCGGCCACGGCGACCTGGTGCGGGCGCACGACGGCACGTGGTGGATGGTTCTGCTGGGCACCAGGCCCCGCGGCGACACACCGATGTACCACGGCATGGGCCGGGAGACGTTCCTGGCGCCGGTGCGGTGGGAGGACGAGTGGCCGTTGCCCGGGCCGCTGGAACTGCGTGCACAGGCCCCGGCGCTGCCGCCACATCCCTGGCCGCAGGAGCCGGACCGGGACGACTTCGACTCGCCCGCGCTCGCGCCGTGCTGGGTGTCGCTGCGACGGCAGGACCCGGAGGCCGTACGTCTCGACGAGCGGCCGGGCCAGCTGGTGCTGCACGCCCGCGCGGACAGTCTCGACAAGCCCGGCACGCTCTTCGTCGGGCGACGACAGCGCGACCCCGACTGCACCGCGCGCACACTGGTCGACGTCGCCGAGGGCGGCCGGGGCGGGCTCGCGGTACGGCTGGACGAGGCGCACCACTACGAGGTGGAGGTGAGTGACGGCACGGTCCGCGCGGTCGCCAGGATCGGCCCCCTGCGCCACGCCGCCGCCGAACGGGCCGTGCCCTCCGGCCCGGTGAAGCTGCGCATCGACGTGACGACCTCCGACGTCCTGCCGCCCACGGTCACGACCCGGCCCACGGGCCCGGACGCAACTCCCCCGCCCGGCCTCCGGGTCGGCGGCCCGGACACCCTGCGTCTGGGCTACGAGACGGACAGCGGCGACTTCGAGATCCTCGCCGAACTCGACGGCCGCTACCTCACCACCGAGGTCGCCGGCGGTTTCACCGGTCGTGTCTTCGGCATGTACGCCACGCGGGGCAGTGCTGCCTTCGACTGGTTCGAGTTGCGGGCAGCTTGACAGGTGCTCACCCACCCCGGCCGCGCTGAACTGACCTTGCGGCCGGGGTGCCCATGCGTCGCTCCGGGCAGCGCTGCACCGGCACCGGGCAGGTGGACCCAGGGCGAGGTGATCACGTCGCACCTCGGCCTCGTGGAACGAGCCCGGCATCCGGTAGCAGTACGCCACCAGTTCACCCCGGTACGGTTCGAAGTCCACCGGTCCATCTCGGCTACGGGGCGGCTCCGCGGGCCGGCTTGTCGCCACCGTGACGTCCGTCCTTCGACAGGCACCTGTACCGGCCGCCGATCACGAAATTTCCCGTACCGGCACCGCGTTCTTCCCGCACCGGCATCCCAGTGCCGGCTCGGCCGGGGCGCGAGGGGGGAATCGGTGCGGAGGACGAGGCGCAAGAGCGGGCTGCGGATCGCCGTTGTCGGCGCGGGAATAGGCGGTCTGACACTGGCCGCGGCGCTGCGGGCGGCCGGCGTTCGCTGTGTGGTCTTCGAGCAGACGCGGAAGTTCTCCGAGATCGGCGCGGGCGTCCAGCTCGCCCCGAACGCCGTGCGACCGCTGCATCGGCTCGGACTCGGTCCCGCGCTCAAGGAACGCGCTGTACGGCTCGAGGCGATCGAGTTCCACGGCTGGCAGGGTGCTTCCATCGCCCGCACCGAGTTGGGGGCCGACTGTGAACGGCTTTTCGGTGCCCCGTACTACAGCGTGCACCGCGCGCATCTGCACGATGCGCTGCGGGAACTGTCCGAGCCCGCCGGACTCCGGCTCGGCCACCGGCTGCTTCGGGCGGAGGAGTCCGCGGACCGGGTGCGCTTGTTGTTCGACGACGGCACCACCCATGAGGCCGACCTCGTCGTGGGCGCCGACGGCATTCACTCCGTCGTCCGTGACGCACTCGTACGGGAGGCCCCGGTCTTCTCGGGCCTGAGCGCGTTCCGCGGGCTGGTGCCGGCCGACCGCTTGTCACCGGCCGCGCGACAACCCCGGGTCAGGCTGTGGTTGGGGCCGGACGGGCACTTCGTGTGCTATCCCGTGTCCGGGGGCGAGCTGATCAGTTTCGCCGCGATCTCCTCTGTCAGCGCCCCGCTCACCGAATCGTGGTCGGCCACGGCGGATCCGGCCACGGTGCGCGGCGCCTTCGACGGCTGGCACGGCGCGGTCTCCGAGATCCTTCACACCGCCGACCAGGTCCGTCACTGGGCGCTGCACGACCGTGAGCCGCTGCACAGGTGGTCAACGGACCGAATCACCCTGCTGGGTGATGCCGCGCACCCCATGCTGCCGTTCATGGCGCAGGGTGCGAACCAGGCGATCGAGGATGCGATGGATCTCGCGGCATGCCTGGCCGAGGCCCGTCCGCAGACAGTGCCCGCGGCATTGCGCCGGTACCAATCCCTTCGTGCTCCGCGCACCGCCGAGATACAAAGCCGTTCCCGGAGCGCCGCGGCCGAACTGCACCTCGCCGACGGCCCAGAGCAGCGAGCACGCGATGAGGCCATGCGCCGCTCCGCAGCCCTGCGGCACAGGGCATGGCTCTACTCCCATGAGACGGAGGACGTTCGGTCGCCCCTCGCATGACCGTCGCCACCGCCCCCTCCGAGAGCGGCCGTGCAGCCGCCGGCGCGTCGAGTCACCACCGCGCCGGCGCGGTGCTCCCCCTCGCCCGGGCCCCGTGATCCGTGCCGATGCGGGTCCGTCAGCCGTACGGCGGCTCGCCACGGCCGGCTTGCTCCTGCTCAGGAGCCGGCGGCGGAGCTGTCGTGGCCCGTGGGATCACGTGGGTGGGCAGGATGATGTGCCGCTTGTGGTCCGCGTCCGCGACGTTGATGAGCTTCAGGGCGAGTTCGCCGGCCACGTGCCCCATGGTCGAGGGCAGTTGGGCCACCGTGGACAGGTCTGACCACTCGGCCAGTGGCTGGTCGTCGAAGCCGAGGACGGACATCCGCCCGGGTACCTCGATCTGCGTTCTGCGCAAGGTCGAGATGGCGGAGACGGCCAGTTCGTCGTGCTCGGCGAACAGGGCGGTGGGTGGTTCCCGCAGGCTCAGCAGCTTCCCGACCGCTTCCAGGGTGGCGCGCCTGTCCTGGGCCTGGGCCGACACCACCAGGTCGTCGTCCGGCGGGATGCCCGCCTCGGTGAGCGCCTGGCGGTAGCCGAGCAGCCGCTCGTGCGAACTGAAGGTGAAGCCGCTGGCGCCCACCGTCGTCATGAAGGCGATCCGCCGGTGTCCGAGGTTGAGCAGATACCGGGTGCCCTCGCGGGCTCCGGCCACGTCGTCGACGTACACGCTGGGGCGGCCCTCGACGTGCTGGCTGACGTAGATGACCGGCATCCCTAGGTCATCCAGCCGCGCGCTCTCCTCGTCGGTGAGGTCGAAGGAGAACACCAGCAGGGCGTCGGCGTTCCGGCGGGCGGGGAGATGCTCGAAGAACGAGGCCCGCTCGGTCAGGTCGGGGATGACGTAGACGGACAGCTGCATGTCGGCCGCGCGCAGCCGCGGTCCCAGGCTGGACAGCGCCGAACCCATGAACCACGAGGTGAGCGTGGGCACGAGCACTGCCACGACCCCGGTCCTGCCGGTGACCAGACTCGCGGCCTGCCGCGAGACCGCGAAGTTCAGCTCGCGGGCGGCCTGTTCGACCCGGGCGCGGACCTCCGGTGAGACGGTCGGCAGGCCGCGCAGGGTGCGCGAGACGGTGGACGGGGAGACCCCGGCCCGTTCGGCGACATCGGTCATCGTGGGGTGCCGCTGAGCTGGAGGCATGAGCGGACGCTAACACGGCTGACCCGTCTGAGAGGCCCCACTGTGACAGCGCTGTCACGACTCCCTTCCGAGACAAAAGCTCCTCCTATCACTGCAAAAGCCGCATAAAGGGCGCAGTATTCAGCCAAGCCTTGCCCGCATTACCGGGAATTTGCGGATTGTTTTCCCCAGGTTGCCTGCCTGTCATGCAAACGTTGCCACGGCGGAGTCGAAGCCGTCACCGTGAAGTCATCCATTCAGGGCTTTGACCTGCGCTTTCTTCCACAGAACCCCGTGACAACTCAGTCGCGGCTCCGGTTTCGCACGACCAGGAGAGAGACAGTGCAGAAGATCAGGACCACAAGAGCTCTTCAGTGTTCGGCAACGCTCGTCGCCGCCGGGCTGTTGCTCACCGCCTGCGGCTCGTCCGGCGGCAGCAGTGCCGCGGCGCCGGCCCAGAACACCTCCTTCAAGGGCCGTGGGCCCATCACGTACGTGGCCGGCAAGGACACCACCGGCACCGTGCAGACGATCATCAACCGCTGGAACAAGCTGCACCCGAAGGAGAAGGTCACCTTCATCCAGCTCCCGACGGATGCCGACTCCCAGCGACAGCAGATGATCCAGAACGCGGAGACGAAGTCCGACGCCTACACGGTGCTCGCCACCGATGTCGTGTGGACGTCGGAGTTCGCCGCCCACCAGTGGATCGAGCCCCTGCCCGCGAACCGGTTCCCGTTGCAGAAGATGCTGCAGCCGGTGGTGGAGACGGCGAAGTACCGCGGCAATCTGTACGCGGTCCCGGCTAGTTCGAACGGTGGCATGCTGTTCTACCGCAGCGACCTGTTGAAGAAGGCCGGCATCAGCCAACCCCCGTCCACCTGGGCGGAGATGACGGCCGACTGCGCCAAGGTGAAGAAGCTCCCCGAGGCCAAGAACATGTCGTGCTACGCCGGGCAGTTCCAGAAGTACGAGGGCCTGACGGTGAACTTCGCCGAAGCCGTCGACTCCGCGGGCGGTCAGATCACCGACGCGAACGGCAAGCCGGACGTCGACACCCCGCAGGCGAAGAAGGGCCTGGACTTCCTCGTCGACTCCTTCAAGGACAAGACGATCCCCAAGGAGGCCATCACCTACCAGGAAGAGGACAGCCGTCAGGCCTTCCAGGCCGGAAAGCTGATATTCCTGCGCAACTGGCCGTACGTGTACTCCCTGGCGGACAAGAGCAAGATCGCGGGCAAGTTCGCGGTCGCGCCGCTGCCCGGCCTGAACGGGCCCGGCTCCTCCAGCCTGGGCGGTTCCAACCTGGCCCTGTCGTCCTTCGCCAAGAACAAGGCGACGGCCCTGGACTTCATGAAGTTCTTCAGCAGCGAGCAGAGCGCGAGCTACTTCCTGAAGAACGCCTCCCTCGCCCCGCCGTACGCGGACCTGTACAACGACGCGGCGCTGGACAAGCAGTATCCGTACCTGCCCGTCCTCAAGCAGTCCATCACACATGCCGTGCCGCGCCCGCGGGTCGTGCAGTACGGCGATGTGACGTCGGCGATCCAGCAGGAGGTCTACGCCGCGCTGACCGGCAAGAAGAGCAGCGCGCAGGCGCTGAAGGACCTGCAGGCGGACCTGCAGAAGCTGACGGCGCAGTGAGGAGTGGGGTGATGGCCGACACCAAGGTCCCGCCCGGAACCGCCGCACACGAGTCCGGCGGCGCGCCCGGCAGCCGTACCGGGCGGCACTCCTCGCCGCCGAACGCCGGCCGCACACGAGCCCGTGCCACCGCGGGCACGGGGCGGCTGGCCGCCCTGCTGGTCTCCCCTACGCTCCTCGTGCTGACGATCGTCGTGATCTATCCGACGATCATGGCGCTGAACGAGTCGCTGTACGGACCGAAGGGGCTGGACCCGAAGACCGGTTTCATCAGCAGCACCGAGCCGTTCGTGGGGCTGAGGAACTACACCGACATCTTCTCCCAGGCCGGGGACCGGTTCTGGAACGCCTTCTGGAACACCACGTTGTTCACCGTCGTCACGGTGTCGCTGGAGACGGTGATCGGTGTGGCCATGGCGCTGATCATGCACAAGGCGTTCCGGGGCCGGGCCCTGGTGCGGGCCGGCATCCTCGTGCCCTGGGCGATTCCCACGGCCATCTCCGGCCTGCTGTGGCGGTGGATCTTCAACGCCGACGGAATCGCCAACGTTCTCATCGGACATCAGGTCCTGTGGACCGCCGACGGCTTCCAGGCCAAGATCGCGGTCATCATCGCCGACGTGTGGAAGACCTCTCCCTTCATCGGGCTGCTGGTCCTGGCGGGCCTGCAGGTGATCCCGAAGGAGGTCTACGAGGCGGCCCGGATCGACGGGGCCGGCGCCCTGGCCCGGTTCTGGCGCATCACCCTGCCCCTGGTGAAGCCCGCGCTGCTGGTGGCGGTGCTGTTCCGGTGCCTGGACGCACTGCGGATGTTCGACCTGCCGTACATCCTCATCGGCGCGCAGAAGGGCTCGGTGGAAACCCTGTCGATGCTCGCGCAGAACGAGGCCTCCAACGTCCGCTTCGGACCGGCCTCCGCCTACGCGGTGCTCCTCTTTCTCTACGTCTTCCTCATCGCGCTCGCCTTCGTCCGGCTGCTGGGCGCCGACCTCGTCGGCGATGCCGGCGGCGCCGGCGGCCGGCGTGCGGCCCGGGGCAGGCGCCGAGGCCTTGTGGCACCGCGCCGTGCGGAGGTGACGGCATGATCCTCACGGCCAAGTGGCGTCAGTGGCTGCCTTACATGGGTGTCGCCGCCGTGGTGGCCTACTGCCTGGCCCCTTTCTACTGGATGCTGGTCTCCAGTCTGCGGCGCAGCACCGACATCTTCAGCACCTCGCTGTTTCCCCATCCGTTGTCGTTCGAGAACTACCGCGCGGTGTTCAGCCCGTCCCAGGGGTTCTCGCGCGCGTTGCTCAACAGCCTGATCGTCGCAGGCATTACGACCGTGCTGTCGTTGCTGCTGGCCACGTTCACCGCGTATGCGATGGCCCGGCTGGAGTTCCGGTTCAAGCGGCTGATCCTCACATTGATCATCGCCACCTCGATGTTCCCGGTGGTGTCGATCGTGGTTCCGCTGCTGAAGCTGTTCACGGACATCGGCTGGATCAACACCTACCAGGCGATGATCGTGCCCAGCATGTCCTTCACGCTGCCGCTGGCGGTGTGGAACCTGACCACGTTCTTCCGGCAGATGCCGGACGAGTTGGAGCACGCCGCCATGGTCGACGGCTGCACCCGCGGCCAGGCGTTCCGCAGGATCATCGTTCCCCTCGCCGCACCCGGCATCTTCACCACCGCGATCATCACGTTCATCGCCGCCTGGAACGAGTTCCTCATCGCCCTGTCGATGACCAACAAGCCCGGCATGCAGACCGCGACGGTCGCCATCTCGAAGTTCAGCGGCGCAACGACTTACCAGACTCCGTACGGCAGTCAGATGGCGGCGGGCGTTCTGGTCACCGTCCCTCTGGTGATCATGGTGCTCGTCTTCCAGCGCCGTATCGTCGCCGGACTCACCTCGGGCTCGGCCAAGTAGCCACCCGTCCACCATCCGAGGAGAACCACAGCAGCATGCCCAGCACCGCACCGTGGTGGCGCAGCGCCGTCATCTACCAGGTCTACATCCGCAGTTTCGCCGACGGGAACGGTGACGGCGTCGGTGACATCGCCGGCATCCGCTCTCGTCTGCCGTATCTCAAGTCGCTCGGCGTCGACGCCATCTGGATCAATCCGTGGTACGAGTCGCCGATGGCGGACCACGGGTACGACGTGGCGGACTACCGCGCGATCGACCCGCTGTTCGGCACGCTTGCCGAGGCCGAGCAACTCATCGAGGAGGCGCACGAGCACGGGATCCGCGTCATCCCCGACATCGTGCCCAACCACACCTCCGACCGACACGCTTGGTTCCGGGCGGCGTTGGCCGCCGGGCCCGGCAGCGCGGAGCGGGAGCGCTACGTCTTCCGCCCCGGCCGGGGGCCGAACGGGGCCGAGCCGCCCAACGACTGGGTCTCCTGCTTCGGCGGTCCGGCCTGGACGCGGCTGCCCGACGGGGAGTGGTACCTGCATCTGTTCGCCCCTGAGCAGCCGGACCTCAACTGGGAACACCCCGAGGTACGGGCGGAGTTCGAGTCGATCCTGCGGTTCTGGTTCGGCCGGGGCGTGGACGGCTTCCGTATCGACGTGGCGCACGGGCTGGTGAAGGACCCCGAGCTGCCCGACCTGCCGCCCCGCGAGGAGCCGGCGGGGGTGCTCGGGCCGCTCTCCCGCCGGGACGACGCGGACGGGCCGACCCGGATACGGCAGCACCTCGACCACCCGCACTGGGACCGCGACGAGGTGCACGACATCTACCGCGCGTGGCGCAAGGTGGCCGACGAGTTCCCCGGCGACCGGTCGTTCGTCGCCGAGGCGTGGGCGGACACGCCCGAGCGGCTCGCCGCCTACGTCCGCCGGGACGGGCTGCACACCGCGTTCAATTTCGATTTTCTGATGGCGAGTTGGGGCGCCAAGGACCTGCGCGCGGTCATCGACGACTCGCTCGCGATGCTCGGGGCGGTGGGCGCGCCGGCCACCTGGGTGCTCTCCAACCACGACGTCATGCGCCACCCCAGCCGCTACGGCCGCGAGACTGTCAGGCGCTGGGTGGCCAACGAGCCGTACCGGCCCGAAGGTCCACTGGACCTGGAACGGGGCCGGCGACGTGCCCGTGCGGCCGCCCTGCTGATGCTCGCCCTGCCGGGCGGCGCCTACATCTACCAGGGCGAGGAGCTCGGTCTGCCGGAGGTCGAGGACCTGCCCGAGGCCGTGCTCCAGGACCCGATCTGGGAGCGGTCCGGGCACACCGACCGCGGGCGCGACGGCTGCCGGGTGCCCATCCCCTGGTCGGGACGGACCGCGCCGTACGGCTTCAGCCCGGCGGGTGCCTCCGCCGCGCCCTGGCTACCGCAGCCGTCGCATTGGGGCGAGTTCAGCGTTCAGGCGCAGACCGGTGACGAGACATCGATGCTGGAGCTGTACCGCTCCGCCCTGCGGCTGCGCCGTGAGCTCCCCGCGCTCGGCGACGGCACCCTGACCTGGCTGGAGGCCCCTGACGGGGTTCTCGCCTACGGTCGCGCACCGGGCTTCGCCTGCGTCGTCAACCTCTCGGCCGAGGCGCATCCCCTGCCCGAACACACCTCCCTCCTGCTCTCCAGCGGCCCCGTCGAAGGAGGCCTGCTGGCGCCCGATCACGCGGTCTGGCTCGCGGTGTAGCGACCGGGGCGCTCACGCGGAGCGCTCGGCGGTCAGCCGGAGGCCGCTGCCGGCTTGTCCGGTGCCGGTGGCTGGGGTCGGCGTGCCGGTGTGGTGGTGTTGTCCGCCGCCGGTGCGGGCATCCGGTGGAACGCCATGGCCATGGTGTCGGGTTTGACGGTGACGACGGCCTTCGCGCGGGGAGGGCGCGAGATGAGTTCGAGGCGGGGCCAGATTTGCAGGATGGTCGCCAGGATGATGTGCAACTCGCTCCACGCGAAGTTCTCCCCGATGCACTTGCGGCGTCCGTCGCCGAATGCGAGGAACGATCCGCGGGTGGTAGGGGCGCGCTCGGACGTCCAGCGGTCCGGGTCGAAGAGAGCCGGTTGGGGGAAGTAGTCAGGGTCGTGCTGGTGGAGATATGGGCTCCAGACGACGTCGGATCCCTCCGGTATGCGGTGACCGCCCAGGTTCACGTCCTGGGTGACGGTCCTGGTCACCATCCATGCCGGTCCGTACTTGCGGACGGCCTCCTGCAGCACCTGGCGGGCGTACGGGAGTTGGTCCAGGTCGTCGTAGCGCAAGGGGCGATCGGGGCAGACCGAGGCCAGTTCGTCCCGCAGGCGTTGTTCGATCTCGCGATTACGGGCGATCTCGTACAGGGTCCAGGCCAGTGTGGTACCGGTCGTCTCGATCGCGCCGGTCAGCAGCGTGATGACCTCGTCCTGCAACTGCTGCCGCGTCAGCGGGTCCTCGGCCGTGAGCAGGGTGGTGAACAGCCCGTCGCGTTCCTGTGCCGGGGCGGCGTGCGGGCATCCCGCAGGCTCGGTCGAGGTGTCCGCGGATGCGGAGGGCGGATGCGGCGCCCTGCTGGTGTGATGGTCGATGGCTTGGTCGATGAGGGCACGCAACCGGGCGACGCGCTCCGCGTGGGCGCGGTTGGCGGGCAAGGGCAGGCGCGTGACCCAGGGGGGAAGGACGGTCTGACGGATCGTCCCCTTCATGATCGCGGGCATGAGGGCGGTGAACTCGCCCTGGAGGTGTGCGGGGAGGTCCGTGTCGAACAGGGCCACGAGGAACGCGGCGAGCGTGACGTCGTTCATGTCGGCGTACACGTCACGGGGTTCGGCTTCGCCCCATGCGCTGATCATCGCCCGCACCTGCTCGATCATGGCGGTGCCGCGGGTGGCGATGTGTGCCTTGTTGAACATCGGCTGCATCAGGCGGCGATTGCGCAGATGCGTGTCGCCGTCGGCGACGGTGGCGAGTCCGTCGCCGAAGAAGACTCTCAGCGCGTCGATGATCTTGCCGCCCTTGGCGTAGTGCACAGCGTCCGTGACGAGGACTCGACGGGTCAGGGCGGGGTCGGTCACGACGTACGCGGGCGTGGGACCTATGCGTATCCGCACCACGCTGCCGTGCCGGCGCAGCGAGGTGATGAAGGCCAACGGGTCGCGGGTGAGGCGGTGGGCGTGGCCGATCAGAGGGAAGGCTCCCGGAGCAGTGGGGGTGGCGGCGGCTGTGGCTGGCGAGGCGTTCACGGCGCTTGGCACTCCTCGAGTGGGGGTCCTTGCGGCCGATGCATGCCCAAGATCGCGCGGCGGAATTCCTGCTCGGAGTGATCGCTGCGTCACACAGGGCACGGCCTGCGCGTCGTCGAGACCGGCGGACCTACCCGAATGCCGCTTATGGACGGAACTTGCGCGTGATCTCGTACGATGGTCTCGCCGGTGTTCTCGCCGCGCAGCCTTCCCGGGAACGCGTCCGCGATGCGCTCGAACCCGTCGACCACCGTCTCGTCCAGCGAGAGCCGGCCGGTGCGCAGATGCGGTATCGCGAACTCCTCCAACTCCTCTTGTAGGTCAAGGTAGTTGTTGACCACGAAGCCCTCCATGCGGAGGTTGCCCCCTCGACGCCGCCGGCACCACGACTCCGACGGCCGCGGCTACCAGCAGGAGTTGACGGAGTCGCGTGCGGCCCGCGCCCGGTCCGCTCTACGGTGTCCGGGTGAATGACGTGAGCCACGACGCGTACTGCACCGAAATCGGTTCCCGGACCGACGAGTTGCGCACAGCCGTGCGGTCCGCCAAGGCGGGCCCGGCGGCCACCCCCGTCGTCGCCTGTCCCGGCTGGACCCTCACCCAGCTCGCCCGCCACGTCGGCGGCACCCACCGCTGGGCGGCGCAGATCGTCCGCACCCGGGCCACCGGCCTGGTCCCCCACGACCTGGTCGACGACGTCTCCTCGCCCGGCCCCGAGACCCCCTCCGCCCTGGACGCCTGGCTCGCCGAGGGCGCCGCGGAGCTGACCGGCGCTCTGCGCGAGGCGGGTCCCGACGCCCCGCTGTGGACGGTCGCCCCGAGCGGCACCGCGCTCTTCTGGGCCCGTCGGATGACCCACGAGACGACCCTGCACGCCGCCGACGCGGCTTTCGCCACGGGCGCCTCCTTTGCCGTACGGGAGGACCTGGCCCGGGACGCCCTGGACGAGTGGATGGGCTTCGGCGCGCTGCCCCGGGTCCTGGAGGCCGCCGGGCCCGACGCCCCGCCGCTCACCGGCCCGGGCCGCACGCTGCACCTGCACGCCACCGACGCGCGCGACGCCGAGTGGCTGGTCGACCTCACAGGCGTGCCGATCACCTGGAGCCACGCCCACGAGAAGGCCGCGGTGGCGGTGCGCGCCCCGCTCACCGACCTCGTCCTGCTCCTCTACGGCCGCCGCACCCCGGCCGACGCGGCCGTCGAGGTGTACGGGGATGTGGACCTGCTGACCCTGTGGCTCGAACGATCCGGCTTCTGGCTCCGCAAATAGGCCCCGGCCAGGAATCCTTCAAGATCTGACACCGGCAGCCCCGGATGCCACACCGTGGCACGCGCCTGTCGCCGTCCCTCGGGACACGGTTCGCGGCACAGTAGGGGGCATGAACGCAGACGACAGGAACATCCTGGCCCGGGGACGCGTGGCGACCAGGCTTCCAGCCCAGGATCTGGACCGGGCGCGGCGTTTCTACGCCGAGCAGCTCGGCCTTGAGCCCGTCGACGAACGGCCCGGTGGGCTGCTGTATCGGTGCGGCGGGACGGAGTTCGCCCTGTTCAAGTCGACGGGAGCTTCGCCCGGCACCTCCACCCAGATGGGGTGGGAGGTCGACGACGTCGAGACAATCGTGTCGGAACTCAAGCAGCGCGGCGTGGTGTTCGAAGAGGTCGACCTGCCCGGGTTCCGAACGAAGGACGGGATCGCCGAGATCGACGGGAACTACCCGAGCAAGGGCGCAGGGGGTGAACGCGCCGCCTGGTTCCGTGACAGCGAGGGAAACCTGTTGGGCATCGGCGAGCCGGTCGTCTGAGCAGCGCACGATGGCCCGAGAAGCGCGCGGCGAGCATGGCCGGCGTCGTTCGCGGCCTTTCAGGCGTGTCCGGGGACGGCGACGCGAAGCTCGAGGAGCTGTTGCGTGTGCGCGGGTACGTGGTCTTCGGCGAGGCCGTCGATGAGGCTTGCCAGCGGAATCGGCTGGTCCAGCACGAGTGCGTCGTTGGAGAGAAGGAGCGAGGGAACCGGAACCGAGGCGGCTTGCTCGCTGAGCTGATCGGCGATGTCGCACAGGACGGCGGCCTGGCTCCGGACGTGCTCCATCAGGTCCGACCGGCCCGAGTGCTCGGCGATGATCCGGTCGAGATTCCAGGTGTCGAGGCAGATCCGGTTGTCGAAGGTGGGTCGCGCGCCGGCGACGACGCCCAGGGCGACCGCTGCGATCGAGGCGTCAACGCTGAGGAGATGAGCCAGTATTTGGTCGGCGTTCCATCCTCCGTCGTGGGCGTCGCCGAGGTCGGGGACGGCCGCCGCATCGAACAGCCTGTCGTAGGCGCCGCGAAGTGCTGTCGTGTCCATAGCGTGCTTCCCTTCAGTCGGGGCGTGCCGCACTCGAATCCCGCTCCGCTGCCTCAGCGACACGTTTGATGTTCGCCAGCCTCCGGTCCCAGTCGGCCGCGAGCGAGGCCATCCACCGTGCCGTCGCGTCCAGCGCCGCGGGCCGCACGGCGTACCGCACCTCGCGTCCGACCCGGCCGCCGGAAACCAGCCCGGCGGCGTCCAGGACGGCGAGGTGCTTGACCACCGCCTGCCGCGAGACGGGAAGTCGTTCGGCGAGCGTCGTGGCTGTGGCCTCACCCTCTGCGGCGAGCAGGTCAAGCAGCTGACGTCGTGTCGGGTCGGCCAGCGCACCGAGGACGCTGTCGACGACCTCGGCGGCGCCGGGACGTTCTTCCGTCACGTGGAGGGCTGTTCGGCGCGGGTCTTGAGCGCGTCGAGCTCCAGGGGCCAGCCTTCGGTGTGATCCTTCAGGTTCTGGCTGCGCAGCTCCTCGGATCCGGCCAGCGCCGCGAACCCGCTCTCGACGACGCGCAGCCGCGTCTGGTCGCCTTCCTGGGTCAACGTGAACTCCACGAGGGTGCTGTTGTCCTCGCGCAGCTCTTCTCCGGGGAACGCGCTGGTCCAGCGGTATGCCAGGTACGTAGGCGGCTCGACCTTCTCCACCCGCACCGGGAAGTCGCCGTGCTCGGCGTTCTTCGCCACCATCGACTCGCCCTCCTTGGCCACGGTGCCGGGCAGGCTCGCTTTGTCGGCCACCCAGAAGCCGGGTTGGGCCACCAGCGACCAGACCCGCTCCAGGGGTGCCGCGATCAGGGTTTCGCGTTCGATCCGGTCCTCGCTCATGAGGGACTCCTTCATCGCCACCATCAGATGCAACCCCAGAGTTGCACATCCCCCTACCCGGGTGCAACCCCAGGGTTGCACCCGGGTACTCACGACCAGCCCCACGCGGCACCGTTGACATAAGGACGGCTTTGACAAAAATGAAGTCAGTTCAGGAAACGGCTCGACCGCATGCCGCGCACACACCCTGGACGGCCTGCCCGAGTACACGACGTAACGAACGTCAAGAAGGGGTGAGTGCGAATGCCGGACCATCGGACGGTCGACCTGCTCGTCATCGGGGCGGGGATGGCCGGACTTACGGCGGATGCGAGAGCCGCGCGCAACGGGTGTCCGTCGCGGTCGTCGATCGGTTCGACGCCCGAACGGCGGCGGGTGAGGAACCGGTGCCTGGCCGCCGCCTCGACCGCATGCCGCTCGACGAACCGCCCTACTACGTCATCGAGGCGGTGCCGGCCATCACCTTCCCGTTCCACGGAGTCCGCATCGACGACCGGGCACCGGTCCTGGGCAAGGACGGTGCGCCCGTGGAGGGGCTCCTCGCGGCCGGTTCGGACACCGGAGGCCTGTGGCACCGGGCCCACGCCGTTGGCATCGCGTCGGCCCTCGCGTTCGGACTCACCGCGGCCGGGACCGCAGCGGTTCGCGCCGCACCCCAAGACGCACCGGTGCCGGGGCGGGTCACGAGCACCGGGGAGACGCGGTGACGATCGGCCGTGAGGTCCGGCCGATCGCCTATCCTCGCGGCGAGGTCCGGGCGTCGGAATTTCGCCTCGTCGAGGTCGGGGTGCGACAGCCGCGGCCGGGCGAGGTGCTGGTCCGGAACACGTGGACGTCCGTCGACGCCGCTCTCCGGCTGCGGCTCCGGGAGAAGGCGCCACCGGGATACTTCCCGGCGTTTCCCCTCGAAGAGCCGATGGACGGGATCATGACCGTCGGGGAGGTGCTCGAGTCCCGCGCCGAGGGGTTCGCCCGAGGTGACACGGTGTGGCACGCCTCCGGCTGGCGCGACTACGCGGTGGTCGAAGCGGAGAGGCAGGCGCTCGGCGGTGTCGGCACACTCACGAAGCTCGACGTAAGCACGGCTCCGCCACAGGCCCACCTCGGTGTACTCGGCGGCAATGGACTCACCGCCTACGCCGGCCTCTTCCATGTCGCGGGCCTGCGTGACGGAGACGTGGTGTGGGTCTCCGCCGCGGCCGGCGCTGTCGGCAGCCTCGTCGCACAGATGGCGAAGATCCGCGGGCACCGCGTCATCGGCAGCGCCGGTTCCGATGAGAAGGTGCGCTACCTCCTGGAGGAGCTCGGCCTGGACGCCGCGTTCAACTACAAGCGCGGCACCCTTCCCGACCTGCTGCGCGAGGCGGCGCCGGACGGCATCGACGTGTACTTCGACAACGTCGGTGGCGACCATCTCGAGGCCGCTCTCGGCGCGCTGCGGAGGTCGGGCCGCGTCGCGATCTGCGGCATGATCTCGGAGTATGCGGCAGAGGAGCCACCGAACGGCCCTGGAAACCTCATGCCGGCAGTGACGAAGGGCCTGACGATGCGCGGCTTCCGCGGCAGCGACCACACCCACTTGCTGCCCGAGATGAGACGGCAGACGGGTGCGTGGGTCCGCGAGGGCCGCCTCCACTGCCGTGAAACGGTCGTCGACGGGCTGGCCCAGGCACCGGCGGCGCTCGCGTCCCTGCTCCGGGGCGACAACACCGGCAAGACGCTCGTGCGGATCGACGATGTCAGGCATCGTGAGAACGCCGGCGGCTGAGCAGGCCGGGTAGCACTCGGGAGCGCCTGGCCCACCGAGCCCGGTGCCCTTGCCGCCGTCGCCACCCTCATCGGGGCGAACGACTGATGGTGCCGCCCCCACTGCACCAGCGCCGCAACCCGATCGCGATCGAACTGAAATGAGTTCAGTAAGCGCACTGTCGACCGGTCACGCGGCCAGAACACCCAGGCGGTGGCGGCGCATACCCCACAGACTGACCACCACCCAGCACTGCAGCGCAACCAGCGGGGGGAAATATCCTTCTTACGGTCACTACGGACGCGCTCCACCCGCAGGCGAGCCAGCCTTACCGAGCACGACCGCCCATCGACCCGCTTCCCCGCACGCCTGTGCAAGCTATTGTCTAACCTAGTTCAGTTTGGTAATTTCCCTGAAATCTTGGCCATCCAGCCACCGTCCAGCGCGAAGTCCGCTCGGGTGTGCGCCGGTTCGGCCGGGAGCCGGTATCAGGCAAGGGAGCCGAGAATGAGATCAGATCCGCGACGGCGCGGGACTTTGCTCATCCTGCTGTCGATCACCGCACTGCTGGCCGCCGCGTGCGGCGGCGGCAACGACAACAACGCCGAGTCCAAGGTCGTGCCCGCGTCGGCGGGCATGGAGGAGCTGGTCGCCGCGGCGAAGAAAGAGGGACAGGTCACTGTCTACTCGGCCCAGGATCTGACCGCTCTCAACAACCTCGCGAAGGCCTTCGAGGCCAAGTACCCGGGGATCGACGTCAAGACCGTCCGGGGCGTCGACGGTGACCTCGGGGTGAAGGTCGAGACGGAGTTCAACACCGGCAAGGGCATCGCCGACATGTACGTCAGCGCGAGCCTGTCCTGGGTGAAGCCGCAGGCCGAAGCCGGGCGGTTCCTGGCTCCGACCGGGCCGGAACTGACCGGCAAGGGCGACTATGACGCCAAGCAGTACCTCCACGACGGCAACTACTTCGAGACGAACTCCGCGGTGCTCACGTTCGGCTGGAACACCAAGCTCTACTCCAAAGGGCTGACCGACTACTCGGACCTGCTCGACCCGTCGCTCTCCGGCGGAAAGATCGGCGTCATCGAACCGACGGCGCCGTCGATCGTCGACTTCTACCTGTGGCTGGAGGAGACGTACGGCGCCGACTTCGTGAAGAAGCTGGCCGCCCAGAAGCCGCGCATCTACCCCAGTTCCCTGCCGATGGGCGAGGCGCTGCAGTCCGGCGAGATAGCCGCCGGCAGCTTCATAGCGCCGATCGCGCTGGAGCCCGCCAAGAAGAAGGGCGCGCCGGTCGACTACCGCATGCCGCCGGACGGCGCGTGGGGTGCCCGCTACTACGGCATGGTGCTGGAAAGCGCCCCGCACCCCAACGCCGGCCAGCTGTTGGCCAACTTCATGGTGACCGCCCAGGGCCAGGAGCTGATCACCCCTTCGGCCGGCTCGGTGCTGCCCAAGGTCCCCGGCACGGTGATCACCAACGACAAGGTACGGGTCCAGGATCCGGCCAAACTCACGCCGGATGCCGTGGCCGCGTACCAGAAGAAGTGGAAGTCCCTCTTCCAGTAGGGGCGGTGGGCATCGGCCACGGCCGACGCACAGCAGTGTGGGCACCCACGCCGACGGGTGCCCACTCACTCGATCTTTGGATGTGAGGAGTCCCCCGTGTCCCACGTGCGCATCGAGGGTCTGACAAAAAAGTTCGCCGGCAAGCCACCGGCGGTCGCCGTGGACGACTTGTCGCTGGAGATCGAGCCGGGCGAGTTCGTTGTTCTGCTCGGCCCGAGCGGCTGCGGGAAGACCACGACTCTGCGCTGTCTGGCCGGTCTGGAGACGCCCGACGAGGGACGTATCTCGCTGGGCGACCAGACGGTGCTGGATGTCCGCGGGAAGGTCAACCTCCCTCCGAACAAGCGCCGGATCGGGATGGTGTTCCAGTCGTACGCGCTGTGGCCGCACATGACGGTGCGCCGCAACATCGGATATCCGCTGCGGACCCGACGGGTGGCCCGCGAGCAGGCGCGCGGGCGGATCGAGGAGGCGGCGGAGCTCGTCGACTGCGCCGCCCTGCTCGACCGCTATCCGGCGCAGCTCAGCGGCGGCCAGCAGCAGCGGGTCGCCCTGGCCCGCGGCCTGGCCGCCCAGCCCGACCTGGTGCTCTTCGACGAGCCGCTGAGCAACCTCGACGCCCGGCTGCGTGACCAGGTGCGCGCCCAGCTGCACGAGCTGCACGCGCGACTGGGTTTCACCGCTGTGTTCGTCACCCACGACCAGAGTGAGGCGCTGGCGCTCGGCGACCGCCTGGCGATCATGAAGGCGGGGCGGATCGAGCAACTCGACACACCGGAGCGGGTCTTCGAGGAACCGGCCACCGAATACGTCGCCGGGTTCACCGGCATGTCGAACCGGCTTCCGCTCCGGCGGCGGGGCGAGGGATGGGTACTCGCCGGCCAACCGGGCGCCGACGGCCCCGCGAGCCTGGCAGTGCTCGGCGAGCTCCCGGTGACCCGCTCGCACAGCGAGGTCGCCGCCCGGCTGCGCCCCGACGACCTTCAGCTCTGTCCGGCCGAGGAGAAACCGCCGGCCCACGGCGTCGGCCTCGCGGCGGAGGTCGTCGACGCGCAGTTCGGCGGGCGCCACATGGACGTGGTCGTCGCGATCGCGGACAGCCGTCTGCACGCGCGGGCACCGCTGACCGGCAAGCCGTGGGCCCGGGGTCTGTCGCGCGGTCAGCGGGTGACCGCGTGGTTCGCCAAGGACGCGGCCATCTATTACGACGCCGACGGGGTACGGACGGCCGCGCACGCCCCCGCCGCCGCAGTGGGGGCGTGACGCCGTGGCCGCACCCGCCGTATCCGCCCCCTCCCCCGCGACGACACCGCCGCTCCCGGACCCACCGCACCCGACGGCGCTGACCCGTGTGCGGCGCCACCTTCCGCGGCTCGGCGCGCTCGCCTTCCTGGCCGCCATCGGCTACCTGGTGATCGCTCCGCTGGTGGGCCTGCAACGGCTGGCCTTCGAGGACGACGCCCGTGGCTACAGTGCGGCCTTCGACAACCCGGACATGGCCGGGACACTGCGCACGACGGCAGGTCTGGCACTGGGCTCGCTGACCATCGCCCTCGTCCTCGGCACGTTCCTGGCCTGGGCGGCGACCCGCCTGCCGCCCCGCCTGCGGCTGCTGCGCATACTGCCCGTCCTGCCCATCGTCATCCCCGCCGTGGCAGCGGTGACCGGCTGGGCGTTCCTGTTCTCGCCCCGCCCCGGCTACCTCAACGCGGCGCTGCGCAACCTGCCCTGGTGGGATCATCTCAGCGAGGGTCCCGTCGACATCTACACGCTGCCGTGGATCGTACTCATCACCGGCTTCGGACTGACCGCCTTCGTCTACCTGTTCGTCAGCGCCGGCTTCGGCAACATCAACGCGGAGCTGATCGAGGCGGCACAGGTCAGCGGATCGTCGGCCGCCGGGGTGTTCTTCCGGGTGACGCTGCCGCTGCTTCGCCCGACCCTGGTGTACGGCGGTTTCGTCGCGCTGCTGCTGGGACTCGGCCAGTTCACGGGACCGTTGCTGCTCGGCAGGAACAACGGCATCGACGTACTCACCACCGACATGTACGTCGCCGTGTCACAGAGTCCGGTCGACTACGGCAGGGCCGCCGCGATCGGCTCGCCGCTGCTGCTCTTCGGTATCGCCGTCGTTCTCTTCCAGAAGGTGATCCTCGGCGACCACAGCCGCTTCGTCACGCACGGCGGCAAGGCGTTCCGGTCCGGCGGACGGCCGTCGTGGGTGGCGGTCACCGGCATCGTCCTGTACGGCCTGGTGGCGCTGGCGCTGCCGCTGGGCGCGCTCCTGGTGGTGTCGCTCTCCGCCTTCTGGAGCGGGAAGATCGAACCGAGCGGGTTCACGCTCGACAACTTCCGGCGCGTGTTCCAGGAGTCGGGGATCACCGACGCCATCGTCAACAGCCTCATCACCTCGGTCATCTCCGTCGCCATCGCGCTGCCGCTCGGCTTCGTCGCCGCCTCGCTGCTGCTCAAGGGGCGCCGGTTCCGGATCATCCGGGCCGCGGTCGACTTCATCGTGGCGATGCCCCTCGGGATCCCCGCGGTGGTCTTCGGCGCCGGCTTCCTGCTGACGTACAGCCGTGAGCCGTTCATCCTGTACGGCACCCGAACGGTGATCGTCCTCGTCTACGTGACGCTGATGCTGCCCTTCGCCACCCGGATGCAGCTGTCCGGGATGGTGGCGCTCGGCGACACGTACGTGGAGGCGTCGCGGACCAGCGGGGCGGGCGCGCTGCGGACCAACACGGAGATCGTGCTGCCGCTGCTGCGCCCCACGCTCGCGGGAGCCGGAGCGCTGATGTTCGTGCTGCTCACCCACGAGTTCACCGCGTCACTGCTGGTACGAGCGCCCACGACGCAGGTCATGGGCACCATCCTCTTCGACTACTGGTCCAACGGCTCCTATCCGCTGGTCGCGGCCATCGCGCTCGTCATGACGCTGGTGACGTCGGCGGGCGTCTTCGTGGCCATGTCGGTCGCGGGCTCCGACATCTTCGAGAAGCTGTGAGCAGGAGCGGGGACAGGGGTAAGGGCATGGGCTCACTCGACAGCAGGAGGGTCCTCGTGACGGGCGCGGGTCAGGGCATCGGTCGGGCGATCGCCGTGGAGATGGCGCGGCAGGGCGCGGCGGCGGTCGCGGTCGCCGACCGGAACGAGGCGACCGCGAGCGGGACGGCCGACCTCGTACGCGCCGCCGGGACCGAGGCGGAAGCGATCGTGTGCGACCTGCGCGACCGCGACCACATCGAGGCGATGGTGGTCCGGACGGCGGAACGGTTCGGCGGACTCGACGTCCTCGTCAACAACGCCGGGGTGGTCGAATCCTCGTTGGTGGACCGGCCTGGTGACCGCGCGGTCGACACGCTGCCCGAACAGGTCTGGGACGCGGTCTACGAGGTCAACCTCAAGGCCGTCTGGCTCACGACGAAGTTCGCCGCGCCCCACCTGCGGCGCTCCACCCGCGGACCCTCGATCGTCAACACGGCGTCGGTGTCCGGGCTCACCGGTTTCCCCCTGGCCCCGGTCTACGGCACCACCAAGGCGGGCGTCGTCCACCTCACCAAGGTCACCGCAGTCGACCTGGCGCCGGTGCGCTGCAACTGCTTCTGCCCCGGCGTCATCGAGACGCCCCTGGCGCGGGACTTCTTCGAGGCGGCCGACGACCGCGACGCCATGGAACGGGAGCTGACCGCGCCGCAGCTCGTACGGCGGCTCGGACGGCCGGAGGAGGTGGCGAAGCTCGCCTGCTTCCTGGCCTCCGACGACGCCGCGTTCATCACCGGCGCCTCGTACGTCATCGACGGCGGGGCGCTGGCGTGGCGTGGGATCAGGGAGTGACCTCGTACCGCACCACGTACAGGATCGAGAGGGGCCGTATGGCCATCGAGTTCGACATCGACCGGGATGTCGCCGACATCGCGCGGCGGACCGCCGACTTCGTCCGCGACACCGTTCTGCCGGCGGAGGAGAACTGCCACGGGGACGTGCACACGGGTCCCGAGCCGCTGCGGCGGGACCTGCAGAAGGCGGCCCGCGCGGCGGGCGTGTTCGCCCCCCATGTACCGCGCCGCTGGGGAGGTCTCGGTCTGGATCTGCGTGGTCAGGCGGTCGTCTTCGAGGCCGCCGGATACTCGCTGTTGGGCCCTCTGGCCCTGAACTGCGCCGCGCCCGACGAGGGCAACACGCATCTGCTCGAAGCGGTCGCCACCGAGGAACAGAAGGCTCGCTTTCTCGCTCCCCTGGCGGCCGGTGAGACGCGGTCGTGCTTCGCGATGACCGAACCCTCCCCCGGTGCCGGCTCCGACCCGCGGGCGCTGGCCGCGACGGCGGTCCGCGTCCCGGGCGGATGGCGGATCAACGGCCGCAAGTGGTTCATCAGCGGCGCGGACGGGGCCGCGTTCACGATCTGCGTGGCGCGCACCAGCGGCGCACCCGGCGACCCGGGCGGGGCGACCATGTTCCTGATTGGCGCCGACAACCCGGGCATGAAGGTGGTCAGGAACATCGGCACCCTCGACCGGGGCCTGTTCGCCGGTCACAGCGAACTCGCCTTCGACGACTGCGAGGTGACCGACGACGCGGTGCTCGGCGAGGCCGACAAGGGCTTCGAGTACGCGCAGGTGCGTCTCGGGCCCGCCCGGCTGACCCACTGCATGCGGTGGCTCGGCGTGGCCCGCCGGGCGCAGGACCTCGCCCTGGACCGGGCCGCCCGGCGCACGGCCTTCGGCGGGCCGTTGGCCGAACTCGGAATGGTGCAGCAGCAGTTGGCCGATTCGGAGATCGACATCGAGACGAGCCGGGCGGTGCTCTGGCGTGCCTGCTGGGAACTCGACCAGGGCAGAGCCGGCGCCCAGTACACCTCCGTCGCGAAGACCTTCGTGTCCGAGGCCGTGGGCCGGGTCGTGGACCGCTCGGTGCAGATCTGCGGGGCGCTCGGCATCTCGGAGGACACACCGTTGGCCGCGCTCTACCGCGAGGTCCGGGCGTTCCGCGTCTATGACGGGCCGTCGGAGACCCACCGGTGGGCCATCGCCAAGCGCGCGGTCCGGGCCGCACGGGAGCGAGGAGGTGTGCGGTGACGGCGACCGGCGACGCCACCGTGGCCGGAGTGGACCTGCCCGCACTGCGGCGCTTCTTCGAGCGCGAGGTCCCGCAGTGCGCCGGCCCCCTGGACGTCCGCCTGCTGCTCGGCGGGCGTTCCAATCTCACGTACCTCGTGACCGACGGCACGCACCGCTGGGTGCTGCGCAGGCCGCCTCTGGGCGCGCTCACCCCGACCGCGCACGACATGGACCGCGAGTATCGCGTCATGGCCGCGCTCGCCGCCGCCGATGTTCCCGTGCCGCGGACCGTGCTCTCCTGCAAGGACGAGTCGGTGATCGGCGCGCCGTTCACCGTCGTCTCCTTCGTCGACGGCGAAGTGCTGCGGGACGTAGAACGTGCGGCCGGGCTGTCCGTAGAAGACGCGCGGCGGTGCTCCGAGGCGCTGGTCGACCAACTGGCCGCGCTGCACGCCGTCGATCCGTACGAGGTCGGGCTGGGCGGATTCGGGCGCCCGGCCGGGTATGTGGAGCGGCAGGTGCGGCGCTGGCGCGGCCAGTGGGGCCGGGTCGCCACCCGTGAACTGCCCGAACTGGACGCGCTGCACAGGAGGTTGGAACGCGGACTGCACGTGGTGCGGGACGACGGTGCCGCACCGGCGGTCCTGCACGGGGACTACCGGCTGGACAACGTCATCCTGAGCGCCGACGGCCCGGGGCGGATCGCCGCGATCGTCGACTGGGAGATGGCGGCCCTGGGCGATCCGCTCGCCGACCTCGGCCTGCTCCTCGTCTACTGGGACCCCGCGTGCGAGCCGGTCCTCGGCGGAGGGCATGTCCCGGCGGCCAACCCGGGCTTCCTGTCCGCACCCGAGCTGGCGGAACGGTACGCGGCACGATCCGGCCGCGATGTCTCCGCGCTGCCCTTCCACCGGGCCCTCGGGTACTTCAAGCTGGCCGTCATCGCGGAGGGCATCCACGCCCGCCATCTCGCCGGGCGGACCGTCGGCCCTGGCTTCGACCGGGTCGGCTCGGCCGTGCCAGCGCTGCTGCACTCCGGGCTGTCCGTCGATGTTCCGCGTATCTGAGAAGGGAAGTGAGGAGCGGTGACACAAGCCCGGCTCTCGGGAAGGGTGGCGCTGGTGACCGGTGCCACCGGAGGCATCGGCGAGGCGATCGTGCGACGGCTGGCCGCGGAGGACGCGACCGTCGTGGTCACCGATCTCGACGCGGACCGGTGCGAGAAGCTCGCCGGAGAGCTGCCGGGCGGTGCCCTGGGGCTGCGCCTGGACGTCACCGACGAGACGGCCTGGGAGACGGTCGTCGCCCAGGTGACCGACCGGCTGGGAAGCCTGTCGGTGC
Source organism: Streptomyces sp. NPDC002838 (assembly GCF_040295365.1). Classification (NCBI taxonomy): domain Bacteria; kingdom Bacillati; phylum Actinomycetota; class Actinomycetes; order Kitasatosporales; family Streptomycetaceae; genus Streptomyces; species Streptomyces sp. NPDC002838. The sequence continues at coordinate 17,644 of NZ_JBEOVF010000048.1, read as the reverse complement.
TGGTCAACAACGCGGGGATCGCCGCGATGGGCACGGTGGAGACCGAGACCCAGGAGACCTGGGACCGGGTGATCGGGGTGACGCAGACCGGCGTGTGGCTCGGCATGAAGCACGGCGGCCCGGCGATCGAGCGCTCCGGCGGCGGCTCCGTCGTCAACATCGCCTCGATCTTCGGCACGGTCGGCGGCTTCGGCGCCCAGTTCTCGTATCACGCGGCCAAGGGCGCCGTACGGCTGATGACCAAGAACGCCGCGCTGCACTGGGGCAAGCGCGGTGTGCGGGTCAATTCGCTGCATCCCGGATTCATCGAGACGCCCCTGTCCCGGGAGTTGTGGCGGGGCACGCCGCGGCTGACCGCGATGGTCGAGGGCACCCCGCTCGGCCGGCTGGGCACGACCGAGGAGGTGGCGGCCGCCGTGGCGTTCCTCGCCTCGGACGACGCGGCCTTCATGACGGGCTCGGAGCTCTACGTCGACGGAGGCTGGACCGCGCGCTGAGGTGCCCGCCGAGGCTACGCCGACGCGGGCGCCGGGACCGATGCGTGGTCGCCGTCGCCGGCGCCGGGGGCACACCGCGCGTACCGGTTGACGCCGTCCGCCGAGGCCCGGCTGACCCGGCCGCGGGCCACGAGGACGTCCAGGTGCGCCGCCGTCTCGTTGACGGCCAGCATCTGGTTGAAGGGGTTCAGGTCCTCGAAGGCCACCTTCCGCCGGGTCCATCCGAGCTCCCGGGCCACCGCGTGGGCGTCGAGGGTGCGTTCGCCGAGGACCGCGAGGGTCTCGCCGAGCCGGTCGTCGTGGTGGACCAGCAACTCCACGGCCCTGCGGTGGACGCTGTCGCCGACGGGTCCGTGCGCGGGCAGCAGTTGTGCGTCGGCGAGCGTGGTCATGAGGTGCAGTGAGGCGAGGTAGTCGCCCAGCGGCAGTCCGGGGCCGTCTCCCAGTTCGAAGCCGATGGACGGGGTGATGTGCGGCAGCACATGGTCCCCGGAGAACAGCAGCCCCCGGGCCTCGTCGAGATAGACGACATGGCCCCTGGTGTGGCCGGGTGTGGGCACCACGCGCAGGGTGCGGTCCCCGAAGCGCAGTTCCTCGGCGTCCAGCCAGCGGTCTGGCGCCTCCCACACGGCGGGGTCGAAGCCGCCGTGGTCCATCGCTTCGACACGGTCGGCCAGTTCCCCGGCCCCGGCCAGGCGCAGCGTCTCCAGCGATCCGAGGGGCCGGTCGGTGCGCAGCTCGCCGAGCAGCTCCAGGCCGCGCCGCTCGCCGGAGCCGAGGTAGACCTTGGAGCCGAGCAGGCGGCGCAGCTCGACTGCCTGGGTGTAGTGGTCGCGGTGGATGTGGGTGACCAGGATGTGGGTGATCTCGGCCAGGTCGTGGCCGAGACCGGCCAGGGCATCCTCCAGCGCCTTGCGGGACTCGGGGATCGACCACCCGCCGTCGATCAGCACCAGGCCGTCGTCCTCTTCCAGCACGTAGACGTTGACGGCCCGCAGCCCGTCCTCCGGCAGCGGGAGCGGTACGCGGTGCACTCCGGGCCGCACGGTCTGGGCTCCGCCCTGCGCCCACTGTCCACGGTCGAAACGGGTCGTCATACATCTCCCAGCTGAGGTGGTTCGGGTCACTCGCCGGACGGTCCCGGCGCGCCGGCAGCTGCCGCGGCGCCTCCCTGAGCGCTAGGTTCGGCGGAAAGCCGCGCGTACAGTTCGCGGACGAGTTCCCGGGCGCCCCCGCGGTCGAGCTTGCCGACCCGAGTCTGCGGCAACTCGCTCACAGTGAAGGCGAATTCGGGCCACTTGGCCTTGGACAGGCCGGTACGTTCCAGGTGTTCGGTGATCTCGTCGAGGATGAGGGCACCGCTGTCGTCCTCGGGGACGACGAGCACGGCCGGGCGTTCGCCGAGCAGGGGGTCGGGCACCGGTGCGACGCACACGCGGGCCACCTTCGGGTGGCTGGCGACGGCACGTTCGATCTCGGTGATGTCGAGGTTGCGGCCGCCGCGGATGATGACGTCCTTCTCCCGGCCCATGACGGTGACGGTGCCGTCGTGGTCGGTCATCAGCAGGTCACCGGTGGCAAGGAAACCGTCCGGGGTGAGGGCCGGCGGCTCCACCTCGCCGTCGCGAGCGTAGCCGAGGAAGAGGGAGGGGCCGCGGACCTGCGCGCGTCCCGTCTCCCCGGGCCCGAGGACGGACCCGTCGGCAGCGACGGCCCTCAGTTCGGTGCCGGGAAAGGGACGGCCGTCCCGGCCGAGTCTGATCTCCTCGGGGTCGTCTGGGCGCGGTGAGGTGTGCCCGAGACATTCGGACATGCCGAACACCCGCAGGATCCTCGTCCCGAGCGACCGCTCGGCGCGACCGAGTGCGCCCCGGTCCATGGGGCCCCCGCCCACCGTGATCGAGTGGACGCCTTCGAGCGCCCGCGCTCCCCCGGCCGCCGAACCCATCTGCAGGGCCATCGTCGGTACGCACATGGTCCACCGGGCTTCGTGCTCGGCCATCCGTGCGAGGGCGGCGCCGGGGTCCCACCGGCCCGTCAGCACCAGCGGCCCGGCGAGCATGAGGGACATGCAGACTCCGAAGCAGTACGCGGCGGTGGAGGACAGCGGGACGAGGGCCGCCACCGCGTCGCCGGGGCGCAGCCCGTTGATGTCGCGGGTGTGGGAGCAGGCGTAGCGCAGGGCCGTCTCCGACTGGACGACACCCTTGGGGCGACCGGTGGAGCCGGAGGTGAAGCCGATGACGGCGCCGCCGTTCCAGCGGGTGACGTCCCTCGGGCCGCGGGCGGACAGCACGGTCCAGCCGTCGAGGGCCTCGGCCGTGCGGCCCGTCGGCAGGCCCGGCCCGTGCCAATCCCGTAGCGCGGACGGCTCGGCGATGACGACGTCGGGCCGGATGTCGTCCAGGGCGGCCCGGAACTCGGCACCCGTGGTGTGCCGGTTCACCACGGCGAGTACGCCACCGGTCATTCCGGCCGCCAGGGTGGCCGCGACCGTACGCCAGGAGTTGTCGGCCTGCACCATGACCGTGCCGCCCGGCGTCCCGTCCGGGGTCATCGCCTCCGCCAGGGCGAGGGCGCGGTCGAGGAGCTCCCGCGCGGTGTGGCGGCCGTAGTCGTCGATGACGGCTGTGAAGTCGCCTTCGTCCGCACGCTGTTGGAACTCCCGCACTGTCTGTCGCATCCCGCTTCCCGCTTCCCGCTTTCTCGCCTCGTCGCGCGAAAGATGGTGGAACGTTGTGGAACGGTTCGGTCCGTCCGGTGGCGCGGCGGGATGGGTCGGCCCGCGTGCCTCAGCCCGCTCGCGTCAGCCCGCGTACATCTCCCGCTCATCGCCCATGACGGCGATCCGGCGGCCCCGCATGTCGCCGACCTGGGCGACGGCCGCCGCCCACTCGGGGCTGTCCAGGGCCTTGCGCAGGTCCTCGGCGGTGTCGAAACCGAGGACCGAGACCCCGTCCCATCCCTCGGAGCGCGGCTCCAGGGCCGCGTCGACGTCGGTGTGCCGCCAGGACCGCAGCCCCGGCAGCCGACAGGTCAGTTCGGCGTGTTCGCCCCGCCACCACTCGATGAACCGCTCATGGGTCCAGTCCGGCGGCCGCGAGGCCAGCAGGATGAGGTTGTACATGGCACCTCCCGGTGCGGGATGGGCGGAGAGAAGACGTCGTTCAGGAGAACCGGACGGCGGGCGAACGGCCGATGAGCAGCCGGCGGACCTTGCCCGACTCGTCGAGCCGCGCCGAGGCCATGAAGCTCGCCTCCGGCACTCCGGCCCGGCGGACCTCGCCGAGGAACAGTTCGTCGAGACCGTCGACGCCGGCGGCCAGCAGGTGATGGGTGCGAACACCCTGCTCGCGCTGCGCGAGGTAGCCCTCCATCTCGGCACGACCGCCATGGAAGTCCGTGGCGTCGTCGCCGCCGGTGGAGAAGAGGATGGAGAACGAGAAGTCGTCGCTGATCAGGTCGAGGATCCGGGACGCGTCGTCACTGTCCAGCAGCGCGAACCACGCGCGCAGGAAGGGTGCCGAAGGGCGCGATGCCGATTCCGAGTCGGGCTCCGGTGCCGGTTCTTGTGTCGCTGTGCCGGGCATCTGCTGTGGGCCTCCTGTCCCGTCAAGGCCGGTCGACCAGGTTGAAGGCAGGGGTGAAGAAGGACTGGTAGCGCGCCATCAGACCGGAGGGCGAGACGACGGCGGCCGACAGGAACGCGCCGGTCGGTGTGCCCGCGTCCACCACGAAGCCGTAGGCCGTCTCGAGGTCCTGGTCCACCGAGTACCGCACGATCTCGTGCACACGGTCCACGGCGCCCCGGCCGGCGATGTACGCGGCGAAGTCGGCCCTCGACTCCCCGGTTTTCTCGCCGTTGGGGAGAGCGATGAGGAACCGGAACCCGGGCTCCAGGAGCTCCAGGGCCTTCTCCGGATCCTGACCGTCCATCCTGGCCATGTACTCGCGAAGCACCATGGTCTCGCTCTCCCTCACCCGGACTTCAACCTGAGTTCAGTTCAGTTTGAATATAATGCGGGTGCTCCGCCCGAACAAGAGGCGGAGCACTACGGGCTACTCCCCGACCATCCGCACCACGCACCCCTCGATCAGGTCGCTGATCTCCTGAAGCGGGATGGCCCCGCTCGGGCGGTACCACCGCCATACGCTCACGATCATGCCGAGCACGGCCAGCCCGAGCATGTGGGCGTCGCGCACCGGGAACGCGCCCTTCGCCATGCCGCGCACCAGCAGGTTCGTCCAGTCCCGCTCCACCATCTGCACCAGCTGCCGCGCCGCGATGCGCTCGGCCTCCTCGCGCTTGGACTTCCGTGGCGTGGCGAGCAGCGACATGTTGGCCTGAAGTACGCGCATCTGCCGGATCTCCTGCTCCGACACGGCGAACGCCGAGCGGACCCCGGCCCGCAAGGCTTCGACGGGGTCCGGTTCATTGGCCGTCGCCTCGGTGAACATGTCGTGGGAACGCTGCAGCTCCAGACGCATGATGGTGAGCAGGCAGTGCGCCTTGGACTCGAAGTAGTGGTAGAGCGCCGTCTGCCCGATACCGACCCGATCGGCGACGTCGGACCACTTGGTGGTCTCGTAGCCGGTCTCGCCGAAGTACTCGACCGCGGCCTCCAGAATGGCCGCCCGCTTGGACCTGGGCCCCTGGTCCGGATCCACGATCCGCGCCCTCGCCATTGCCTCTCCCCTGCACTCCGCGACCGGTGCCCGCCACCGATCGGATGTCTGAGGGTAGACCTACTTGAACTCGGTTACGAATCAGGAAGGCGCCACGTATCGCCACGGAGCTGCACGACGTCCGCCTCCCCGACGGTCGCGGGGGCGCGGGCAACGGCGTAGTCCGGGCTGCGCTTGGTGAGAAAGGCGAGCACGCCCTCACGGCCCTCGGCCGAGACCGCCGCGTCGGCCAAGTGGCGGGCCTCCGCGTCGAGGTGTGCGTCGAGGCTCGCGGAGAGTCCCGCCGCGACGAGTCGCCGAGTGACCCCGAGCGCACTGGTGGCTCCCCGGGCGAGCGCCGCCGCCGTCTCCTCGGCAGCCTCGGCCAGCCGGTCGGCGGCGACGACCCTGCTGACCAGCCCCATCTCCGCCGCCTCGGGCGCCGTGATCCGCCGGTTGGTCAGCAGCAGGTCCAGTGCCCGCTTGGGGCCGACGAGCCGTGGCAGCGACCAACTGACCCCGGCGTCCGGGGAGTACCCGATGCCGGTGTAGGCGGCGACGAAGGTGGCGTCGGATGCCGCGAGGGTCAGGTCGGCCGCCGCCGCCAGCCCGAGACCGGCCCCCGCGACGGCGCCCTGCACGGCCGCCACCAGCGGCGCGTCCAGCCCGGCGAACACCCGCAGCGCGCCGTGCAGCGCGTCGGTGACCTCGGTGAGGTGCGCGGCGAGCCGGCCCCCGGGCAGCGCGGCGAACTCCCGCAGGTCGCCCCCGACACAGAAGGACCGCCCCCGTCCCGTGAGCAGCACCGCCCGTACGCCGTCGGTCCTCTCGCACGACCTGGCGGCCTCCAGCAGTCCCCTGGCCATGGCCAGGTCGATGGCGTTGCCCGCCTTCTCGCGGCACATCTCGACATGGGCCACCCCCGCCTCGTCGATGCCGAGGGTGACGCTCACCGCGCCGTCCATCCGCCGTCGACGGTGAGCACATGACCGGTGCAGTACGAGGAGGCGTCCGACGCGAGGAAGAGCAGAGCCCCGTCCAGCTCACCCGGTGCACCGCCCCGGCCCAGCATGGTTCCCCGTTCGACCCACCGGCGGGATCGGTCGTCCGCGAACAGATCCTCGGTCATCTCCGAGCGGAACCAGCCGGGGGCGAGGGCGTTGACCCGTATCCCTGCCGGCCCCCACTGACCGGCGAGTTCGCGGGTGAGCCCGATCAGGCCCGCCTTGGACGCGGCGTAGGACGCGCCTCCCAGCGGGGCCCCGGCGACCAGGCCCAGGACGGAGGAGACGTTCACGACGGACCGGCCCGGAGTGTCGGTGGACTCGGCCATCAGCCGGGCGAGGTGGAAGGGCGCCACCAGGTTCACCGCGAGCACGGCTGCGAAGTCCTCCGCGCTCTCGTCCTCGGCGCGTACGGATCCCGCACCGCCCGCGTTGTTGACCAGGACGTCGAAGCGTCCGGTGGCCGCGAGCGCGCTCTCGGCCAGCCGTACGCGGTCCGCGTCGCGCGAGACGTCGCAGGCAATCGGATGGATGCGCGGGTCGGCGTCGGCCAGTTCCTTCAGGCGGTCCAGCCGCCGGGCCGCGGCGAAGACGGTGGCACCCGCTCCGGCGAGTACCGCGGCGAACCGGGCGCCGAGGCCCGAGGACGCGCCCGTGACCACCGCCGTACGGCCGTGCAGGGAGAAGCGATCAGCCGCCGCGGTCACTCGTCCACCCCGATCGGCAGCACTGTGGCGCCGCCGTCCAGCACCAGCGTCTGGCCGGTCATCCAGGACGACGCGTCGGACGCCAGGAACAGCGCCGTGTTCGCCACGTCCTCGACCGTGCCCAGCCTGCGCAGCGGAAGCTTCGCGGTGAGGATCGGCTCCCTCGGCTCCCATACGGCCCTGGCGAGCTCGGTCTTGATCAGGCCGGGAGCGATCGCGTTCACCCGCACCCTTGGGCCGAGTTCGTAGGCGAGTTGCCGGGTCATGTGGAGCATCGCCGCTTTGGTGGCGTTGTACCAGCCGATGTGCGGGTCGACGATCAGCCCGCCGACGGAGGCGATGTTGACGACCGCGCCGCCGTGTTCGGACATCCAGGCACGCCAGGCGCAACGGGTCCAGGCGATCATGCCGTACTGGTTGACGCGTACGGTCTTCTCCGCGCGAGGCAGATCCAGATCGAGCAGGTCGCCCATGTACGGGTTGGTGGCCGCGTTGTTGACCAGGATGTCGACCCTGCCGAACCGGGCCATGGTCTCGGCGACGCAGTGCTCGGCGTCCTCGGGCTCGCCTGCGTTGGCGACCACCTCGTGGACGTCGCCGTCGCCCTTGAGCCGCAGCAGTTCCGCCCGGGCCTCGACGAGCCCGTCCGGTTTGCGGGCGGCGATGACCACATGGGCGCCCGCCTGCCGGTAGGCCGCGGCGATGCCGAGGCCGATCCCGCGCGAGCCACCGGTGATCACGGCGACCCGGCCGTGCAGGACCTGCGGTACCTGTCCGTTCACACCTGCTCCTTCGGGTACTTGGCCAGCTCCCGCCGGGCCACCGTGCGCAGATGGACCTCGTCCGGCCCGTCCGCGATGCGCAGCGCCCGGGTGATCGCGTACAGCCGGGCCAGCACGGTGTCGTCACTGACGCCCGCCGCGCCATGGGCCTGCACCGCCCGGTCCACCACCCGGTGCGCGACCTCCAGCGCGGCCACTTTGATCGCGGCGACCTCGGTACGGGCGGCGGCGTTGCCCTGGGTGTCCATGAGCCAGGCCGACTTCAGGACCAGCAGCCGTAGCTGCTCGATCTCGATGCGGCTGCGGGCGATCCATTCGCGTACGACGCCCTGTTCGGCCAGTGGTCCGCCGAAAGCGACCCGGCTCAGCGTCCGGCGGCACATCAGGTCGAGGGCTCGCTCGGCGAAGCCGACGGCGCGCATGGCGTAGTGCATCCTGCCGGGGCCGAGCCGTCCCTGGGCGAGGGCGAAACCCTCCCCCTCGCCGCCGAGGAGGTTACCGACCGGTACGCGTACGTCCTCGAAGAGCACGTCGCCGTGGCCGCAGCGGTCGGTGTAGCCGAACATCGGCAGGTCGCGCAGGACGGTGATGCCTGGGGTGTCGCGCGGGATCAGCAGCATGCTCTGCTGCCGGTACGTCTCCGCGTCCGGGTCGGCCACGCCCATGAGGATGATCAGAGCGCAGTCGGGGTCGAGGATCCCGGAGGTGTACCACTTGTGGCCGTTGACGACGTAGGAGTCGCCGTCGCGGGTGATCCGGGTGCGGATGTTGCGCGCGTCGGAACTGGCGACCTCGGGCTCGGTCATGGCGAAGCAGGACCGGATGTCGGCCGCCAGCAGGGGACGCAGCCAGCGGTCCTGCTGCTCGGGTGTGCCGTAGAGGGCGAGCAGCTCCATGTTGCCGGTGTCGGGGGCGGAGCAGTTGAACACCTCGGGGCCGATGACGGACCGTCCGGCGAGCTCGGCGAGCGGGGCGTATTCGAGGTTGGTGAGGCCGGCGCCCCAGTCGCCGTGTGCGAGGAAGAGGTTCCACAGGCCTTCGGCGCGAGCCTTTTCCTGCAACTCGCGCATGACGGCGGGTTGTTGGTGTGGGTTGTCGGTCTCGGCGAGCTGCCGGTCGTAGACGGCCTCGGCCGGGAGGACGTACTCCTCCATGAACGCGCCCATGCGCGAGTGCAGTTCCCGTGTCCTCGGGGAGAGCTCGAAGTCCATGCGTGTCGCTCCTTCAGCCGAGGATGTCCCGTGCCGCGCGCATCATCGCCGCGATGGTCGGTGGCAGCCGTTCCTGGTCAGGGTCGTGGTGTTTGCCCTCGCGGTGGCGGCGCAGATTGTGACCCATGATCGCGGCCATCTTGGTGCGGGCCAGAGCGCGGAACCAGTCGAAGTCGGGCGGGTCCGGGCGGCCGTCGAGGTAGGCCGCCAGCAGCTCGTCCTCGGTGGGCAGATCCGGGACCTCGCGGCCCAGTTGAGGGAAGTTGCGGTGGTCGGTGAAGAGCAGGAACCAGCCGAGGTCGGTACGCGGATCGCCGAGGCCCCAGATCTCCCAGTCGATGACGGCGGCGGGGCGCTCACCCACGCAGAGCACATTGCCCAGCCGGAAGTCGCCGTGGATCAGGGCCGGCGGCAGGCCCGTGGGTGCGGTGGCGGCGAGTCGGGCCAGCAACTCATCGGCCCCAGACCTCAGTTCGGCCGGTACGGCGCGCATGGTGCGACTCCACCGGTCGAGTTCGGCGGCCGGGTCGAGGGGCTCGGGCGCCCCCAGCCCGGCCGCCTCGGTCCGGTGCAGCCCACGCAGCACGCGCGCCAGCGCCAGCATCCTCGTACGGCACAGGCGCGGCTCGAGTCGGTGGTCGTCGAGGACGGGCTCGACCGCCTCGCCGGTCACGAACTCCATGGCGAACCAGGCGGGTTGGTGCTCGTCCACGGCGACGACACCCGGCACGGGCACCGAGCCGACGAGCGCGCGCAGGACCCGGGCCTGGCGCAGCACGTCGTTCCGGCCGACCGGCCGCTGCCCGGCAGGAACGGCCTTGACGACGTACGATGCGGGGCCCGCGGTGATGGAGTATGTGAGGCCCGAGTGACCGCCGGGCAGCGTCTCCAGGTCGCCGAGCGGCTCGCCGGGGTGGAGTTCGGCAAGCCGTTCGCGCACCCGACCGGTCAGTTCGGTCACCTCGGTGAGCGTGCTCAACGCGCGGCCTCCTTGGGCTTCTTGGCGTCCTCGACGTTCCTGGGCTCCCTGGGCAGTCCCAGCACCCGTTCGGCGAGGATGTTGCGCTGGATCTCGTCGCTGCCGCCCGCGATGCTGTAGCCGGGAGCGCCGAGCAGGTGCTCGGTCCAGGCGAAGGTGCCCCACTCCCCCGTGTCGGCGGCGAGGCGCGGCCCGAGCAGTTGCTGTACGAGGTCGGTGGTGGCACGCATGGTCGCGGTGGCATAGAGCTTGCCGACGGACGCCTCGGCGCCCGGCTCACGGCCGGCGACCAGTGCGGCCGTGACCCGCAGGCCGATGAGCCGCTGGACGAGGGTACGGACGAACAGGTCACCCGCCTGCTGCTGTTCCCCGCCGGTGAGCGGCCGGGGCAGGTTCCGTGCGAGGTCGAGGGCGCGGTCCGCGTTGTCCAGGCCGAGCGTGCCGGAGTCCAGCCGCTCGGCGGCGAGGACGGTGAGCGTCACCCGCCAGCCCTCGCCGACCGGACCGAGCCGGTCGGCGTCGGGGACCCGGACATCGTCCAGATAGACCTCGTTGAAGCTGCTCCCCCCGGTCATCTGCCGGATGGGTCGTACCGTGACGCCGGGGGCGTCCATCCGGACCAGGAAGACCGTGATCCCGGCGTGTTTGGGCGCCTCCGGGTCGGTGCGGCAGACGGCCACTCCCCAGGTGGCGACCCGGGCGCCGGACGTCCAGACCTTGTGGCCGCGCAGCACCCAGCCGTCACCGTCGGCGTCACGGACCGCCTTGGTGCGGACGGCGGCGAGGTCGGAGCCCGCCTCGGTCTCGGAGAAGAGCTGGCAGGCGAGTTCGTCGGTACGGAGCATGGGCCGCAGCCAGCGCCGCTTCTGCTCCTCGGTGCCCCAGATACGGATCGCCGGTGCCACGAGCTGCTGCGTCACGGGGAAGATCTCGGTGCGCCGGGGCACGTCGAAGGAGGCCTCCTCGGCGCGGTACAGCTGCTCGTAGTACGCGGGCAGGTCGCGGCCGCCGTACTCCCCTGGCCAGCCGAGGGCGCCCCAGCCCTGGTCGTGGCGGGTGCGCTCCCATACGCGGATGCGCTCGGTGTGTGCCCGTTCCTCGTCCTCGGACCAGTTCTCGAACACGGCCACGGAGTCGTCACCGCTGGCCCACTCCTGTCCCCGGGGGCCTCGGTGGTCCGCCACGCCCGACAGCCAACGGCGGGCCTCGGTCCGGAACTCCTCGGGTGTCAGCACCGGTTGAGGTACCGGGTTCGTATGTGTCATCTCCCTCCTCTCCCTTCCGTTCAGCGAGTCAGCACGGTGCACGCGCTGACGCCCGGTGCGCCGTAGACATGGGTGAAGCCGGTGCGCGGGCCGCCCGGTACCTGGCGTTCGCCCGCGCGGCCGCGCAACTGCTGGACGATCTCGTGCACCTGGCGCAGCCCGGAGGCTCCGATGGGCTCGCCGTTGGCGATGCAGCCGCCGTCCGTGTTGACCGGTAGCGCACCGCCGACCGCGGTCGCGCCCGACGCGATCAGCCGTTCCTGCTCGCCGTGTTCGCAGAATCCGCACTCGGCCATGTGCATCACCTCGGCGCCGCTCTCGGTGTCCTGGAGCTGGCACACGTCGATGTCGCCAGGGCCGGCCCCGGCCTCCTCGAAGGCGGCCCTCGCGGCATCCGTACTGACACTGCTCGGCGTGCCGCCGGGCGCCGAGGGGCTGAACACCTCGAAGGAGCCGAACCGCCGGGTGCGCACGACCGCCGCGCGCAGGGCGACCGGGGTGGCGCCACCGCCCAGCTCCCGCGCGACCGCGCGGTCGCACAGCACCAGGGCGACCGCGCCCTGCCCCGGCGAGCAGAACATGTAGCGGGTCAAGGGGTCGTTGACCATGCCCGAGGCCAGGATCTCGTCCGCGTCCAGCGGCTTGCGGCGCCAGGCGTACGGGTTGCGGACCCCGTTGGCGTACGCCTTCTCGGCGACCAGGGCGAGGGTGCGCGGGGTGATGCCGTGGTCGTACATGTACCGCTGGATCTTCATGGCGAAGAACTGGGTGGTCACCATGAGGCCCTCGCTGCCGTACGCCTCGTCCAGTCCCCAGTCGGCGGGCCGCGGGTCGAACGCTCCGCGCGGGTGCTTGTCGAAGCCGACGGCGAGGGCCACGTCCGCCGCGCCGGATCGGATCGCGTTGACGGCGGACACCAGGACGCTGCCGCCGGTGGCGCAGCCGTTGCGGACATTGACGAACGGCAGTCCGGTCAGGCCGAGCCGGGTGACCAGGGTGTCGGCGTTCCCGGCCGCGTCGCTGCCGCCGAACGCCGCCCGCACCCGGGACCACGGCAGCCCGGCGTCGGCCAGTGCGGCGGTCACGGCCTCCACCGCGAGCTGCCTCCCCGTGGCCTCCGACCGGCCGAACGGGGTGATGCCGACGCCGCAGACGAGGACGTCGGTGGAGCTGACCGTGCTCCGGGCGGCACTTCCGCTTCCGGCGTCCGTTCCGCTCACGTCGCCTCCCCTGCCGGGTCCGGCAGCGCGCGCGGCACGCCGTCGCCCGCCGTGATGGTGACCGGCATGCCGATCCTCAGCTCCTCGGGCCGCACGCCGTCCAGCGCTGCCAAGACCCGTACGCCTTCGGTCAGTTCGACGTAACCGACGGCGAACGGCCGGAATCCGCCCTCAGGCATCGCATACGGCGGCGACTTGGGCGCATATCGCTGCACGGTCCACGTCCACACGGTGCCCGTACCGGACAGGACCACCGGTACGGCCCGCCCTCCGCAGCTCGGGCATGCGGGGTCCGCCGGGTAAACGGCGACCTCACAGCTCGGGCAGCGGGACCCGTGCAGCGGGCGACCGGACAGGGCCCCGGCCTGGAACGTGACGCCCGGGGACGGGTTGGCTCCGGGCATCGCCGTCAGCGCCCCTTCCACTTCGGCTCGCGCTTCTCCAGGAACGCGGAGACGCCCTCGGCCGCGTCCTCGGAGTTGAGCATGACGCCGACGGCCAGGTGCTCCATGACCATCAGCGACTGGATGTCCGCGTCGAGGCTCCGGTCGATGGTCATCTTGGTGATCCACATCGTGAACGGGCTCTTGTCGATGAGCTGGCCGGCGAACTCCTCCACCGTCGCGTCCAGCTTGTCCGCCGGCGCGGAGGCGTTGATGAGGTCGAACTCCGCGGCCTCCACGCCCGTCAGGAGCTTGCCCGTGAGCATGAGCTCCTTGGTCTTGCGGACACCGATCATCCGGGGCACCCGGTAGATCGGGCCGGCGCCGCCGAACAGCGCGCGGCGGATGTGGAAGTCGCCGATCAGGGCGTCGTCCGCGGCGATCGCGAAGTCGCAGGAGATCATCAGCTCGAACCCGCCCGCCGTCACGTGCCCTTCGAGCACCGCGATGGACGGCGTCTTCATCGAGTACAGCCGGTCGCACACCTTCGCGGACAGCACGGCGACATCGATGGCGGTGGAGCTGCCGATGAAGTCGGCCTTGAGGCTGTCCAGGTCGAACCCGGAACAGAAGGTGTTGCCGCGGCCGCGCAGGATCAGCACACGCAGGTCGGGATCGGCGTCGACCTCGGTGATGATCTCGTCCAGCCGATTCAGGATCGGCACGGTCACGCAGTTCTTCTTGTGCGGTCGGTTGAGCCAGACGCGAGCCACATGACCGTCTCGCTCGAACTGGATCTCGTCTTCGACAGCCATCCGACCTCTCCTTTGATTGAACCGACTCTAACTGAACTGAATTCATTTAGATTCTCGGGCCGGACCGATGTGCTGTCAACCACTCGCACCACACGGCCGCCAGGAGCTGCTGGCCGGGGACTCAGTCCGGACGCCCGGTGAGGCCGAGGATCCCGGCCAGCCGGACACGGTGGTCGTCCGCCGTACCGAACAGCGTCTCGTCGGCCCGCGCCCTGCGCACGCAGAGATGAGCCGGGTGCTCCCAGGTGAAGCCGATCCCCCCATGGAGCTGCACATATTCCGCCGCTGCCCGCCGGTAGGCGGTGGAGCACGCCACCGCGGCAGCGCTCGCCGCCACCCGCAGTTCCCCCGCGGCCCGGTCCGCGAGGCAGGCGGTCGCGTACCCGGACGCCGACCTGGCCGCCTCGACCTCGACCAGCAGATCGGCCAGACGGTGCTTGACCGCCTGGAACGACCCGATCGGTCGCCCGAACTGAGTTCGGTGTGACACGTACTCCACTACGGCGTCCAGTGCGTGGGCGCAGCCACCGAGCTGCTCGGCGGCCAGTGCCGTCCGCCCGGCATCCAGCACGGCGTCGACGATCCCGGGAACCCCTCCCGCATCCCCGACCGGTTCGGCGGGTGTCCCCCGGAAACGGACCAGCGCCTGACGACGCGTGAGGTCCAGCACCCGCCGCGCAGTGCGGTCGCAGCCGTCGGCATCCGGCTCACAGGCGAACAGCCGCGGACCGTCCGGAGCCCGGGCCACCACCAGGACCAAACCGGCCCCCTCGCCGTCGGGCACGAAGTCCGCCTCACCGCGCAGCAGCCAGCCGTCCGGCCCGCGTTCGGCGGTGACCTGCGCGCTGTGCAGGAACCCGGCGACGGTCGCGGTGAGGGCGCCCGTGGCGATGCCCGGCAGCCAGCGTTCGCACGCCCGCCGGTCGCCGCTGGCCAGCAAGGCGTGCCCGGCGAGTACGACGGTCGGGAGCAGCGGCGCGGGACACAGGACGCGGCCGGTTTCCTCCAAAGCCACGGCGAGTTCGGCGAAGGAGTAGCCGGCTCCCCCGTACTCCTCGGGCAGTGCGAGACCGTGCACGCCGATCTCGCCGGCGAGCCGCTCCCAGAGCACCTGGTCGTAGCCGCGCGGGCCGTCCGTCTGCTTGCGGACCTCCTCGGGCCCGCAGGTCTCTGCCAGGAACTCCCGCAGTACGTCACGCAGTTGCCGTCGTTCGTCCGTCTCTCGCAGCAACGCCGGATCGACATCGAGCCGGAACATCAGGGCCTCCCGCAGGGCAGTCATGTGTTGTCCCCCGGTCCGCGGTGCGGACCCGGTCGCCGCACTGGAGCCGCTCGCTATGCCGTAAAACGGCCGCCGTTGGCGAGCAGCACCGCGCCTACGAGGTTCGCCGCCTCGTCGCTCGCCAGGAACAGTGCGATGTCGGCGATCTCCTCCGGCGTGGCATACGGCCGCACACGGGGGTCGGCGAAGCCCTTCCGCAGCACCTCGGGGGTGTTGGCGGCCATGGCGGTCTCGGTAGGGCCGGGGGCCACCGTGTTGACACGCACGCCGAACGCGATGGCCTCCTTCGCGACGGACTGGCTGAGCGCCTGCACGCCGGCCTTCGAAGCCGCGTAGTGCGGATAGCCGGTGAGCGCGTCGAAGGCCGCGGAGGAGCCGAAAGTGACGACGGCTCCCGACCGGTTGGGCCGCATCGCGCGCAGGGCGGCGCGCAGGACGTGGAAGGTTCCGTCCAGATTGATCCGCAAGACGCGTCGCCACGCCTCGACACCCAGGCGGGTGGTGACTTCGGGCGGTCGCCCGGCAACGACCGCGTCGGCCAGCCACTGCTTCACGGTGGGGTCGTCGACGCCCGCCGCGTGCACCACCACGTCCAGCCGACCGTGAGCCCGTACGACTTCCTCGACCGCCCGATCGACTTGTCCGGCGTCCGCCACGTCGAGAGGCACCGCATGGCCTCCGGCCATCCCTTTCGCCACCGACTCGGCCGCCGGACCGTCGATGTCAGCCGCGACGACGGCGCCTGCGCCCTGAGTGGCCAGTCCGCGGGCGACCGCCGCACCGATGCCGGAGCCCGCGCCGGTGACCAGCGCGACCCGCCCCGCGAAACGGCCGTACTCCGCGACTTCGTCGCCCATCCGAGCCACCGCCTCACCCCGGTATTGAACTGACTTCATTTTTGCTATCGTGGCCCGCATGTCAACAGACAGTACCGGGAGGGCGGGATGCGAGCGGTCCGGCTGACGCACTGGGGCGGCCCACCGGTGGTCGCCGAAGTGGAACGACCCACACCCAGGGGCGAAGAGGTCCTGGTGCGGGTCGAGGCTGCGGGGCTGTGCGGCTCCGACCTGCATGTCATCTCCGCGGGGCCCGGCGCGCTGCCCTACCTGACGCCCTTCACCCTCGGGCACGAGGTCGCCGGCCGGGTGGCGGAGCTGGGCCCGGACGCCACCGGGCCACGGACCGGAGAGCGCGTGGTGGTCTACGGCCCCTGGGGCTGCGGGTGGTGCGGCCACTGCTCGGCCGGGGCGGAGAACTACTGCGACCGCCGCTCCGCGCTGGACGCGGCCCACACCGGGACCGGGGCCGGACTCGGGCGCGACGGCGGCCTGGCCGACTTCCTGCTCGTACCGTCCGGACGTCTGCTCCTGCCGGTGGGCGACCTCGATCCCACCCAGGCGGCCCCGCTGTCCGACGCCGGACTCACCTCCTACCACGCCATCGCCGGAATCCGGCATGCTCTCGGCGAAACCGAGGGCGGCGGCGTCGGCGCGAGTGTGGTCGTCGTCGGCATCGGCGGCCTGGGTCATCTGGCGGTCCAGATCCTCCGCGCCACCACCTCCGCGCAGGTGCTCGCGGTGGACGTACGGGAGGAGGCGATCGCCCTGGCCACCGACCGCGGCGCGCACTTCGGCACGGTGGCACGCACGGACACCGCCGACGTCCTGCGGAAACGGGCCGGCGGCGCGGGTGTGGACGCCGTGCTCGACTTCGTCGGCACCTCCGCCACACTCCGGTTGGCGGTGGACACCCTGCGGGCGGATGGAGAACTCGCCCTCGTCGGCAGCGGCGGCGGGGAACTGACGGTCCGCAAGCCGGGGGCACTCCCTCCGGGACTGCGGATCTCACTGCCGTTCTGGGGCACGCGTCCGGATCTGGAACAGGTCGTCGCGCTCGCGCGCTCAGGAACCGTCAGGGTGGAGACCGAGCGGTTCCCGCTGTCCCGCGCGCCGGAGGCGATCGAAACGCTGCGCTCCGGTGGGGTACGGGGGCGCGCCGTGCTGGTACCCGAATGACGCGGAGCCAAGCAAGCCTCTACATGAGCTGAATTCAAGTCTGGCACGCCCATCTGCCGCGTTGTCGTCGGTTGTCGACGCCCTCCTCCGCCTTGCAGCTGGACGGACGCACCAGACCCCGCTCACCCTCGCTCATGGGTCGCCGCCGTTTTCCTGCGACCTGATCCGCCGGACAGGCCCTGGGCAGTGCCCTCGACCCCGGCCCTGCCGGGTCTGCTGCCGGGCTCATCGGACTCGTCGCGGAGACGGGACGGCCTGCTGTCGACGTCTCGCCGTCCGCGCCGAGCGGTGACCTACGGCCGCGGAACGTTGCGCAGGTTGGCCCTGGCCAGATCGAGCATCTTCCCCACGCCCCCGTTGAGCACCGTCCTCCGGGCCGAGAAGGCGAATCCCTTCACCTGTTCGCCGGAGATGTGCGGCGGAATCGACAGTGCGTTGGGGTCGGTGACCAGGTCCACCAAGCACGGCCCGTCGTACGACAGCGCCTCCCGCAGGCCTTCGCGGATCTGCCCGGGCTTCTCGATGCGGATCGAGTGGATTCCGACCCCCGCAGCGATGGCGGCGTAGTCCACCGGCTCATGGTCGGTCTGGTAATCGGGCAGGCCGTCGACGGAAGGGCGTTGGCCATGGTGCCGTGCAGGAACGAACCGATCACGCGGCGGCGGCCGTTGGGCGTGATGTAGCGGGCGGCCCACACGTTGCACATGCCGGTGTCGACGCCGTACTAGGGCCTGTGTGACGTCGTGATCAATCTTGCTGACCCGGATCCGCATGGAAGGCGGATCCGGTAGGAAGTCGGTCGTGACGCGTAGGCAACTC
>NZ_JBEOVF010000047.1:0-74968 GCF_040295365.1 Streptomyces sp. NPDC002838 | reverse complement strand
GCGCGGTCGCCGAGATGATGGACGGCAAGCCGGAGGCCAACCCCCTGCGCGGCCTCGGCTTCCCCAAGGTCCCCGTCCCCTTCTACAACGGCACCCCCTGGTTCCTGCCGTTCGGCGGCGCCTACTACAAGGCCAAGGACAAGCTGCGCTGAGGCGACGGTGCGGTAGTACTGCGGGGGCTTTCCGCGAGTGGTCGTGGGAAGCTCCCGCCGGTTATCACGGGGCAGCGCGTACCGCGCGTTCTCCGTCTCCGTTCTTCTTCACACAAGAGAAAGTCCGCACCCTCATGACCGCCGCCGCCACCCGCAGCGAACACGACTTGCTCGGAGACCGGGACGTCCCCGCCGAGGCGTACTGGGGCGTCCACACCCTGCGGGCCACGGAGAACTTCCCCATCACCGGGACGCCGATCTCCGCCTACCCGCATCTCATCGACGCCCTCGCCGCCGTCAAGGAGGCCGCCGCCCTCGCCAACGAGGAACTCGGGCTGCTGGAGCCGGAGAAGGCCGCCGCGATCGCCGCCGCCTGCCGCGAGATCCGCGCCGGCAAGCTGCACGAGCAGTTCGTCGTCGACGTCATTCAGGGCGGGGCAGGCACGTCGACCAACATGAACGCCAACGAGGTGGTCGCCAACCGGGCGCTGGAACTGCTGGGGCACGAGAAGGGGCAGCATCAGTACCTGCACCCCAACGAGGACGTCAACCTCGGCCAGTCGACGAACGACGTCTACCCCACTGCTGTCAAAGTCGCGACCGTCTTCGCCGCGCGCGGCCTGCTCAAGGCCATGGCCATCCTCCAGGACGCGTTCGGCCGGAAGGCGGTCGAGTTCCGTGACGTTCTCAAGATGGGGCGCACCCAGCTCCAGGACGCGGTGCCGATGACGCTCGGTCAGGAATTCTCGGCGTATGCCGTCATGATTGACGAGGACCGCAGCCGTCTTGCCGAGGCCGTCGAGTTGATCCATGAGATCAACCTGGGCGCCACGGCGATCGGCACCGGCCTCAACGCCCCCGCTGGATACGCCGAGTCGGCCCGCCGCCACCTCGCGGCCATCACCGGGCTGCCACTGGTGACCGCCGCCAACCTGGTCGAGGCCACCCAGGACTGCGGCGCGTTCGTCCAGATGTCCGGCGTACTCAAGCGCGTCGCCGTCAAACTCTCCAAGAGTTGCAACGATCTGCGGCTGCTGTCCTCCGGGCCGCGCGCGGGCCTCGGCGAGATCAACCTGCCGCCGGTGCAGGCCGGGTCGAGCATCATGCCCGGCAAGGTCAACCCTGTGATCCCCGAGGTCGTCAACCAGGTCGCCTTCGAGGTGATCGGCAACGACGTCACCATCACCATGGCCGCCGAGGCCGGACAGCTCCAGCTCAACGCCTTCGAGCCGATCATCCTGCACTCCCTGTCGGAGAGCATCACGCACCTGCAGGCCGCCTGCCTGACGCTGGCCGCGCGGTGCGTCGACGGCATCACCGCCAACACCGAGGCACTGCGGGCGAGCGTCGAGAACTCCATCGGCCTGGTCACCGCCCTCAACCCGCACATCGGCTACACGGCCGCCACCGACATCGCCAAGGAGGCCCTCGCCACCGGCCGCGGCGTCGCCGAACTCGTCCTCGAGAAGGATCTGCTGCCCGCCGAGCGACTCGCCGACCTGCTGCACCCCGAGGTCGTGGCCGGCAGGGGCCAGGTCCTGGCCTGACACGCCCGGCGCACTTGCGTCACCGACCGCTGATCGATCGCAGCATCACTGGGCCGGGCTCGATCTGATCGGGCTCATCGACCGGTGCCGCGGCTAGTGACTTCTCAAGCCCAGGAAAGGAAAAACATGTCGCTCCTGAAGACCATCGACACCAATCCCTCTTTCGCTCCGCGCGAGTCCGGCTCGCTCCCGGAACGCCTGATTTCCGGCAACCCCGCCTTCAAGACCTGGGCCCAGGACGCCGCTCGCGGGGAGATGATCCGTACGGGCGTCTGGGAAGCGACGCCCGGCGAGACGCGTTCGATCAAGGGCGAGACCTTCGAGTTCTGCCATATCCTCTCCGGCATCGTCGAACTCACGCCTGAAGGTGGCGAGCCGGTGGCGTACAAGGCCGGCGACAGCTTCGTCATGAAGCCGGGCTTCGTCGGTGTCTGGAAGACCATCGAAACCGTGCGCAAGATCTACGTGATCGTGACGTGATGCCGATGCCGCACGACTCGGCCGTCTTTGACGGCGCTTGCGGGGTCACTCGATTGCTGACCTGTATGGATTCCCGGCGTCGGTGTCGGCGGGAGGGCCTGTTCGCACCGCTGTTGATCGTGGTTGTCCGCTCTCACGGGCACGCTGTGGGCACGGCTTCGAAGCGCGGTGGGCGGAAGCGAGTGTGAGCGGGCTCCGCGCTTGGCCGGCTGGTTCGGATGTCCAAGTCGGGCGTGCTTGTGAGGGCACAGCCCTGCCGGTGCCGGAATCGCCGATCGGACACAACAGCGCCTTCCCGACCCATGCCGGAGAGGATCTCGACGCCGGGCTTACCGGCAGTGCCAAGGCGACGCGAGCAAGGCCGATGTGAATCGCCTGCCGCACACGGCACCCCGTCGCACGTTTGACGCTCATCCCCCTCGACGTCGCGAAACCTCCGGCCGCAAGTTCCTATCAAGCCGTAGGGAAATCCCCACAGTTCACGGCAGTCGACCTGTGAGCGCGAACCCTCAAGTAACGTCTCCGGACACTCCGCTCCAACGGCCTCCCCACCCCCCCATGTCGACGGAGACCACACCCCATGTCCGCTGTGACGAACGCATCCGGGTCCGGTTCGCCGGACGCCCGATGCAGCTCGGCCGGTCGTTCAGCAACCGGTCGTCTCGGCGCGCGACTCGACAACGAAACGGCCGTCCGCGCGGTCGACACCGCACTCGCACCCTGGCTGCCGGATGCGTGACGACGGTAACCATGCCAGGCTGCCCGCCGCTGCCACCGCCCCGGCCGGAAGCGGCGGATCCGGGCTGGGGCGAGGGCGTGGCGTTCCCGGGCATCGGACACCGGCCAGGTTTCCCCGCCGGGGATCCCGCGCAGCTGGAGAACCTCACCGTCTGGCCCGTATGGGCGTGATCGCCGTTCGCGTCGGAGCGAGTACGCAGAGGTCGCCACTCGACTTCACATTCACCACCGGATGAGAGGGACATACACAGCATGCGATCGATCAACCGACTGACAACATCAGTCGTCGGAGCGGCCGTGCTCCTGGGCTGCGTCTCGGGACCGGCCGTGTCACAGGTGAAGCAGGACGGCACACGGGTGCTGGTGTTCTCCAAGACGGCCGGCTTCCGCCACGGCTCGGTCTCCGCCGGCATCGCGGCGGTGAAACAGCTCGGCGAGACGGACGGCTTCACGGTCGATGCGACGGAGGACGCCGGAGCCTTCACGGCCGACAACCTCGGGCGCTACGACGCGGTCGTGTTCCTGTCGACGACCGGTGACGTCCTGAACGCCGCCCAGGAGACGGCCTTCGAGGGCTACATCCGCAGTGGCGGGGGCTACGTCGGCATCCACGCGGCCGCCGACACCGAGTACGACTGGGCGTTCTACGGCGGGCTCGTCGGTGCCTACTTCGAGTCGCATCCGTGGTGGCCGATGCGTGCCACGGTGCACGTCGAGGACCGCGCCCACCCGGCGACCGCTAACCTGCCCACCACCTGGAACCGCACCGACGAGTGGTACAACTTCCGCTCGAATCCCCGGGAACGGGTCCGCGTCCTGGCCTCCGTCGACGAGTCCTCGTACTGGGGCGGCACCATGAACGGCGACCATCCGATCGCCTGGTGCCAGAACTACCAGGGCGGCCGCTCCTTCTACACCGGCATCGGCCACAGCAAGGAGTCCTTCGCCGAACCCGCCGTCCGTCAGCACCTGTTGGGCGGAATCCAGTGGGCCACCGGCGCCGTCGAGGCGGACTGCCGGCCGGAGAACGGCTAGCGGCCGCTCTTCGACGGCACGGCCGCGTCGCCGTCGGCATGGCGGCAAGCGGGACCGGGCGCCTTCGAACTGAGCGACGACGGAACACCGACGTTGGCCGGCGTCCTCGGGATGCTCTGGCACGCCGGGTCGGAGTTCACGTCGTACTCGCTCCAGCTCGACTGGAAGACGGCCAGTGCCTCCGGCGATGACAACTCCGGTGTTCGTGGGCTTCCCGCCCTCGGACGACCCGTGGTCGGCCGTGGACAACGGCTACGAGATCCAGATCGACGCGACCGACACCCCGGACCGCACCACCGGGGCCGTCTACGGCTTCCAGTCCGCCGACATCAAGAAGCGCGACCGCGCTGAACCCGCCGGGGGAGTGGAACACGTACGAGATCCGCGTGCAGGGCGAGCGCCTGCGCGTCTGGCTCAACGGCGTGAAGATCAACGATTTCACCAACACCGCTCCGGCTCGGAGCCTCAAGGACGGGCACATCGGCATCCAGAACCGCGGAGCCGACGACGAGGTGTCCTTCCGCGACATCCGGATCTAGGAACTGCCCGCGAAGTCCTCCCGGTCCTCTGGATCCGGGACTTCGCAGGGCGACTGAGCGGCGGCGGGCGGGGGACGTCGGACTCCCGCCATGGAACCGCCGCCCGCGAGGGTGGTGGTCGCCGAGTCGGCCTGCACGGAGTCAGCTGGCCGCGACTGGTGATTCGGCTCGTGCACGGGTACTGACCATTCAGAGGGCGTTATGTCCGTCTCTGGCAGCAGCCGGCGCCCACGCCCGCGCCTGCGCATACGCTGCCTCCGGCGACAGCGACTCCCCCTTCGCGAAGGTGTCCCCGAACGCCACCGCTCCCAGCGCGGCCGTCGCCGTGGCGGTGGTGCGGTCGACGTCCGGGCGTTCCGCGGCCGGGAGCGGCGCGCCCGTGGCGGCGCGGGCGGCGGAGGCGGCGCCGAGGAGGAGCGCCGCGGACCCGGGACGGTCCGCGATGGAGTGGGCGGCGGCGAGGCCCTCCAGGGCGAGGGCGACTGCCCGGGGGTCGCCGGTGCTGAGGGCCGTTTCGTAGCCCTCCTCGTGGTGGGCCAGCGCACCCCGCGCGTCGCCGCGCAGCTCCGCGATGAAGCCCAGCTCGGCCAGGATCAGCGCGTTCGCCCCGTCGAGACCGACCTGGCGGTGCCATTCCAGGACCGTACGCATCCGGGCCCCGGCCTCGTCGAGGAGCCCCTCGCGGCGCGCGCCAAGGCCGAGCCCCAGCTCCGCGTTGATCTCGCCCGCGCGGAAGCCGAGTTCGGCGGCGAGGCGCCGTGACCGCTCGTGGTACTCGCGCGCTCTGCCGAGGTCGCCGGTGAGCAGCGCCGTCCGCCCGAGCCCGGACAGCAGGTCCGCGGCCTGGGTGGAGAGGCCGAACTCCTCGGCGGTGTCCAGCCCGCCCTGCCGCAGCCGGGCCGCCCGCTGGTAGTCGCCGTGGATCTCGGCGACCGACGCCAGCGGGTACACCGACCACAACTTCCCGCAGGCGTCCCCGACTTCGCCGAAGAGCTCCGCGCTGCGCCCCGCGTCCGCCTCCGTACCGGCCAGATCGCCCCGCAGCAGCCGCTGTACGGACCGGTCCGCCAGCGCGGCCGCCTCTCCCCAGCGCTCACCGAGCGCCCGGAAGCCGTCCAGCGATGCTTCGGTGAGCGCCTCGCCCTCCAGGAGATCCCCCGTCCCGCACAGGGCGTGCGCCAGGAACCACCGCGCCCACGCCGTCCCCAGCGGGGCACCGAGCTGGTCGCACGCCTTGAGCGCCGTCTCGATCCGGGCCGCCCGTTCGGTGCCGTCCCCGGTCAGGATGGCGATGCCGGTCCGCCACACGCCGGCCTTCGCCCGCAGTGCCGCGTCCCCGCCGGGCAGCGCGAGCGCCGCGGTGACCGAGCGCCGCGCCTCGCCGAGCCGGCCGCGCAGGATCCAGTACCAGGAGAGCGCGTCGACGAGCCGGAGCGCGTGGTCCGTCTCACGCCGCTCGACCGCACCGTCCAGGGCCGAGCGCAGATTCGCGCTCTCCGTGTCCAGCCGTGACAGCCACGCGCCCTGCTCGTGTCCCCGCAGTTCGGGCTCCACGGTCTCGGCGAGCCCCGTGTAGTACGCGAGGTGCCGCTGTCGTACCGGCTCCGTCTCGTCCGCTTCCCGCATCCGCTCGGCGCAGTACGCGGAGACGGACTCCAGCAGCCGGTACCGGGGCCCCTCGGCCCCGTCGACGGTGACCACGAGCGACCGGTCCACCAGCCGCACCAGCAGGTTCAGTACGTTCCCGGCGTCGACCCCGTCGCCCGCGCACACCTCCTCGGCGGCCTCCAGCGTGCACCCTTCGGCGTGCACGGCGAGCCGTCGCAGTACGGCCTGTTCGGGCTCCTCCAGCAGCTCCCAGCTCCAGTCGATCACCGCGCGCAGCGTCCGCTGGCGGGCGGGCGCACCCCGCTGCCCGGCGCTGAGCAGCCGGAACCGGTCGTCCAGCCCCTCGAGCAGCCGGTGCACACCGAGCGCCCGCACCCGGGTCGCGGCCAGCTCCAGGGCCAGCGGAATACCGTCCAGCCGACGGCAGACGGCGCCGACCGCGTCCGCGTTACGCGCATCGACCACGAAGCCGGGCGCGGCGGCCGTGGCCCGTGCCGAGAACAGGTCGACCGCGTCCTGCGGAGCGAGCGGCGGCACGGCCCACAGGGTCTCCCCGGCCAGTGCCAACGGTTCCTGACTGGTGGTCAGCAGCACCAGCCCGGGAGCCGACCGCAGCAGCAGCTCCGCCAGTGCCGCGGCCTCGTCGATCACATGCTCACAGTTGTCGAGGACGAGCAGCATCCGCTTGTCGCGCAGCACCTCGGCGAGCCGGTTCGCCGCGTCGAGAGGCGGCTCCCCTTCGGGCCGTACGCCCCAGATCCCGTCGTCCCGCAACTCCATCGTGGCCGCGACGACCTCGGCCAGGTCACCGCCGGATCCGGCGAGCTCGACCAGCCATGCCCCGTCCGGGAAGCCGCCCTTCAGCTGCTCGGCGACGGCGACCGCGAGCCGGGTCTTGCCGACGCCGCCGGGTCCGGTGAGGGTGACCAGCCGCCGTATGCCGAGGAGTTCGCGTACGTCGGCGACCTCGCCTTCCCGGCCGATGAGATCGCTGAACGGGGCGAGGATGTTCGTCCTGGTACGGACGGGAGCCGGGTCCTGGCGGGCGGCGCCCAGGCTCGGGTCCTGCCGGAGCATCGCCCGCTGCAGCGCGGCCAGTTCGGGGCTCGGGTCGAGACCGAGTTCCTCCGCGAGCCGCGTCCGCAACTCTTCGTATCCGGCGAGCGCCTCGCTCTGCCGCCCGGACCGGTACAGCGCCCGCAGCTGCACGGACCGCAGCCGCTCCCGCAGGGGATACCGCGCGACCAGCTCCGCCAGCTCGCCGGCCAGTTCAGCGTGTTCACCACTGTCGAGACGGGCCTCGGCGTGGTCCTCGAGGACGGCGAGCCGGTCCTCCTCCAGCCGGTTCACGGCAGCCCGGGTGAACGCCTCCTGAGCGAAGTCCGCGAACGCCGGCCCCCGCCACAGGGCGAGCGCGTCGGCAAGCAGCCCGGCCCGTAAGCGCGCGTCCTGCTCGGTCCTGGCCCGAGCCGCCAGCCCGGCGAACCGGTCCGCGTCGAGAGTTCCTTCAGCCACAGCCAACTGGTAGCCGGGTGCCCGGGACACGACGAGTGCGCGTCCGCCCGGCTCGGCCTCCTCCAGGACGCGGCGCAGTTGGGAGACCTTGGCCTGAAGTGCCCTGGCCGGGTTGCCGGGCGGTTCGTCGCCCCACAGGTCGTCGATCAGCCGGTGGGTGGCCACGGGTCGCCCCGGGTCGACGAGCAGGGATGCGAGCAGGGCTCGCACCTTGAGCTCCGGGACACGGACGGGCTGCCCGGCGTCGGTCCAGACGGCCGTCTCCCCCAACACCCCGAATCGCATGCCGCCACGGTAACCCGAGCCGCGGACAAGCGTTGGGACACGGTCCCGGAACGGCCGCGGCACCCGTACGGCACCGGCGCTACAGCCGGGACCGGCGCCGAACAGGGCCGTAACACCGCCCGAGTCTCCGGCACCCGTACGGCACCGGCCCTACAGCCGGGACCGGCCCCGAACAGGGCCGTAACACCGCCCGAGCCTCATCCGAAGCACCGCGTCCGACGGTGTTCCCCGACAGCGAGTCACCGAGCCCGTCGAAGGGGACCCACCATGAGCAAGTTCACCGGCCGCACCGCTCTCGTCACCGGCGCCAGTCGCGGCATCGGCCGTGCCATCGCCCTGCGCCTGGCCTCCGAGGGCGCGCGTGTCGGCGTCCACTACGCGAGCAACGAGGCGGCGGCCAAGGAGACCGTGGCCGCTGTCGAGGCGGCGGGCGGCAACGCCTTCACGATCCGTACCGAACTGGGCGTCCCCGGCGACGCGGAGGCCCTGTGGCGGACATTCGACGAGCACGCGGGCGGCCTCGACATCCTGGTCAACAACGCGGGCATCGCCGGTCCCGGACTGATCCACGAGGTCTCCGAGGCCGACTACGACAAGGTCTTCGCGATCAACGCCAAGGCTCCCTTCTTCATCATCCAGAAGGGCCTGGAACGCCTGCGCGACGGCGGCCGGATCATCAACATCTCGTCCGGCGTCACCAAGGTCGCCTTCCCCGGCATGACGTCCTACGCCGCCTCCAAGGGCGCCATCGAGGTACTGACCCTCACCCTGGCGCAGACCCTCGGCTCCCGCGGCATCACCGTCAACGCTGTCTCCCCCGGCACCATCGAGACCGACATCCATCCCTGGATGGCCGACCCCGCCGCCAAGGCCCACGCCGCCGGCTTCTCCGTCTTCGACCGGGTCGGCCAGCCCGCCGATGTCGCCGACGTCGTCTCCTTCCTCGCCTCCGACGACGCCCGGTGGGTGACCGGCCAGAACATCGACGTGAGCGGTGGCTCCGGCCTCGGCATCTGACCACCCCCCCATCACCCACGGGAGAAAACCGGAGACACCCATGCCCCACACCCTGCTGGTCCTGGCCCACCCCCGGTCCGACTCGCTGACCGCCCAGGTCGCCGGCCACCTGCGGGTCCGCATCAAGGAGGCGGGCGGCACGGTCGACGTACTCGACCTGTACGCCGAGGACTTCGACCCGCGGCTGACGCCCGTCGACGAACCGGACTGGGAGGACCGGGAGAAAAGGTACTCGCCCGAGGTCCACGCCCACATGAGCCGGATCGCCGCCGCGGACGACATCCTCGTCGTCTTCCCGGTGTGGTGGTTCGCACCGCCGGCAGTCGTCAAGGGCTGGATCGACCGGGTGTGGAACTACGGCTTCGCGTACGGCCGCAGCAAACCCCGGCTCGCCGGGAAGCGGATGCTCTGGCTGGGCCTCGCGGGCGGTCCTGACTCGGACTACGCGAAGGCCGGCCTCGACGCCGCGATGGACATCCAACTGCGGGTCGGTGTCTCCGAATTCTGCGGCATCGCCGACTCGTCGGTGCATCTGCTGCACGGCACCGAACTGTCCGGCGTCCCGCACGCGCTGAGACCTGCGCGGGTACGAGAAGTGCTCGCCGCGGCCGGCGCGGCACTGGACCAACGCCTGCCGCACTGACGCCCACGTCCGGCCGGTTACGCCGGCAAGCTCAGCCACTCCGCGAAACGCCGCGGTCGTCCCGGTACCCGCCCGGATGGCCGCGGCGTTCGCCGTTCCCGCGCGTCCGAGCGAATGCGGGCACACTCCAGGGCCCCGTCCGCCAACCTTCCCCGAGACCGCTTAGGGGTGCTTGCACTATGAGCGCCCGGGTCGCGTGGTCTGGCACCGCACCTCGCCGCGTTGCCGAAAAGCCCACGTAGCTCCTCCCCCAAGCTCTCGCCTGCGTTCGAGCAGGGGGCACCCCCATCGAGGGCTTCCCGGCGCCTTGCGATGCACGGCACCAGACCACGCGACGACCTCATCGGACGCTCATAGTGCAAGCACCCCTTAGGGCATCCGCACCCTCCCGAACACCACCGCAACACCGTCCGAGCCGGATCCGAAACACCGCCCCGCACAGTCGCCCCATGACCTCAGACATTGCTTCCCGGGCCCCCGAGAAGGCAGGCGCCCGGCAGTGGCTCGGGCTCGCCACCCTGCTGCTCCCCGTGGCCCTGATGACCGCCGACCTCGGCGTGCTGTGGCTGGCTACGCCCTATCTCGCCGCCGATCTGCGGCCCAGCAGCGCCGAGCTCCTGTGGACCACCGACATTTACGGGTTCCTGACCGCCGGAACCCTGGTGATCATGGGCACGCTCGGCGACCGCATGGGCCGCCGCAAGCTGCTGATGGCCGGCTCGACCGGGTTCATCGCGGCTTCGCTGATCGCCGCGTACGCCCCGAGCCCGGAGGTGCTGATCGCGGCCCGTGCGCTGCTCGGTATCGCCGGCGCGGCCGTGCTTCCGTCCACGCTCTCCCTGATCAGCCACATGTTCACCGACCCGCGCCAGCGCGCGACGGCCGTCGCGATGTGGGTGACCGCGCTCTCGGTCGGCCTCGCCGTCGGACCGGTCGTCGGCGGTGTGATGCTGGCGAGCTGGTGGTGGGGTTCGGTTTTCCTCATGGGCGTACCCATCATGCTGCTCGCGCTGGGCACAGCCCGGGCGCTGCTGCCCGAGTACCGCGACCCGGCCCCGGGACGGATGGACCTGGCGAGTGTCGCGCTGTTCCTGCTGGCCGTTCTGCCGGTGGTATACGCGATCAAGAGCCTGGCCTCGGGCGCCTCCACCTGGGAGCCCGCTGTCGCCTTCGTGGCCGGCGCGGTCTGCACTGTCGCGTTCGTACGCAGGCAGAACCGGCTGGCCAGGCCGCTGCTGGACCTGAGGCTCTTTCATGATCGGGCCTTCACCGGGGCGCTCCTCACCCTGCTGCTCGGGATGACCGCCCTGAACGGCGTCGAGTACCTCGTCCCGCAGTATCTGCAGGCCGTGGCGGGACAGTCGCCGCTGGAGGCCGGACTGTGGCTGTTGCCCGGAGCGGCGGGGCTGATCGTCGGCTCCCAGTTCACCCCGGTCCTCGCACGCCGGATCCGTCCGGCGTACGTCCTGGCCGGCGGCCTGCTGCTCTCTCTCACCGGCTACGCGGCGATCGCTTTGTCCGAGGGCGTCCTGACCGCCTCGCTGGGGCTGACCGTGATCATGTTCGGGGTCGCCCCGATCAGCGTCCTCGGCACAGTACTGGCGGTCGGCGCCGCGCCTGAGGAGAAGGCGGGGGCCGCCGCGGCGACCGGCCAGACGGCCTACGACCTGGGCCTGGCCCTGGGCATCGCGGTCACGGGTACCCTCGCGGTCGCGGTCTACCGTGGCGAGATCCCCGACGAAGCCCCCGCCTCGGCCAAGGACACCATGGGTGCAGCGATCGCCGCCGCGGAACGCCTCCCGGACGGTGCCGCGCTGCTGGCCGCCGCGAAGGACGCCTTCACCACCGGGCTTCAGACGGCGGCCACCATGAGTGCGGCCTTAGCACTGGTGACGGCAGTCCTGGCGGCGACGCTGCTGCGGCACATCCCGGCGATCGGTGCGGCCGCCCCCGTCGAGACGGGGACGGAGTCCGAGACGGGGACGGAGTCCGAGACGGGGACGGAGTCCGAGACGGGGACGGAGTCCGAGACGGCGGCCGGGGAACCGGTTACGGCAGCCCTCAGGCCATGAGCGTCAGTGGGGGCCGAAGCCGTCCACTGTTCAAGACAACAAAGAACCCCCGGGTCTCTGAGCTGGGGGTTTCACTTGGAGCGGGTGACGAGAATCGAACTCGCGCTCTCAGCTTGGGAAGCTGAGGCTTTCTGAGGCTGGTTGGGGCGCTGACCTGGGCGAATGGGCGGGGCGTGGCCTCGTCGGGCTTGGCTGGTTTCACCGTGATTCCCCGCTGTTCCCCGCTCGATCTGGTGCGCTTGTGGTGCGCCGGACGATCACTGCCTCGTAAGTTCGATCATGGCTCCGCTGTACCGGCTGCGCCTTACTGCTGCCAGCGGTCCCGGTACTTCCTCGCTCCGAACGCCCGCTTTGCGCACCCAGAGCTCTGGGGGGAGCCTGAAAGTGAGATGGGCCGTCGCTTGGCGGCTGGGGTTCGCCGCCATCATCGGAGGGTTCTCATGGCTGTACTGATGGAGATCGAGTTTCCGGGAGTGACAGCGCAGCAGTACGACACCGTGGATCGGCGCGTGGGCGCGCGAGCGGACCAGCCCCCTGAAGGGCTGCTGTTCCACACGGCAATCATTACGGACGCGGGACTACGCGTCATCGACCTGTGGGAATCGACCGAGGCGTTCGATGCGTTCTTCTCGCGGCTCCAACCGGTTGTCGAAGAGGTGGGCTATCCGGAGCCGTCCGCGCCGCCGAAGTTCTCGGACGTGCACTACCACTACGAGCGGCGACAGCCGGTGGGTGCTTGAGGGGTCTACGGCCCAGCAACGCGGGCTGTCTCACTGCGCGACCTTCTGATCCGTAGCTCTATGTGGATCGGTCGGTGGCGGTCATATCGGTCGCGCTACGGCCCGGGAGGGACGCTGCCGGACGTTGTCGGTTGCTGGGGTTGCTGTACTTCGTTGCTGTACAGCCACAACTGATCATCGGCGGCCGTGACCTGCGGCCGCCTCATCGGTCAACGTCCTGACCTGCTGCTGAGCTGTCGGCAGTTGTCGACGTTGGTCATCGTTGAGCGCCCTTCCACGGCCCGAGGACGGCCCGGGAGGGCGCTCGTGCGTAGAGGTGCTGACGACACGCCCAACGCGCGGAGTAGTAACTGGTAGCTAAAACATGTCTACCCACCCGAACTCTTCGATCAGACTCAGGAACTCGGACGAGAAGTCATGCTGGGAGAGCATCGGATGCCTTTTGGTGAGGCGTGACACTCTGGCCTTTAGGTTAGCTTCGGGTTTTTTGATGCCGAGGAAGTATTGATAGATAACAAGGGTCTGGAATGCTACGTCGGCGTCGAGTCCCTGACACGCCAGCAGAAGCGCGGAATGAAGATTGTCGCAGAGGTCTGGACTGTCCCAGAGCAGCACAATGACGCTCTGCCCGTAGCCGCCGCGCTCCCAGGCGGGGAATCCCTCGCTTGCCGCCAGTTCCACTTCACGAATCATGTGCAGGAGCTCGTCCGGCGACCAGTTGAAGGAAGCCTTTACTCGGTCTCTGACATCCTGGGGAATCCAGTTTTTCTCACTCCAAGCGATATCCGGATGGGAAGCGCAGTGAGAGAGTGCATGGACTGCTGCCAGCAGTGCCCGATCGGACAGTTTAGTGATGGTGTGGCGAACGAGCAGCAGAGCTCGCGCGTCCCCTCGCCCAAGAGCGAAGCAATCATGTACCGCTGTTAGTTGCGCCGAGGTGTCTTCCGCCATGAGGTCGAGGAGAGCATGCCCGCCGAATCGATGGAGGTAGTCCCTTACCTCTTCGGTGAAGCGGTCCCAGGTGTCGGTGTCGAGAGTCTGCCCCTCGGGGAAGGGGACGAAATGCCCTTTGAAGCGCTCCCTGTCTTCCGCTACCGGCTTCCCGACATTCTTGTGATCGTAGCGGGCATCCATTTCTTCATGGACGTATGAGCTTAGATTCATCCAGTGGAAACGTCGCTCGGTCGGGTCATAGACCACTCCATAGATTGGAATTGAGGACTCAAACCAAGTGTAAAGGTCTACCGAAGAGGCGGGGATGCCCCAAGTGGCACCACGGGAAAAGCTGCCCCCGCTCTTGACTTGCACGGCAATTGTCTCACCGGTAATCTCACGGTTTGTCGTTAGGTCAACCAGCAAGTCCTTCCCGAAGTCGTTAGCGGTGTCAACTTCCTGTATTACGCATTCTTGCTTCTCTAGGAAAGTGCGGAGTGCGTTTACGCCCTCGCGCTCGGTCTGTCTGGTATTCCGTAGCCTCTTGCGCCTTGGTGCTGCGCTATGCGAAGCGAACTCCATACAAGCAGGATGCCAGAATCATAGGTCGGTGGAGCGGCTTTGGGCTGGAGTTTAAATGACCGAGTCAAGGCCGCGGGGGTCCTCCGCTGCCGGTGTCTCGTCGAGGAGATCGTCTGTGCCTCAGCCGACGAAAGTTAGCCACGACGGCGGGCACGCCGACGGATCAGGCGCGCGTGTGTCTCGCTGCACTCCCACCGGCCTCAACCACGTTGCCGACTCTGTGACGTCGAGTTGAGTCAGGCCGTCTGCGTAGGTGGGGTGGGGGTGAAGGGTCGGTTGTCGCGCAGGAGGGCCCACAGCACACTGGTGCGGCGTCGTGCGAGGGCGATGACGGCCTGGACGTGTTTGCAGCCCTCGCCGCGTTTCTTGAGGTAGTACTCACGGTTGGGGCCGTCGCGGATGATGCTGGTCTGCGCGGAGAGGTAGAAGACTCTGCGCAGGCGGCGGCTGTAGCGCTTGGGTCGGTGCAGGTTGCCGGTGCGGCGGCCGGAATCGCGGGGGACGGGGACCAGTCCGGCGGCTGAGGCCAGGTGGCCGGCGTCGGCGTAGGCGGTCAGGTCGCCTGCGGCGACGACGAACTCGGCTGCGAGGATGGGGCCGATGCCGGGCAGGGACTCGATGATCTCGGCCTGCGGGTGGGTGCGGAAGGTGTCGCGGATCTGCCGGTCGATGCGCCCCAGCCGGTCGTCCAGGGCCAGAATCTGCGTGGCCAGGTCGGCGACGATCTGTGCGGCGGTGTCCTCGCCGGGCAGTGCGGTGTGCTGGGCCTGGGCCGCTTCCACGGCTGCGGCGGCCACGCTCTCCGCGTCGCGGACACCTCGATTGACCAGCCAGGCCGTCAGGCGGGCCACGCCGCGTCGGCGGAGAACGGCCGGGGTCTGGTAGCCGGTCAGCAGTACCAGCGCGCCCTTGCGGGCCGAGTAGTCGAAGGCGCGCTCCAGGGCGGGGAACATGCCGGTGAGCACGTCGCGAAGCCGGTTGAGCGTCCGCACTCGGTCGGTGATCAGGTCTGTGCGGTGGGCGGTCAGGAGCGCGAGTTCGGCGGCCAGCTGCGCGGGCACGTCGAGGGTGTTGAAGTCCCGTCGGTGGCGGGCGGTTTCGGCGATGACGTAGGCGTCGCGGGCATCTGTCTTGGCCTCGCCCCGGTAGGCGCCTGCCATGCGGTTGACGGTGCGGCCGGGCACATAGACGGCCTTTTGGCCGTGGGCTGCCAGCAGCGCCAGCAAGAGGGCGGAGGACCTGCTGGAGATGTCCACCGCCCAGTGAACCTCGTCGGCCAGGTCCAGGATCTCGCCGAGCGCGGTCAGGATCGCCGACTCGTCATTTTCGATCTTCTTCGACCACAGAGTCGCGCCGGTCTCGTCGACCACTGCGGCCCAGTGATGGCCCTTGCCTGCGTCGATACCGACCCATATCCGGGCCCGCTGTTTGCTCACGCGTCCCTCCCACAGCCGAGTTCCTGCCGTCGGGCCCGTAGGACACCCCGTCGTCAGCTCCGTAAACAGCGACGCGTTCCGCGTATTTCAATCAGCGACCAGGGCGCCCCGGAGGGCCGGACGGCCACTCCAGCCGAGCCACGGTCGGCAAGCTGCTTTGAAGCCACATCCGGCCCTCCCGGGCCACCGAACAACTTACGGAGCCGCCTTGAACCCGTGAAGAAGGTTGTTACTCAGGCTTCGGCTGAGTCTTGGGTGTCGCTCGTAGTGATCTCCGGCGTTTCGTCGGCTGCGATTCTGCGTCCCTGTTGAGCAGCCCGAATAAGTGCTTGGGCTACCTCTTCGGCGGCATCAGGAGATAGCACGATTTCTTGCGTCCAGAGGATCGACAGTCTGATGTCACCGGTCAACAGGTTGGTGGCCACATCGACTTCAGTGCCGTTGCCGGTCACGTCGCGCACAGTGTCCAGACTGAAGTCGCTGCCGAATGCGCTCATGCCCTGAGTTCCCCCTGGTTGGAGGTACCGGTGGCTGTGATGCGCCACAGCGGCGCGTCGTACCGCTCCGGATGACTGCCGATCAGCAGTTGGCGCAGATCCTCGCGTAGGGAGCCGTTGAGGTTCAACGCCTCGGTGATGCGGCGGAACGTTGTGTGGGTGACTCCGCGGTTCCTGGCCTCGGCTTCGAACTGGTCGAGTTGGGACAGCACGGCCTGGGGGTCAAGCTGCACTGGTGGCTGGTCTTTGAGCCATGCGGCCTTGTTGCGCTCGTAGTCGATCTCCGAGTAGCCGCAGATTTCGCGGCTGTGTGCCTCTACCTCGTCCAGGGTGGTGGTCGCCGTGATGGCGCGGGCCAGCTGGTTGCGGCTCAACGCGTCGTCCAAGTCGACCTCATGGACGGTCGGCCCTTCGTCGGTGAGGGGTACGGGGAGTCCGGCGTCCCGCATCTCGCACGTGCCGCGTACTCCTCGGGCTGTCGCCGCGAGCATCCCGGTTGCTTCGGAGGGGTGCCACTCCAGGACCGAGCTGATCGGCTCCACGTCTTTCGCTGAGAAGGTGTGGACGAGTGGGCCGAGCGTTCCGCGCAGTTGAT
The DNA here is from genome assembly GCF_040295365.1 of Streptomyces sp. NPDC002838. NCBI lineage: Bacteria > Bacillati > Actinomycetota > Actinomycetes > Kitasatosporales > Streptomycetaceae > Streptomyces > Streptomyces sp. NPDC002838. The sequence continues at coordinate 58,554 of NZ_JBEOVF010000047.1, read as the reverse complement.
CGTGAGGTAGTTCGCCGTCCAGACCGGGGCCTGCCACCAGGAGGCGGATCGGGGCTTTCACCTGGCAGCAGGCGGCGAGCGTGACGGCGTCGGCAAGCGGGCTCTTCAGTGTCGGTTCGTCTCCTCGGGCGAGGATGTCGCCGCCTACGTCCAGGAGGTCGATCGACTCGGGGGAGAAGTGGCTTACCAGCTCTTCGAGTTGGCGGGTGATGCCCTCGGCTCCGTGGTGCGGGTCGATCAGTGCGAAGGTGTGCGGGAGCTCTGCTGCGAGTCGGGGGAGGGTGGAGCCTGCCGGAGCGATCGGGCGGGCCTCGGCCGGCACTGCCCAGACCGTTGGGGTGAGCTGTTGGAGGCCGGTGAAGTTGTCCGGTCCTCGGGGGCCCGGAACTGGGTCGATCAACAGGCGGTCCCACGCGTACGTGAGGATCACCGCCTGGTCCTCGTCGCCGTAGAGGGCGGCATGAAGCATTGCGGCGGCGACTGCGTCGCCCCCTCCTCCTGCTGCGACGATCAACCGCTTCATGCAGTTCAGCCTACGGGGTCGGGTGTTGACCACTCACCCTATAGTGGCTAAAGGCCATAGCCACTTGGACCAGGATGGTGAGGAGGAGACATGCCTCAGATCGAAGAGGCTCAGCCGAAGTATCTCCAGATCGCGCACTACATCCGTGATCGGATTCTTCGGGGTGACCTGCGGCCGGGGGACGAGGTTCCCTCGGAGCGGCAGTTGGCGGCGGACTGGAAGGTGTCCCGGCCCACTGCCGCGCGGTCGTTGGAAGCGCTGAGTCATCAGGGGTTCGTCGAGAAGCGTCAGGGGTCGGGCACGTACGTGCGGAGCCTGGAGGTCAACCGGCGGGCGCGCGAGTTGTACGGGCGTGCTCGGCAGACCGGGAAGATCTACACGCCTGGTGAGTATGCGGTGATCACTTCGGCCGGTTGGATGGAGGCGCCTGATCACGTCGTTGAGGCATTGGGCCTGGTCAAGGACCGTCGGGCAGTGCATCGGCGGCGGGTGACGAACAACCAGGACGGGCCGATCACGCTGTCCACCTCGTGGTTCGCTCCGGACGTCGGCCAGCGTGGGCCGAAGCTCCTGGAGCCGGAGCGGATCCAGGAGGGGACTCTCATGTACGTCGAGAAGATGACGGGCCGTCAGGGGAGTTACGCCGAGGATCGTATGTGCGCTCGCAGTGCGACGGAGGAGGAAGCGGCGGATCTCCAGCTGGAGCCGGGGTCTGCGGTCCTGATCGTTCATCACGTCGTCTTCGACCTCCAGGACCGGCCGTTGGAGTTCGCCGAAGCCACATATCCCCCGCATCGCTGGGCGTTCGAACAGGGCTACCCGCTCACCTGATGGTCTGGCAGTTGCGCCGAATGGCTTGCGCAATCGAAGTGGCTAATGCCACCATCCACGAAGTGGCTAAGGCCACTTGGACGGAAGGGGGCACGGAGTGACGAGTCAGCGGCCGGACCAGGGCGCGCGTGCAACTTGCCGGGGGTGTCGAGGGCGCGGTTGGAAGCGCGTCGGCTCCCGTACGGCTCTGGCGCTCTCCACGGCCGATGACCGCCTCCGTGCCACATCGAAACGGCGCTGTCTCGACTGTGACGGCAGCGGCAAGGAGTGCGTGCGGATGGCCTATACGATCGACCGCTTTCCCTCTGCGGACTCACCGCGACTCGGTGCCATGACCTTGCAACCCGTCGCGGAGTCTGCACCTCGGGTCCGGCGCTGGTTCCGGAAGTTCATCGCCCCGTACAACCCGGCCTGCTCGATCGACGACTGCACGTTGATGATCTCGGAGCTGGTGACCAACGCCATTCTCTACGGGCGGGCGGACGAGTCCTGGATGGTGCGGGTTGAGTGGTATCGCGTGGAGACGTCGCTTCGAATCGAAGTGCACAATCCGGGGTTCCCGGCGAGCGTGCGCATGCGGCAACCGGATGCCAGCGATGCCCACGGGCGCGGGCTGCTCCTCGTCGACTCCATCGCCGAGTCGTGGCACTCGGGTCCAAGTCGGTTCGGCGGGACAGTTGTCTCCTTCACCGTTGCCGACGCGTGGCCGTCCAACGAGGGCTTCGGGCCGATCCTGTTGTGATGGTCCAGTTGTCGCTAGTCTGGTTGACCAGTTGACTTGGCCAATCTCGACAGGCGGCGGCGTTCATGGCGTATGAAGTGGCGGCACCGAAATACGTTCGCCTCGCGCAGACGATCCAGCGCCGCATCGAGGACGGCACCTATCCGCCTGGTACTCGGGTGCCCAGCGAGAACCAGCTGGTGCAAGCCTTCGGGATGTCCCGCCCGACCGTCGTGCGGGCGCTGGAGCTGCTGAAGCGCGACGGCTGGCTGGAGTCCCGGCAGGGGTACGGCACGATCGTTCGGGGCCGTCCGGAGGTTGTGGAGCAGAAGGATCGGCGGGGTCGTGAGGCGCTGGAGCGCGATGAGTCGCGGGCCTCGGGACGCCTGGTCGAAGTCGCTGAAGTCCCTGTTCCGGCGCGGGTCGCCTCGGCGCTCGGGCTCCCGAAGCGAGCCAAGGTCCTCATGCGCCGCTTCCTGGTGGAGGGTGACGGCGAAGCGGTCGAGTTGGTCTCGTCGTACTTCCCCGCCGGCCTGGTCCAGGACACCGAGCTGGCGAGCGCCGAAGCCATGAGCGGCAGTGTGCGCGAGCATGTGGAAGCTCGGAAGAAGGTCCGCTTCGACCATGTGACGGAACGGGTCTCGGCTCGACTGCCTGACAGTGGTGAAGCCGAGCTTCTGGGCTTGCCGGATGGCGTGCCCGTGCTCAGTGTCCTGGTCATCGCGTGCGATGCGTCCGGGCGGGCGCTGCAAGTCTCTGACGTGCTGCTTCCTGCTGATCGTCAGGAACTCGAAGACACCTATCGCTTGAACTGACGCCTGGTCCAGGCAAGTTCGCCCTCACTCCGCTTGACAAGTCAACCTGTCATCCCTAGCTTCGAACTTGCTAAGTCAACTTGTCGGGTGGCAGGTTGATCGACTCAGAAGGAGAAATCTCTGTGCGTGTGATCCGCATTGACGCCCCGACCGCCACGATCCTGCTCACCGAAGCTCCTTCCCGCGTTCCTCCGCCGGGAGCTCCGCTGGCACCTGGACAGCTACGCCGAGCCGGGCCCCGATGGGCTGCTCCTCGTCGGCGAGAAGGGTGCTCTCTTCCGGTGCAGCACGTTCGGGCGGAAGTGGCGGAAGGCGCGGGAGATCGTCGGCATGCCCGAGGGCTTTCGGTTCTACGACCTCCGGCACACGGGGCACACGCTGTCGACGCGCTCCGGCGCCACGCTCAAAGACACGATGGTCCGCGCCGGGCAGTCCTCCGAGAAGGCCGCGCTGATCTATCAACACTCCGACGACGAGCGTCAGCAAGAAGTTGCTGCCGGGCTCGACGTGACCGTGCGCAGGGCACGCCACGAAGCGCAGAAGCAAGCGCAGGAAGCTGCGGCCGTGCCAGATGAAGGCACCGGTGATCCAGACGATCAGCGTTCTGGCGCGAATCTGGCACGCGGCGAGTGATCACGACGGACAGCAAAAGGGCCCAGGTCGCTGACCTGGGCCTTCATCATGGAGCGGGTGACGAGAATCGAACTCGCGCTCTCAGCTTGGGAAGCGACGGCGCTCGACTGGCCCTTATGTCTATGACCTGCGCAGATGGCATTTGCTCGGGCGGTCGTGCGGGTCGGATCGCGCCGCTGTTGACCGTGGCTGTCCGCTCTTACGGGCACGCTATGGGCACGGGGCGCGAAGACTGGTGGGCAGAGTGCGTTCTCGGACGGGCACGGTGTCGAGCCGGACTCGGTCGGACGTCCAGTCGGGGAACGTCTTCGCGCGTGCACAGAGACTGCTGCCGCGTGGTTGTCAGTGGCCGGCCCTAGTGTGCCCGCGTGACGACATTTCGATCCGGCTTTACGCTCTGGCAACTGGTCCAGACGGCACGGGAACTGACTGAGGACGCGCGCGTCCGGGAGCGCGTCGACGCGGTGCTGCACATCATGGGCGGCCTCGGTGGGACGTACGGCAAGGGCAGGCCGCTGGTGAACGCCTTGGAGGACGTGGCCCAAGAGGCCATCCTCCAAGGCGACTTCGCATTCGCCCAGCGCTTTCAGCGCTTCGCCGCCTATGCCGGAGGCGAACTGTTCCTGGACATCCTTGAGAACTACTACGACGACGAAGCCCGACAGCGCAGCGAGAAACACATGCGCAGGATGGCCGCACTGGGTGCGGACAGGGCGGTCGCCGCCCTTGACGTGCTGTGCCGCGACAAGCCCGGCGCAAGCGCCGCCGACGCCCGTGACCTCTTTCGCGGCATAGCCCAGTCCGTCGACTACCTGGGCCTCGGGGACGGCGAGGGCGGGATCCGGCTCTCCACCAAGGAGGCGAGGCGACTCCAGGAATACGGACACATGGAGATGGTCCTCCGCAACCTGCCCCGGCCCGCCTCCGCCGAGGCCGCCCGGATGATGAGCGACGTCCTGGCCGATGTCGACGCCGGCATGCTGGCCCAGTTGCTCGAACTGCGGGCCAGGCAGGTCGGCCTGGCGGCCCTGCGTACCGCGGTGGAGGACCCGGACAGCTCCGAGAGTGCCCTCCATGGCTGTCTGAAGAACCAGGAATGGATCTTCGGCGGGGCCTACGTGGCCGAGCTGGCACGCCGGCAGTACACCCCGGACGCCATCCTCGACATCCCGCTCCTGCGCGGCGACGGTTCCCTGCACGTGGTGGAGCTCAAGCGCGCCAACATCAAGGACCTGGTCATACGACGCTCCGGCCACCTCATGTTGGGTGCCCCAGCGCACCGCGCGGTCTCCCAGGCGCAGAACTACCTCCGGGCCATGGACGAGAACCGCCCGAGCATCCTGGCCGAGCACGGAGTCGACACCCGCCGGGCGTCGGCGACGGTCGTGATCGGACACCCGCGGTACGTGACCGGGGACGTCACCTCCCAGGAGATCGCGGAGACGCTGCGAACCTACAACACACACCAGGCGCGCATAGAAGTGATCACATACGAGACCCTGCTGGATTCAGCCTCCCGCATGCTGGCTCTGTCATCGGCACGGCAGGACGCAGACCCCGACCCGGACGAGGAGTCCGCCGCATGACCGACACACCACCCGCGATCGAACCGCTCCTGGCCCGCTTGTGCGGCGGTGAGATCACCGACAAGGACTACGTCGGATACTTCATGAACGAGTACGGAGAGGAACTCGTGTTCGCCCAGCGTCGGGGCGAGAAAGCCGCTCGGCTCTGGCACAGCGACGCGGACTGGAAGATGTTCCTCGTCGGTGACCACTCGATTCGGCTCGACGGCCCGATGGACGGGATGATCACCGTTGCGGACCTGATCATCAACCGCGAGGAGGCGACATGGCTGTCCTCCTGCCTCGCCGCTTCCCGCCATCTACGGCAGGGACGGACCTGACCACGCATCGTGCTGAGGCCTCAACGGACGGGCCTGGCTCAGGGGAGGCGGCCAGGCCCCTGCACATGAGCCCTGCTCTGCCCAGGATGTCCTCCGCCCCGCCGTCCGTGACTTGGGCGCCCGCGGCCAGGGTGGTCGTCGTCTGCAGGTACGGCATCGCCGGTAACGTCGGCAAGCTTGGACACGCTGCGCAAAACGGCGTGGGGACGTCAGCGTCGTAGCTGCAGTCGCCATGAGGCCGACAATCGAAGCGGGCAGGAGGCCGCTCGGGTACTCCCTGGCGACCTTCCGCTCTGATGCAGGCTCCTTCGCGGTCAAGTGCCCGCCTTCGCAAGAGATTTGCATCCACCCACGACGAGGTGCGGTGTGGGGCGGGTGTCCGGTGTTGTCCGGGAACGGCGGGCTGAGGGCTCGGACCGTGCGAACCTCTCGCTCAGCTACGTCAAAGAGCAGGTCAGTGCCGTGCTGCGATGCGGGCGGCTTGCCGCCTCAAGGAACTCGTGCCCTCCGCGTGCCCAATCGTCGACGGCGGGAGGCCCGCGAAACGCAGCGACGGCTCATCAATAAGCAAGCCCCAGGCCACTGACCTGGGGCTTCAAGAAGAGCGGGTGACGAGAATCGAACTCGCGCTCTCAGCTTGGGAAGCGACGGCGCTTGGGTGGGCTCAATAGCTTTGACCTGCGCAGGTACCTTCCCTCTGAGGTGGTCGCGAGGGTCGGATCGCACCGCTGTTGACGTGGTTGTCCGCTCTTACGGGCACGCTGTGGGCACGGGCGCCGCTCGCAGCCCGGTGTAGGTGCACGCGACTCTTGCGCCGACCGGACCGCATCGTCTCTCGCGCTGATCTGGAGTGTCTGTCGCGCCTGCACTGTCGGCAGCCGACACTCAGACGTGGACCTGCGTATGTTGGTGACGTATTCTTCGATGTACATCATCAACATTGTGTGGGAGGTGCGGTATGTCTGTGACCCAGATCGACATCGACGACGACGCCCTGGAACGCGCCATGGCTCTGTCCAAGGTCAGGACCAAGAAGGAGGCGGTCAATCTCGCTCTGCACTTCTACGCCGAGCAGCAGGAGCGTGCGGCGCGCATCAGCCGTCACTTCGAGCGTGCGCGTGAGTGGGGTGCCGTCGAGGATGCCGAACGGCTGCACCGGGCGGAGAAGCGCAGCCGGTGATCTACTTGCTCGACACCTCCGGCCTGGTCCGGCTGCTCCGCGATCCAAAGCTGCAGTCGGCCTGGTACGACGCGATCGATGCCGGAGCCGTCGCATCCTGCTACGTGCAGCGGGCCGAGTTCCTCCACAGCGCCCGAAACGGCCGCGAGTACGACGAGATCGCGGAAATGTTCACCGATCTCTACCCCGATGTGTCAGTGCCGAAGAACGCAGGGCGCTGGATCGGCGCGGTGCAGCACCGTATGGCCCAGGCCGGGAACCATCGCAGTGCCTCGGCGGTGGACCTCATGATCGCCGCTACAGCGGCCCACCATGGTCTGACTGTCCTCCACGACGACGCCGACTACCGAGCTGTTGCCCGGCACGCCTCCGACCTGACCGAGCACAACGTCCACGACATCGCCTGAGGTGCCTCCGCCGCCCGACAGGTTGCGGACGGGGAAAAGTTCCGAACACGGTCTTGGAGGGGTGTCATTGACCATGTGGTCGCCTTGCTGATGGACAGCAGACCCCACGCACTGGCGAACACGGTTTCCCCGGCGGAGAGCGGCTTTCCTGCGAAGACAGGCTGGCAGCGGTCCACCTGGACTGCGCGGAGCTGGCGTATCTCTCGGCCTGCCACACCGCGGTCGTGGAGCCCGGACTTCTGGCCGACGAGCCGATCCATCTGACCGCCGCCCCTGCAGATCGCCGGGTTCCCCCATGTCATCGGGGAACCCTCTGGGAGATCGGCGACGAGACCTCGGTCACCGTCGCCGGTGCCTTCTACACCGGGCTGCGGGCCGGCTCCGGCAGGGTGCACATGCGGGGCCGGTCGTCTTCGTGGAAGCAGATCGCTGGTGCCGTGGAACACGGGGTCGCCTCCGTTCCCCGCCACCGACTGAAGCATCGCCCATCGCCCATCACCCCTGTCGGCGCGGGAGAAGGCCCAGCGCGCGGTGGCCCGGACGCGCCTCCCTGCCCGCCCAGCCGGGTGACGGTCTCGGTGCCCGTCAACCTCGCCGAGCCCAGGGAACTGCTGGTAACGGACCTCAATCTGCCTTCGCAAGGGCATGTAAGGACATCTGCAGCGGCTGCACGCGAAGATCAGCAGCGGATTCATCGAGACAGTGCGTGGCTTCGGCTCCAAGATGCGCCGGGTGCCCGGGCGCTGAAGTTGCCGCACGCGGCCCGGGTCCGCGAGACGGTCCTGCCCCTTGTCGTCCTGGCCGGTGGCACCACCGCGGTGGGCGTTTTCGTCGCCCACCGGCTCAACAAGGCGGTCGGCGCCACCGTGAACAGCTCCGGCGCAGCGGCTGTGCAGCCGCCCCTATCGCTCCCGGACCATGCCGCACTCCCACGCCCAGGCGGCGATCTCGACCCGGTTGCGGGCGTCGATCTTCTGCTGGATGTTGGCCAGGTGCGTCTTGACGGTGGACAGCGACACCACCAGCTGGTCGCAGATCTCCTGGTTGGTCCGGCCCACCGCGACCAGCCGGGCCACGTCCAGTTCCCGTTCGGTGAGCGGGCAGGCGGCATCCGGCTCGGGCCGCGTGGAGGACAGTTCCTTCAGCAATCGGACGGTGACGGCGGGGGAGACCAGCGCGTCGCCGCGGGCGGCGGCCCGCACCGCCTCGATCAGCAGGCTGGGCGGGGCGTCCTTGAGCAGGAAGCCGCAGGCCCCGTTGCGCAGCGCGGTGTGCACGTAGTCGTCCTGGTCGAACGTGGTGATCACGACGACCCTCATCGGGGTGTGGACTGTGGGGCCCGCCAGCGCCCGGGTGACGTCCAGGCCGTCCAGTTTCGGCATCCGGATGTCGACCAGGCACACGTCCGGCCGCAGCCGGCGGGCGAGTTCCACGCAGGCGGCGCCGTCGCCGGCCTCACCGACCACCTCGATGCCGGGCTGGGCGCCGAGGATCAGCCGGAAGCCCATGCGGACGAGCTCCTGGTCGTCCGCGATCAGCACCCGGATCGCCGCATCGTTCACGCCGGTGATCCTGCCACAGCGGCCAGCACCGGGAAGGCGGCGGTCACCCGCCAGCCGCCGTCGTCGGTGGGGGCGGCGGTCAGCGTGCCCTCCACCGCTTCGACGCGTTCACGCAGGCCGACCAGCCCGAAGCCGCCGCGTCCGCCGACGGGGACGGGGTGACGCGCGGCCGGTGCCGTGTTGTGCACCTCGACCCGCAGCCGGTGCCCGTCCACGTCGACCCGTACCGCGACCGCGGCGCCGGACGCGTGCCGGCGCACGTTGGTCAATGCCTCCTGCACCACGCGGTGCACGGACGTCTCCACCTCGGGGGCGAGCCGTACCTCGCGGGCCGCCGCGGCGACGTGCAGCTGGGCGTCCGCTTCCTCTCCGGAGAATGCGGAGACCAGGCGGGCGAGTTCTGCCCACACCTCGCCGGGCCGGACGCCCGCGTGGTCGTCCTCGCGCAGGACCCGCACCAGACGGCGCATCGAGTCCAGTGCCTCCGATCCGGACCGGGTGATGTTCTCCAGCAGCGGCCCGACCTGTTCCGGTGCGGTATGCCGGAGGGTCAGTGCGGCATTGGCCTGGACGATGATGCCGGTGACGTGGTGGGCGACGAAGTCGTGCAGGTCGTGGGCGAGTTCCAGGCGCTGGCGCTGGCGCACGGCGGCGATGTCGCGGGCCCGATGCTCCTCCAGCAGCCGTGCCCGCAGACCCCAGGCGAGAGCCGTGCCGGCGGCGAGCGACATCAGCAGGGACCCGGTGACGGCGGTCTGGCTGTCGTACTGGATGTCCCTCGGCAGCCAGCGCAGCGGGATCACGATGACCGCCACGGTCAGTGCGGCCGACACGGCCGCCGCGGTCCTCGGGCCCGGCACCGCCCACACCGCACGGGACAACAGCACCAGCAGAGCGACGCTCTCCAGCAGCCCCCAGGTACCGGCACCGTCCGGGCCCGCGAACGCGCCGATCCCGACCGTGAGGACCAGCGAGCCGCCGGCGACGAGCGCGGCCCGTACCTGCATGCTCGGCCGACGGCCGGGCCACAGCAGCGCCGCGCAGGCCAGAGGGCCGGACACGATCGGCAGCCAGCTGGTCCAGCGGTAGTCGGGCTCCCGACCGGCGAACAGGTCCAGCAGCCACACCAGGGAAAGGACGATCCAGCCGGCGGCCATCAGCGCTCGTCGGGCCAGCGGAGTTTCGGAGTACACGCCCGGCAGCATACGGAAGCGGCGATTCCCGGCGGACTCGGCCGAATGGCCGATGTCCGGCCACCACAACCGGCCGTCCGGCCGAGTCCGCCGGAAACCGTGCGCCCCGATCGTGGACGGCATGCACCTGATGATCACCGTCCTCTCCGGGGAGACCGCCCGATGAACACCCCCTCCGCCGTCCTGACCGGCACCGGCCTGTTCAAGTCCTACGGCATGACCCGCGCCCTGGTCGGCGTCGACATCGACGTGACGGCCGGCGAGTCACTGGCCGTCATGGGCCCGTCCGGCTCCGGCAAATCCACCCTGCTGCACTGCCTGGCCGTGATCGAACGGCCCGACTCCGGTGAAGTCCTGCTGGACGGCAAGCGGATCGACCAGCTCCGCGAACCGGCCCGCAGCGAGCTGCGCCGCACCGCGTTCGGCTTCGTCTTCCAGTCCGGCCAGCTGCTGCCGGAACTGCCCGCCGACGAGAACGTGGCCCTGCCGCTGATGCTCGGCGGCACGGTGCGCCGGGAGGCCGTCGAGCAGGCCCGGCAGTGGTTCGGGCCGCTGGGCCTGCAGGGCCTGGAGGGCCGGCGTCCCGGACAGCTGTCCGGGGGCCAGGCGCAGCGGGTGGCCATCGCCCGGGCCCTGGTCGGCCGCCCGAAGGTGATCTTCGCGGACGAGCCGACCGGCGCGCTGGACCAGGCCACCGGCATGGAGGTGATCCGCCTGCTGGTGGAGGTCAGCCGCCGCCAGGGCGCCGCACTGGTCGTGGTCACCCACGACGCGAACGTGGCCCGCTGGTGCGACCGCATGGTGCAGGTCCGCGACGGCCGGCTGGCCGGAGCCCAGGCCGAGACGGAGACCGGCGCCGAGGCGAAGGCGGGGTACCGGCGATGAGGGCACTGGACCGCACCACCTGGGCGCTGACCTGGCGGCTCGCCCGGGCCGGTGGCCGCACCGGCCTGCTCGCCACCGGGCTCGCGGTCGCGGCGGCGGCCGTGTCCACCACACTGCTGCTGCTGTGCGTCGCGATGAACCTGGGCTTCCAGCACCGCTCGGACCGCACCGACTGGCGCAACCCGGTGGAGTCCTCCCGTCCGGTGGCCGTCGAGGCGGTCGGCACGACGTTCAGCCGGGGAGTGCCCGTCACCGTCGTGGACGTCGCCCGGCTGCCCGGACGCACCGCTCCCGCCCCGCCCGGCCTCGACCGCTTCCCCGCCCCGGGCGAACTGTGGGTCTCCCCGGCGCTCGGCGCCCTGCTCGACAGGCTGCCCGCCGACCGCCACCCGGTCCCCGGCACACCCACCGGAACGCTGGGCCGCGCGGCGCTGGCCCACCCCGGCGAACTCGTCGCGGTGGTCGGACACCGCTCCACCGACCCGGCGGTCACCGCCCCCCGCGCGCCCGATCCGCGCCGGATCGGCGACATCGCCTCCCCCACCCGCGTCGCATCCTTCACCGGCGCGCAGCTCGCGGACGGCACGGGCAGGATGTACGAGTTCCTGGCCCGGCTCGCCACCGTCCTCGTCGTCGTTCCGCTGCTGGTGCTGGGGGCCTCCGCCGCCCGGCTGTCGGTCTCCCGCCGAGACCAGCGGCTCGCCGCACTACGCCTGATCGGCGCCACGCCGGGCCGTATCGCCGGGCTGACGGCCGCCGAGGCGTTGCTGACCGGGACGGCCGGGGCGCTGCTCGGTGCCGTGGGGTACGCGGTGCTGCTGCCGGTGGCAGCGAGTCTGCCGCTCGCGGGCGGCTCCTGGTACACAGCCGACCTGTGGATCGGCGCACCGCCACTGCTGGCGGTGACGGCCGGGGTGGTCGCGCTGGTCGTGGTCAGCGCGCTCGCCGGGCTCCGTCAGGTGGTCGTCGGCCCGCTGGGCGTGGCACGCCGGTCGCGCAGCCGGGGAGCGAGCGCCGTGCGGGCGGTGGTCTTCGTGGCCGTCGTCGCCGGATACGGCTGGATCTCCAAGAAGTACGGGAGCGACGACTCCATGGCGCTGTACGCGTTCGCCGCGGTCTTCCTGGCGCTGGCCGTGATCGGGCCCTGGGTGGTTCGGCTGCTCGGCAGGACCGTCACCGCCCTGGCCAAGCGGCCGGCGACGCTGCTGGCCGGGCGCCGGCTGCTCGACGATCCGAAGGCCGCCTGGCGGATCGTCTCCGGGCTCACCCTGGCCGGTTTCGTAGCCGGGTTCTTCGCCCTGCTCACCCTGGACGCCGCTCCCCCGTGGGGAGGACGGCCCGACCAGCTCGCCATCGCCGCCCCGGACAACAAGGTGGCGCAGGTATGGACGCTGGCCGAACAACGTCTGCGCGCCGCCGGGGTGACCGCGGTGATCGGGGTGGACGACGGCTTCGTGGCCGAGGCCCCCTACGACAGCCGCCAGGTCACCGCCACCGTGTCCGGCGGCCCGGCCGAGCTGGACCGCGCCCGTACCGCGCTGACCGGCCTGACACCCGATCAGTACCCGGTCACCGGCACCGATGTGAACTGGTCCGAGGCACGGTTCACCCGGGACTTCACGACCATCACCCGGGTGGTGCTCGTGGTGACGTTCACAGTCGCCATCACCTCGGCCGGGATCACCGCGGCCGCCAGCGTCCTGGACCGCCGCCGCACCTACGGCCTGCTGTACCTGGCCGGGACCCCGTTGCGGGTCCTGGACGCCGCCCGGAACCGGGAGACGCTGATCCCGGTCACGGTGCTGGCGGGCGGGTCCGTCGCGACGGGGCTGCTGTGCGGGGGATCGCTGACGCTGGCCGGCGGCGACTCGTCGTTCGACGCACGCGGCCTGATCGTTCTCGCGGTGTGCTGCGCCGCCGGGTTCGCCGGAACCCTGACGGCCGCCGGGCTGAGCCGTCCTCTGCTGCGGACGGTCACCCGGCAGGCGGGGGCACGGGGAGAGTGAGCGCTCGGGGCTGAGCCCGACGGCCGGGCCCAGCCCCTGCGGCACACGGAGTCGGCGTACGGCCGCGCCAGGCGTCCGGGCTTGGCGCGCCTACCTCGACTTCTCGACGCATCTGGGCGACTACCCCAACCGGCAGCTCAGGCGCGACTCCGGCTTGACTCGCTACGACTACGAGCTGCTCGTCCACCTGTCGGCGGAGCCTGAGCGCGCCCTCACCATGTCGGAGCCGGCACGGCTTCTGAAGATCACCCGCAGCCGCCTGCCCCACGCCGTCACACGCCTCCAGGACGCCGGCCATGTGCGGCGCCGCGAGGACCCGGTCAATCCCCATCCGGCTGGCCGTCCTCACCGACGAGGGCGCGCGGCTGATGGAACAGGCCGCTCCAAGTCACGTCGAGGCTGTACGTCGCACGGTCTTCGACGCCCTGACCCGGAACCGATCCGGCAGTTCACCGAGACCGGCGAGGCGATCAACGCCTCCTTCCAGCGCGCGGATGACACCGGTGCCGATCCGGACGCGCTGCCCTGGCGGCGCAGATGAGCACCCAGCCGCCCGTCGGCTTGGAGTGCCACCGCCCAGAGATGTCCCGGGCCTGACCGGTCCGCCGACTGGTCGGCCTGCTGCCCGGCGTTCTGGCACGAATCTGGCACGCGAGCACTGATCACGACGGGCAGCAAAAAGGCCCCGGTCTCTGACCTGGGCCTTAGTCGTGGAGCGGGTGACGAGAATCGAACTCGCGCTCTCAGCTTGGGAAGCGACGGCGCTTGCGCGGCCAGATAGCTTCTGACCTGGGCAAATGTCTCTCGGTCCAGCGCCCGAAGGTGCGGGATCGCACCGCTGTTGACCGTGGTTTACCGGTCTTACGGGCACGCCAAGGGCACACCGTGCGGACGGGGCCGCTGGGAGCCCCTCTCCGTGGCCGGCGGACTGCCGATCCTTGGGAGCGAGCGTCGGCTGGAAGGGCGGCATTGCAGGAGCACTCGACGGCGAAGCATCAGCGCAGGCTGGCCCAGGGCATCGACACCGAGGTCCGGTAGCAACTACGCGAGGCAGCTGAGGAGGGAACGCCGGCCGAAGAAGCATGACAACGCGGTGGCCATACAGAACCCGGTCGGTCAGATCTCCGGCCGGGTTCCGTACACCGGCAGCCGTGTTGGGAAGGCCCCTGCAGCACCGCGCGCCCCTCGCGCGCCTCGACCAGGGTTGACTTCCCCGAGCCGTTCTCACCGACCAGAAAGGTCACCGGTGCGGTGAAGCGCAGCCCTTCGTTGAGCAGCTGCCGGACGCAGGGCACGGACCAGGGCCAGGTGTCCTCGTCGTACGAGGAGAGGTGGGCATACGCGCGTTCGACAATCACTCGACCAGTGTCGCCCAGGACTCGGATGACGTACGTGCCTCCAGGTCGTCGGGACCAGCACCTCTTACTCGTTGCTGCCGTGCGTGCGGTCGGTCGCGCAGCCGTTCCAATGCGTGCCGAGGCGGCTCCTCAACGTCCCCAAGCTGAACTCTGAGCGTCCGGGTCGGCGAAACTCGCCAACTGAGGCGCTCAGTCACACCGGTCCGGGGAGCGCTCACATATCCGCGGGGTCCCACGCGCGCCGTCCAGCGCATCCGCGTTCAGTCTCACCACCGTGCGCCCCCGATCGGGTCCTGCTCCGACCAGCCCGGCGAGTCGGCGTACGAGCGTGCCGTGCCCAGCCAGTAGCCCTCGGGACGCTGCCACGCCTCCATCGGCTCCACGGATGCACAGCGACGGCTCCTTCCCGCTGCGGGCGCAGTGGGAAGGAGCCGTCGGTCGGCCGCCGGGACCGCTCGCGTCAGCGGGTGCCGAGCAGGGCGCGCCAGGTCTCCGGGCCGATGACGCCGTCGGCCTGCAAGTGGTGGTTCTTCTGGAAGGCGACCGTCGCAGACTTCGTCTTCGAGCCGAACCTGCCGTCGGTCGCGAGGCCGTAGCCGTAGACGTTCAGCTGCGTCTGTGCTGCCGTCACCGCCTGGCCGGACGAGCCGTACTGCACCGTCGTGATCAGCTTTGACCAGGTGTTCGGGCCGATGACGCCGTCAGCGGCCAGGGAGCGGGACTTCTGGAACTGGATCACCGCGGAGCGGGTATTCGGGCCGAAGATGCCGTCGGCCTCGACCGTGTAGCCCCGCGCGGTCAGCAGCTGCTGGGCGGACCGCACGTCCGCGCCCTTGGAACCGCTCTGGAGGATCGGCCAGGAGACACCCGGGGAGGGGAGCTGTCCGCCGCCACCGCCGTCACCCAGGTTGACCGGGCGGAAGGGGTCGTAGTTGTCACTGCCGATCCCGTACTTGAGCTGCCGGTGGGTCGTGCCGTACGTACCGCGCTGTTCGTACGCCCAGTAGGCGCTGTGCGACGTGTCGGCCCACTTCTCGAAGATCACTACGTGACGGAAATCGCCGTCAGTGGTGCTGTAGTCGATCAGCAGGTCACCCTTCTCGAGCTGACTCATGCTGCTGAGCCGTGTGGTGACGCCGTTTCGCGAGTCGGCCAGCCCGACGGTGTTCAGGCCGGGCTTCCCCAGCCCGAGCGCCATGGAGACATAGCCGGAGCAGTCCTGGCGGTAGCCGTCCTTCCAAGTGCGCTCCATGCTGTAGGGGACCGGGGCTCCATTGTTGGCCGTGAGCCAGGTACGGGCCCGGTTGATCATCGTGTCGCGCGAGAGCGTGGCCGTGGCCATGGTCGACAGCTCGCCGGCCTGGGTGACGAGCTTGCTGTCGGCCTCGGGCTCGGGCCCATAGTCGGTCTCCTTCTGGGCGGCGACCGTCGCCAGCTTCGAGGAGTCGCTGTCGGCGAGCGATGGTGCGACGGCGATTGCGGCCGCGACACCTCCGGCGGCGACGCCTATGAGAGTGACCTGCGCGCGGCGCGTGAGTCGGCTGCGAAGAGACATGATTCCCCGTATTCCTTTTGTTGTGGCACGCCGAGCCGAGTGGGCCGAGCAGGGCTTGGAATGCTTGTCGTTCATCGAGTGCCGCCTGCGGCGCTTGACGGGTCATCACGATGGCAAGGATTGCTGCCCGGGCCCGGCGTTGTTGCGAAGGACGGGACTAGCCAGGGGGTTTCGTCCGGATCACTGGGTGGACCGGAGGGACACGCACGCCCCGTCCCCTCCTGCACGAGGGGACGGGGCGCGTGTGTCAGGGACGCCAGCCGTCCTTGATGCGGCCCTGCTGCACCTGCCAGGTGCCGCTGCACTTCCCGTCGTCGGGGTCGCCCCAGATCTTGATGGCGTCGGCGTCGTTCGCCCAGGTGCCGCCGTTGGGGTGGGCGTAATTGCCGAGGTTGACGGCGGTGTTCCGTGGGATGCAGAGGTACGCGTCCGGGGAGGCACCCTGGTCGATCAGCCAGACGGAGTCGTCGTTACGGGTGTTGACGACCGCGTCCACCCGGTTCCCTCCGCCGATGATGGCCTGGTAGGAGGTGTCCTGGTACCAGCTGAACCTGCTGCCGTTCTGGTAGGAGCCGTCGTACAGACACACGCGCGGGTACGAGCAGCCGTGCATGCTGCTGGCGGCGGCGGGCGGGGCTGTCAGCGGGGTCAAGGTCGCGGCCAGCCCGGCGGTGAGCAGGGTCGCCGACAGCTTTCTGTTCAGCTTCATGGGAACACTCCTGGTGAGGTGGCATGAGCGGAGCCGACCGCAGCGGCCGGCTCCGCAACGAGAATGCGGGGTCGGCGCGATGGTCGGCCACAGCTGACGCAGAAGTGACCTCATCCCGGGACGTCCCGCGCGCTGACCTGCGGAGATGTCACCTGCCGAGTCCCTGCGGCGGGACCGCGACGAGAGGGGATGGCTGATTCCACGCCAGGGCGGGGTCGCGCCGGGGCGGGGTGCCCGCTCTGTTATCCCCGTGACAGCTGATGCAGAATGAGACCGGGACACGGGGGGCCGGGCCTGCGGTCCCGAACGCGAGTGGGGGGAAGCGTGTCGCGATGGAAGGAACTGCCCGCAGAACTGCATCCACACGTCCACCAGTTGATCGTGCGACTGCGCAGGCTTAAGGACCGCAGCGAACTGAGCACGCGGCAACTGGCCGCGAGAACCGGGTACAGCGCGAAGTCGTGGCAGCGATATCTGAACGGCAGGTCTCTACCGCCGCGGGAGGCCGTCGAGGCGATGGCCCGCGTCGGCGGTGACGATCCGACCCGGCTGCTGGTGATGCACGAGATCGCCGCCCAACGCTGGGCGGAGGGACGGGCGGTCGCCACCGACACCCCCGAGGACCTCTCCGCGACACCGGAACACACCCCCACGGAGAAGCAGCGGTACGGGCGTCACCTGCGCGTCGCGGTCACGGCGGGAGCCGTGGTCACGGCGCTGTCCGTCTCCGCGGCGCTCCTGCTGGCCGTGCGGCTCACCGAGGCCCGTGCCCAGCTCGCGCGCGACCGCAGCGATGCTGTCGCGGCGGCCCCAGCCACCGTGTCGGAATCCATGGTGCCGGTCATCTACACCTGTCGGCTGGAGCAGCGTGACGGCCGCTGGTACGCGGGCCTGAGCCGGACCACGAGCATCCTCCTGTCCAACACCCACGTGGGGCTCGAAGTGGCCGAGGCGCAGTGCCTGCTGCACCGGGCGGGCACCGCGCCAGGCGACATCGACGGCGTCTTCGGCCCGAAGACGCGGCGAGCGGTCGAGCGCATGCAGAAGCGGAACGGGCTGGTCGTGAACGGAGTCATCGACCCGCCCACCTGGCAGGCCCTACGGGAGGCGACGCCCCAGTGACCACGGAACACACCCGGCTGGTCGCGGCGCTGCGGGAGCTGCGGGCCGGTGCGGGGCTGAGCCTGGCGGCGCTGGCGGAGCGAACGGCGTACAGCAAGTCCTCGTGGGAGCGTTACCTCAACGGCAAGAGCCTGCCTCCTCGCCAGGCCGTACGGGAACTGTGCCGGCTCGCGAACGAACCGGACGGGCGGCTGCTGGCCCTGTGGGAGATCGCCGAGTCGCACTGGAGCGGACGCGCGGTGGCCCCCGCACCCGCCCCTCCCACGGACGAGTCGCCGCGGCCACATCCTCAGGAGGCGCCACCGCCCGCCGGGACCGGGTGGCGGAGACTTGGCGGGAGCAGGCTCCTGGTGGTGCTGGCGTCGGCGTACACCATGATCGTCGGTGGTGCTGCGGCCCTGCTGTTCTTCCTGCTGCCGGACTCGGAGGCCCAGGAGGGCGAACCGCTGCCGGCCTCCGTCCCGTTCTCCCTCGCTCCCCAATGCCACGGAGCCGCCTGCGAGGGCCGGGACCCGATGCGCCTGATCTGCGGCCTCGGCCCCGACACCCTCGCCTCGTACCGCACGGCCACCGGCGCCCACGTCGAGCTGCGCCACAGCAAGAAGTGCGGTGCGAGCTGGGCCCGGACCTGGGGGACCGAGATCGGCGACCGGTTGGACGTCACGGCAGGCGGCCCGACCCACGGCGTGCGCATCAGGAACAAGGACGATGCGGCAACCTTCATCTACACCGAGATGGCCGAAGTCCGTCCCGGCAGCACCGTCCGGGCCTGCTTCCGGCCCGCGTCGGCCGACGGCGAACGGGAGTGCTTCGAGGCCCGCGTGGGCGGGGCCGCCACCACGACCCGGCCGCCCTCACCTCCAGTGGCGTCAGGCTCTCGCGAGTAGCGTCCGGCCCTCGGACGTGTCGATGCCGAAGTCGGGATTTCTCAGTGGGGGTGGGCGGGTGGGGAGGCCGTCGGTGGTGGTCGGAAGAGCTCGGCGTCGGGGCCCGGGGTTGCGCGTGAGTCGCTGACTTCTTGTGGTTCGAGGGAGCCAATGCGAGGGAGCCAAGTGGCACGGCGCAGCGTGACAGGAGAGGCATGCGACCACCAGATGAACCGCGCGGCGGCCGGGGTGCGGACGAGCACGAGTTCGACGCCTTTTACGCCGCGAGCGTCGGCCGACTCATCGGCCAGCTGTATGCGATGACAGGCGACCTCGCCGAGGCGCAGGATGTGGTCCAGGAGGGTTTCGTCCGGACCTGGGAACGCCGGGCCGAACTGGACTTGAACGGCGCCGGAGGCCGTCGCCCTGTACGTCCGGAGGAACGGTTCCAGCCTGGCCAGCCCTCCGACCGGCGGTCTGGAGATGTGCTGGACGCCTGCGGAGCAGGCCGGGGACGCGACCCCGTACGGCCTGCAGCACCTGCTGTCGAGGGCCAGGTGGGATGCCGACGCGGTACGTGACGACATCCGCGGCTTTGTCGTCGAGCGTCTGCGCCACGAGGACGGCCGGACGCACACCTTTGCCTTCGGCCGTCAGCTCGACGTCCGCACGATCCGCTCGGCCGACTTCGAGGGCGGCCAGGAGCTCACTGAGCGGGCGGTGGCCGCGTACATCGCGAAGTACGCCACCAAGGGTGCAGAGACAGCGACCGGCACCCTGGACCGGCCGATCAAGTTCCTCGCCGAGCTGGCCGGGGCCCGGATCACCGACCATGCCCGTCGCATGATCCGCACCGCCTGGGACCTCGGCGCACGCCCCGAGCTGGCAGACCTCCGGCTCCGCGCCTGGGCCCACATGCTCGGATTCCGCGGCCACTTCTCCACCAAGTCCCGCCGCTACTCCACCACCCTCGGCGCCCTCCGCGACGCCCGCGCCGACTGGCGCCGCGCCCAAGTCGCCCCGGCCGTCCCACAGGACGACGAAACCACGCTCGTCCTCGCTCACTGGGTCTTCGCCGGAACTGGTCTCAGCAGTGGTGAGCAGTGGCTGGCCGCATCCCTCGAACCCGCCGCCGGAACGGAAGGAGAGCCGACCACATGAACGACCGCTACCTGTCCGTCGACCAGGTTGCCGAGCTGCTCGGTACGACCACCTGCTTCCCCCGGCGGCTCATCGAGGAGCGGCGCATCCGGTACGTGAAGGTCGGTCGGCACGTCCGCATCCCCGAGAGCGCGGTCGCGGAGTTCATCTCGTCTCGCACCGTCGAGCCGCTCAGGCGACCCCGTGCGCGTTACAGGAGGGCTGCCTGATGGCCAACAGCAAAGGCAGGCGGCGCCGCTTCGGGGCGATCAGACGGCTTCCGTCCGGCCGGTACCAGGCGCGCTATCCGGGGCCTGACGGCGTGATGCGCCCGGCGCCCGTCACCTTCGAGACGACGGCTGACGCGGACGACTGGCTTGCTGAAAAGCAGACAGAGGTCCGCCGTGGCGAGTGGCGTGACCCGGATGCCGGGGCTGTGAGCTTCCGTGCCTACGCCGACAAGTGGGTGGAGGAACGAGAGCTCGCTGCACTGACCCAGGACCTGTACCGCTACCTCCTCGACAAACACCTGTTCGCCTTCGCCGAGTTGGACTTGGACGAGATCACCGCCCCGCGCGTCCGCGAGTGGCGGGCCGAACGCCTGCGCATCACAGGGGCCAAGACGATCACGGCCAAGGCGTACCGGCTCCTCAAGGCAATCATGGAGACGGCCGTGGATGACGAACTGATCCAGCGCAACCTGTGCCGGATCAAGGGCGCCGGTAAGGAGAAGACGGCTGAGCGGCGCATCGCCACGGTCGCCCAGGTCGATGGGCTCGCCAACGCGGTGGGGATACGGTGGCGCCTGATGGTCTACCTCGGCGCGTACGGTCCGATGCGGCCGGAAGAGCTGGCCGGCCTCCGCCGCCGGGACGTCGACCTCGACAACCTGCGCATCCGTGTCGGCCTTGCCGAGCCGGAGCGGATGAACGGGCGACGCGTACAGGGGGACACCAAGTCTGAGGCCGGAACTCGGACTGTGATCCTTCCCGCGTTCCTCCGCCGGGAGCTCCGATGGCACCTGGAGAGCTACGCCGAGCCCGGCCCCGATGGGCTGCTATTCGTCGGTGAGAAAGGCGCTCCCTTCCGGCGCAGCACCTTCGGGCGGAAGTGGCGGAAGGCGCGGGAGATCGTCGGCCTGCCCAAGGGCTTCCGGTTCTACGACCTCCGGCACACCGGGCACACTCTGTCGACCCGCTCGGGTGCCACGCTGAAGGACACGATGGTGCGGGCTGGGCAGTCCTCCAGCCCGGATGACCGCCGAGAAGCGTTCGGAGCGAATCTGGCACGCGGCGAGTGATCGCCGAGGACAGCAGAAAGGCCCAGGTCTCTGACCTGGGCCTTCTTCATGGAGCGGGTGACGAGAATCGAACTCGCGCTCTCAGCTTGGGAAGCTGATGTTCTACCATTAAACTACACCCGCGTAAGACGCCGGTCGGGACCGGTGTCGGAACGCGTCGTTACTTTACCTCATGTCGGGCCCCCGGTGCTGAAGCCGTGGGGCCCGAGGGCGTTTCAGGTCGTGTGACGGGGCTGCGGGGGGCGGGAGTTGGGGCGTACGGTGGAGGGGTGGGAGAGGGGCCGGATAGGTCGGGGTGCCGCCTGGAGAGTCGTTCCTTTGATCCCGTAATGTGGCATTTGTCGTCAGGCAAGCAGCAGTCAGACGCGGCTCTTGGGGAAGGGACTTAAGCGACTTGATGGAGCGCACCGTCGTCCGTTGTGCCGAGGGGCACGTGTTCAGCACCGCTTCGTTCCCGATGCAGCAGGCCGAGCGGCTCGGCCCCGGTCGGCTCGTCCGATGTCCACGGTGTGCCCGGCTCCGCAGTGCGGTGCCGGTGAGCCTGGAGAAGCGGTAAGGGAGCAGGCAGCAGTAGGAGAAGCACAGGCGCGCGGTCGTCCGGTTGTGGCCGGTCCGCGCGCCTTGCGTATCCTCGGGGCGTGCTTCTCTCAGACAAGGACATCCGGGCCGAGATCGACGCCGGGCGGGTACGGATCGATCCCTACGACGAATCCATGGTGCAGCCGTCCAGCATCGATGTACGGCTTGATCGGTATTTCCGGGTGTTCGAGAACCACCGGTACCCCCACATCGATCCATCCGTCGAGCAGGTGGATCTGACCCGGCTCGTGGAGCCGGAGGGGGACGAACCGTTCATCCTGCATCCCGGGGAGTTCGTCCTCGCCAGTACCTACGAGGTCATCACGCTTCCCGATGATCTCGCTTCGCGGCTGGAGGGCAAGAGTTCGCTCGGGCGGCTCGGGCTCGTCACCCACTCCACCGCCGGGTTCATCGACCCCGGGTTCTCCGGGCACGTGACCCTCGAGCTGTCCAACCTCGCCACCCTGCCCATCAAGCTCTGGCCCGGCATGAAGATCGGGCAGCTGTGCATGTTCCGGCTCAGTTCGCCGGCCGAGTCCCCGTACGGCAGCGAGCGGTACGGGTCCCGTTACCAGGGGCAGCGGGGGCCCACCGCCTCCCGGTCCTTCCTCAATTTCCATCGGACTCAGGTGTGACGGACGGGGAGCCCGCGACATGAGTGACATACGAGAGAACCTCACCTACGAGGCGTTCGGTGTCGCCGTGCGCGACCTCGCGCAGGCCGTCGCCGACGACGGGTACGAGCCCGACGTCGTGCTCTCCATCGCCCGTGGTGGTGTCTTCGTGGCCGGCGGGCTCGCCTATGCCCTCGACTGCAAGAACCTCCACCTGGTGAACGTGGAGTTCTACACGGGGGTGGGGACCACCCTGGAGATGCCGGTCATGCTCGCGCCCGTTCCCAACGCGATCGACTTCACCGACAAGAAGGTGCTCATCGCGGACGATGTCGCCGACACCGGCAGGACGCTCAAGCTGGTGCGCGACTTCTGCCTCGACGCCGTGGCGGAGGTGCGCAGCGCCGTGATCTACGAGAAGTCGCAGTCGCTCGTGAAGTGCGAGTACGTGTGGAAGCGGACGGACGAGTGGATCAACTTCCCATGGAGCGTGTTGCCTCCGGTACACAGGTCGGGGGAAGGGGCCAAGCCGAACATGGAAGCGCTCTGACCTGCACAGACTCGGCGCACCGTACTGGCCTCCACCGCTAGGTGTTTGTGAAGGCGTTGAAACAACCATGTGGTGAACCGTTGGCCAACGCCGTACGCTCCCTCTGATCAATCAAAGATTCCGTGGGGGGACATACATGCGCACAACCGCGCGCCTTGCCCTGCTGGGCACCAGCGTCGCGCTGGTCGCCACCGCAATCGGTGCCACCGCCGCCCAGGCGGAAGACGGCGGTTCGGGCAACATCACGATCGACAAGGTCGTCGTCAACGGCGGCAAGCCGGTCGTGGTCGGTACCACCAAGGTGGTGTCCGCCAAGGTCTCCGTGACCGCGTCGGACGATTCGGGCATCGCCGAGACCACGTACATCAGCGCCCACGGTCCGAGGCCGAACTACGCGCAGATCTGGTACGACGACGGGGAGATCACGTGCGTCAAGGCGAGCGCCACCACGTCGACCTGCACGGGCACGCTGACGTTCGACCCGCAGGCGTCGACCGGCTTCGTCGGCAACAGCGCGGCGGCCACCTGGAACCTCGCCACGCTGGTCTCCGCCAATGACTCCAACTACATCCACCGGGACGCGGCCACCACGTTCAGGGTGCAGCGCCACTCGAAGCTGACGGTCAACGCCTCGCCGGAGCCGGTGAAGAAGGGCAGGACCATCACGGTCACCGGCAAGCTCTCCCGGGCCAACTGGGAGGACAACAAGTACCACGGCTACACGAACCAGTCGGTGAAGCTGCAGTTCCGCAAGAAGGGCAGCACCACCTACACCACGGTGAAGACGATCAAGTCCAACTCGACGGGCAACCTCAGGACGACCGTCACCGCCTCCACCGACGGCTACTTCCGCTACAGCTTCGCGGGCACGGCGACGACTCCGGCGGTCAACGCGGCCGGCGACTTCGTGGACGTCCAATAGCCACGTACTGATAGCCACGTACTGCGAGCGTTTCTGAGACCTGACGCAGCAAGGGCTCCCGGCCTCGCGCCGGGAGCCCTTCTCGTCGTACGGCAAACGCCTAGAACGTGCCCAGCTTCACGATCGACAGCAGCGCGATCAGCTGGATCGCCGCAGCGCCCAGCGCCTTCGGCCACGGCAGGTCGTGGGAGCGGCTGACCATGAGGGTCAGCAGGGCGCCGGCCGCCACCCAGGTCGCCCAGCCCAGGAGCTGGACGAAGCTCGCGTCGCCGCCGAAGAACATGGCGACGACCAGGCGGGGGGCGTCCGTGAGGGACATGATCAGCATGGAGAGGCCGACCGTGGGCTGCCAGGCGCCGTCGCCGCCGAGCTGGCGGGCCAGGGTGTGGGTGACCACGCCCAGGACGAAGGAGCTCAGCACCATCGCGACGGCGGTGACCAGGACGATGGGCACCGCGTTCGAGAGTGTGGCGTTTATCGCATCCTCGCGGGCGCCGTCGAAGCCGAAGACCGCGAGCAGGCCGTAGAAGAAGGTCACGACGAGGGCCGGGCCCCACATCGCGTAGTCGCGCATCTGGAGGAACGTCTGGTTGGGGGAGAGGACCACTCCCCGCAGCAGTTGCTTCCAGTGCAGGCGGGGGCCGACCGGGGCCACGGGAGCCGAGCCCGCGCGGTAGGTCCCGCCCTGGTTGTAGGGGTCCTCGCCGATGGCGAACGCCTGGGTGTGGCCGGGTTGGTTGGCGGCATACGGGTCCGGGCCGCCCTGCTGCGGGTACGGGGCGCCGTCGCCGAAGTACTCCGGCTCGTCGTAGCCACCGCCCTGGCCGCCGGGCCCGGGGGCGTACTGCTGCTGCCCTGGGTACGGCTGCGGCGCCGGGGGATAGCCGCCGCCGTACGACGGTCCCGGTCCCTGGGGCGCCTGCTGCTGCCCGTACGGAGGTTGTTGCGGTCGCGCGTGAGGAGCGCCGTTGGTCCGGCCGCGTCCGATCCTGAATCCAGCCACGTCTTCGAACGTACCTGGTCCCGGAGAGCCACGTGCCGGGCCCGACGGATCGGGCCCGGCTTTGCGGCCGAGCTGTGACATCCCCTAAGGGGAGCCATGGGTGCTGCTCAGGGTTCTGCCCTACGGGACGGCTCAGTCCGCGAAGTTCGCGCCGAAGTACGGCGACCCCGTCGTCGAGACACCCGAGGTGCTCGGCGAGATCGTGCGGGAGCCGGTGGTGGTGATCTTCGTGCCGTTGGAGGGCAGGTAGGTGACCGCGCCGTTGCCCGCGTTCTCGCCGGAGCCGGCGATCAGGTCGGCCCGGCCGTCGCCGGTGACGTCGTCGAGCTTGACGTCCATGCCGAACATGTCGTCGCTCTCGTCGTTGCCCGGCACGCCCGCGGTGCTCTGCGCGAAGGACTGGGCGCCGGAGGAGGTGTTCAGGCCGCTCGCCGTGCCGTAGAGGATCGTGACCGTGCCGGTGTCCACCGCGCTGCCGATGTTCTCGCCGGCCACGCCGACGGCGAGGTCGAGGTACTTGTCGCCGTTGATGTCGCCGAGGTCGAGCTCGTAGCCGAAGTAGTCGTTGCCCTCGGAGGCGCCGGGGACGCTGCCGGTGTCCTGGGTGATGCCGGTGACCGTGCCCGGACCGCTCGCCGAGCCGTACGTCACCCAGACCTTGCCGCCCTTGGCGGAGTCCGGGATGGCCGTGCCGTCGCTGGTGGTGGTGTTCCAGTAGGCGCCGCTGACGATGTCGCCGTAGCCGTCGGCGTCGATGTCGCCGATCGCGGTGATCACGCCGGGCTTGAGGGCCTTGGCGGAGGCGACGCTCAGGCCGCTCGCGGTGCCGGGGATGAAGTAGTTGCGGTTCCAGCCGTAGTCGGTGGCCGTCTCGTAGCCGTCGACCACGAGGTCGGTGCGGCCGTCGCCGGTGACGTCGCCGGCGGTCAGGTTCAGCGGGCCGTTCCCGTCGGTGCCCTGGATGGCGGGCTTGATCGTGTAGCGGCCGCCGGGTGTGCCGGAGGAGTTGATGCCGCCCTTGAGGACGTAGATGGTGGCGGTGGAGCTGCCGACGGCCAGGTCGGCCTTGCCGTCGCCGTCGAAGTCGCCGGCGGCGAGGTGCGCGCCCCAGAAGTCGTGCCCGGAGCGGGCGGGGTCGGCGACGGTGACGCCCTTGCCGGTGATGCCGGAGGCCGAGCCCCACAGGATGGCGAGGCCGCCGCCGTCGACGTCGCCTCCGACGTCCTCGCCGGGGGAGCCGACGGCGAGGTCGTCGTAGCCGTCGCCGTTGAAGTCGGCGTACGCGGTGTCGTTGCCGAAGTAGTCGTTCGTCTCGGCCGCACCGGGCGTGCCGGTGGTGTTCTGGCTGATCGTGGCGCGCTTGGCGGAGGACACGCCGGTGGTGGTGCCGTAGAGGGCGACGACCTGCCCGGCGGCCTTCTTGCCGCCGACGTAAGCGCCGGAGGCGGAGAAGGCCACGTCGCCCTTGCCGTCGCCGTTGAAGTCGGCCTGCGGGACGGTGGTGGAGTCCGCGGCCGTCGCCGGTGCGCCCGTGGCGAGCGTGAGCAGGCCTCCGGTGAGCGCGGCGGCGGTGGCTGTGGCGAGGGCGCGTCTGAAGTGCTTGTGCATGCGGGGTTCTCCTGCGGCATGCGGGGGATGCCTGGCGGGCATCCGCAGTCGATGGGGTGCCGGACTGCCCGTGTTCGCCGGGAGTTGTCCTCGGGTACACGGGCCGGTCGGCGATCAGGAGACCTGTGCTGGTGGGGAAGGGTTGTACGGGAGTTCGGTAAATCTCGGAGGCGGCGTGGGTCACCAGCGGCTGGTGGTGCGCGTCGCGGCGATCGCCACGGTCGCGTACGGCATCGTGAAGCTGCCGCCCATCGCGTCGACGGCCGCGCCGACGCCGTCCAGGATCTGCGCCAGCCGGTCCGGCGGGAGGCGGGTGAAGGCGCCCTGGGTGGGCATCTGGTCGAGCCACTCGTCGCGGGTGTAGGTGCGCTCCCAGTCGTACTGCCACTGCTCCGGTTCGCCGAACCCGCCTGTGGCGGCCCGGATGCCGTCGGCGGCCTTGTCGAACAGGGTCTGGGATGTGTCGAGGGCGGGCCTGGCCGCCAGGGCCCGGAAGTCGAACGGGGCATCCGGGACGACCCGTTCGCAGACGTCGGCGACGGCTTCCGCCAGGTGCGGCGGCAGTTGGAAGACGTGCCAGAAGGGTGCCAGCAGCCCGCCCGGCCGCAGTACTCGCGCGGCCTTGGCCGCCCCGGCGACCGGGTCGATCCAGTGCCAGGCCGTCCCGGCGACAACAGCGTCGAACTCCCTCCCGTCCGGGTCCCATTCCTCGAACGTCGCCACGTCGACGTCGATGCCGACGCCGAGCTGCCGTGCGAGCTCGGCCATCCGCGCGTCGGGTTCGACGCCGAGGACACGGCAGCCGGCCGCCTGGAACTGCCGGGCGGCGATGCCGGTGCCGCAGCCGACGTCGAGGATGTCCGGTCCAGGGGCGCTCTCGGTGACCCGGTTCACCAGGGCGTCGGGATAACGAGGCCGGGCGCGGTCGTAGCGTTCGGCGTCCGTGCCGAAGGACTCGGCGGTGTGACGGGCCTGGTAGGGCTGTTCCGGGGTCGACGCCGCTGGAGTGGGCATGCGCCCACTATGAGCGGGCGCTCGCCCATTCGTCAATACTGGGCGCACGCCCACTCGCGAAGGGAGACGTGCGGTATGCCGACAGGGGTGGCCATGCGCGACGCGCGCCGGCAGTTGTTCGACGCGGCCGAGCGGATCCTGCTCCGCGACGGCCCGCACGCGCTCACCAGCCGGGCGGTCACCACGGAGGCGGGCTGCGCCAAGGGTGTCCTGCACCGGCACTTCGCCGACTTCGACGCCTTCCTCGCGGAGCTCGTGCTGGACCGCATAGCCCGGCTGGACGGCCGGTCCGCGGCCCTGCGCGCGGCGGCAGGCAACGGGACCGTCGTCGGCAACCTCGCCACCGCGCTGACGGAGCTGTTCGACGCGGTCGCCGTGTCGATCGTCGGCCTCGTCATCTTCCGGGACGACCTGCGGGCGCGACTGCGCGCGGCCGGCTCGACCGGCGTCCCGCTGCTGACGGAGGCGACGACCATGGTCGCCGCGTACCTGGCCGCCGAACGCGACCTTGGGCGCCTCGCTGCGGACGCCGACGTCGAGACACTCGCCCCCACTCTCATCGGGGCCGTACACCTGCTGTTCGCCGACCGGGGGAGCGGCCCGCCGGACGCGGGGGCCGTGCGCAGGGTGGTGAGTGCGGTCGTGGGTGGGGCGCTGCCCGGTGACGGTCGCGCGCACGCCGACGCCCCCCAACCCCGTTCGCCGGACCGGTGATTGGCAGATCTGTTCCACCCTCGCCAGGGAAAACCCAGGTCACGCGGTCGGGCCGGTGGAACAGACCTGCCGATCGGTGGCTTCCCGGTCACCCCGGTCTGTGCGGGGCCACCAGGCCCGATTCGTAGGCGAGGACCACCAGTTGGGCGCGGTCGCGGGCGTGGAGTTTGGTCATGGCTCGGTTGATGTGGGTCTTGGCGGTCGTCGGGCTGATCACCATGGCGTCGGCGATCTGGTCGTTGGAGAGGCCCTGTGCCACCAGGGCTACGGCCTCGCGTTCGCGGTTGGTCAGCTCCTCCAGCCCCGTACCGGCACCGGTGTGGAGCGGCTGGGTGACGTAGCGGTTGATCAGCTTGCGGGTGATCGACGGGGCGAGCAGGGCGTCACCGCGTGCGGCGACGCGTACGGCGTGGAGGAAGTCCTCCGGCACGATGTCCTTGACCAGGAATCCGGCGGCGCCGGCGCGCAGCGCGTCGAAGACGTATTCGTCGAAGCCGTAGTTGGTCAGGATGACGACGTGCACCCCGGCCAGGGCGGGGTCGGCGGCGATGCGCCGGGTCGCCTCGATGCCGTCGATGACCGGCATCCGGATGTCGATGAGCACGATGTCGGGCAGGTGTTCCTTGGTGAGGGCCAGGCCCTCCTCCCCGTCGCCGGCCTCGGCCACCACCTCGATGTCGTCTTCGAGGTCGAGGAGCGCGCGGAATCCGCTGCGCAGGAGCGGCTGGTCGTCGACCAGCAGGACGCGGATCATACGGATCATGATGTCTGGTCCACCTGGTCCACCTGGTCCACCTGGTCCACCTGGTCCACCTGGTCCACTCGGTCCGCTCGGTCCACTCGGTCCGCTCGGTCCACAGGGAGTTCGGCCTGGACGGTGAAGCCGCCCTCGCCGCGCGGTTCCGCGCTCAGGCGACCGCCGAGGGCGGTGATGCGTTCGCGCATTCCGAGCAGGCCGACGCCGGGTACCGGGGCGGTGTCCGGTGTGGCCCTGCCGTCGTCGTCGACCCGTATCGCGAGGGCGTCCGGACGGCAGTCGATACGGACCGATGCCGTGGCGGCGTCCGCGTGCCGGGCGATGTTGGTGAGCGACTCCTGGACGATCCGGTAGGCGGTACGGTCCACCGCGGCCGGCACGTCGTGTCGTTGCCCCTCGATCGTCAGCGTCGCGTCCAGGCCGATGGCACGGGCCCGTTCCACCAGTTCCGGGACGTGGTCGAGCCCTCGCGGCGGGGTCGTGTCGTCGTCGCGCAGCGCCCCCAGGGTCGCGCGCAGCTCCCGGGTCGCCTCCCGTCCGGCCTGCTGGATCGCCAGCAGGGCCTCCGGCACCTGCTCGCCGCGCTTGCGGGCCACGTGGACGGCGACTTCGGCCTGCACCTTGATGATCGAGATCTGGTGGGTGAGCGAGTCGTGCAGCTCCCGCGCGATGTGCAGCCGCTCCTCGTCGGCGCGGCGCCGCGCGTTCTCCTCCCGGGTGCGCTCCGCTTCGTCCGCCCGTCGCTCGGCCTGCCGCAGCGCCTCACCCGCGGCGCCGGCCGCGATCAGCCAGGCCAGCTCGAGGGCGCCTCGGGCCTGCGCGAACGCCTCGCTCGTGTCGTGCGGGCCCGAGACCAGGGCCGCGAGGGGGAGAGCGGCCAGCATGGCCACGGACGCCGCGATGGTGAGGGTGCGGTGTCCCGCTCGTACGGCGGCGTAGACCGCGAAGAGGTAAGCGACGGCGGGCACGTCGAACCCGGCCGCCTGGTAACCCACCGCGCACAGCCCGGTGGCGGCCAGGACGGGAACCGGGGCCCGGCGGCGCGCGGCCAGCGTCAAGCCGCCGGCTACCAGGAGCGCGTAGCCGACCAGGTCGAGGTTCGTGCTGGAGTGCTGCCCGGACAGCCCGGTGACCAGCAGCGTCGCCGCCACGCCGACGGCGATCGCCCAGTCTCTGACCCCGGCCGGGACTCCGGACAGTCCTGTGCTCATGCGCGCACCGTAGCCGGATGCCGCCGCGGGCGAGTCCCGCTCGCGGACGAGCGGCCGACTACCGCGCCCGCGGTACCTCCGCGGCGCCTGCGGCATCCGCGGCAGCCGGGTGTGCCATCGGCGGCAGCGTGAAGTGCCTGCGTCTGCGGGAGGACCGGCGGGTGCGCCCGGCGACATGATCGGGCGACAGCCAGACCCCGGAATCCAAAACGGGAACGCGACGCACGAAAGAGGAGAGGGACATGAGCCCAACATCGGTCGCCGCCAGTGTCTACGCCATGAGCGCCGGACGACTCGGGGCCAGTGCGGCCGCCGTACTGGGGCTGATCGGCGTGGTCGTCGGAGGGCTGGCTCTGGCCCGCCCCGCCGGCCGCTTCGGCACCGGCTCCGGGCGACTCGGAACCGTCGTGGCCCTGGCGGCGGGGCTGATCGCCCTGGCCCTCGGTGGGCTGGTCGTGGCCACCGCCGACGGTGGTCTCGGCACCGGCAACGGGCTGGGCGGGGGCATTGTCGCCCTGGTGGTGGGGCTGATCGCCATGGTCCTCGGAGGGCTGGCTCTGGCCCGCTCTCGCCGCAGCGCCGCACCCGTCGCACCCACCGCGCAGGCTGACAGGCTGACCGGCTGAAGACTCGTCGGAAACGACGACGCCCCCAGGCTCGGGCAGAACCTGAGGGCGTCGGGACAGCCGTAACGCCTACTTCACCGGCTGCGGCTCCGGCGCGCTCTCCGCGTCCGTCTCGCCCGCCGGAGGCTCGTCGTCCGTGACCGGCGTCTTGACGGACTCCAGCAGCAGCTGAGCCACGTCGACCACCTGGATGGACTCCTTGGCCTTGCCGTCGTTCTTCTTGCCGTTGACGGAGTCGGTCAGCATGACGAGGCAGAAGGGGCAGGCCGTCGAGACGATGTCGGGGTTCAGCGACAGGGCCTCGTCCACGCGCTCGTTGTTGATGCGCTTGCCGATCCGCTCCTCCATCCACATCCGCGCGCCGCCCGCGCCGCAGCAGAAGCCGCGCTCCTTGTGGCGGTGCATCTCCTCGTTCCGCAGGCCGGGGACGCCCGCGATGATCTCGCGCGGGGGCGTGTAGATCTTGTTGTGGCGGCCCAGGTAGCAGGGGTCGTGGTACGTGATGAGGCCCTCGACGGGCGTCACCGGGACCAGCTTGCCCTCGTCCACCAGGTGCTGGAGCAGCTGGGTGTGGTGGATGACCTCGTAGTCGCCGCCGAGCTGCGGGTACTCGTTGCCGAGCGTGTTGAGGCAGTGCGGGCAGGTCGCGACGATCTTCTTGGCCGACTTCGGCTTACGAGTGGACTCGTCCTCGTCGTCTTCCCCGAACGCCATGTTCAGCGCGGCCACGTTCTCCATGCCGAGTTCCTGGAACAGGGGCTCGTTGCCGAGCCGCCGCGCCGAGTCACCCGTGCACTTCTCGTCGCCGCCCATGATCGCGAACTTGACGTCCGCCATGTGCAGCAGCTCCGCGAAGGCCTTCGTGGTCTTCTTGGCGCGGTCCTCCAGGGCGCCCGCGCAGCCCACCCAGTACAGGTACTCGACCTCGGACAGGTCCTCGATGTCCTTGCCGACGACCGGCACCTCGAAGTCGACTTCCTTCGTCCACTCCAGGCGCTGCTTCTTGGCCAGGCCCCAGGGGTTGCCCTTCTTCTCCAGGTTCTTGAGCATCGTGCCCGCCTCGGAGGGGAAGCTGGACTCGATCATCACCTGGTAGCGGCGCATGTCGACGATGTGGTCGACGTGCTCGATGTCCACCGGGCACTGCTCGACGCAGGCGCCGCAGGTGGTGCAGGACCACAGGACGTCCGGGTCGATGACGCCGTTCTCCTCGGCGGTGCCGATCAGCGGGCGCTCGGCCTCGGCGAGGGCCGACGCGGGCACGCCCGCCAGCTGCTCCTTGGACGCCTTCTCCTCGCCCTCCATCGTCTTGCCGCCACCGGCCAGCAGGTACGGCGCCTTGGCGTGCGCGTGGTCCCGCAGCGACATGATCAGCAGCTTCGGAGAGAGCGGCTTGCCCGTGTTCCAGGCCGGGCACTGCGACTGGCAACGCCCGCACTCGGTGCAGGTGGAGAAGTCCAGCAGGCCCTTCCAGGAGAACTGCTCGACCTGGGAGACACCGAAGACGTCGTCCTCGCCCGGGTCGGTGAAGTCGATCGGCTTGCCGGCGGACGTCATGGGCTGCAGGGCGCCGAGGGCCGTCTCACCGGTCGCCTCGCGCTTGAACCAGATGTTCGGGAACGCCAGGAAGCGGTGCCAGGCCACACCCATGTTCGTGTTGAGCGAGACCGTGATCATCCAGATCATGGTCGTGCCCAGCTTGATCATCGCGAAGAGGTAGACGAGGTTCTGCAGCGCGCCGACGCTCAGGCCCTTGAAGGCCAGGACCAGCGGGTACGAGGCGAAGTACGCGGCCTCGTAGTGCTCCACGTGGTGCAGCGCGCCCTCCAGGCCGCGCAGTACGTAGATGGCCAGGCCGATGGTGAGGATGACGTACTCGACGAAGTACGCCTGGCCCATCTTCGAGCCCGCGAACCGCGACTTGCGGCCGGGCCGCGAGGGCAGGTTCAGCAGGCGGATGACCATCAGGACCGCGATGCCGATGGTCGTCATCGCGGCGATGAACTCGATGTACAGCTCGTACGGCAGGAAGCCGCCGATCACCGGGAGCGTCCAGTCGGCCTGGAAGAGCTGGCCGTAGGCGGTGATGATGGTCGGCGGCAGCGTCAGGAAGCCGATCGCCACGAACCAGTGGGCGAAGCCGACGATGCCCCAGCGGTTCATCCGCGTGTGGCCGAGGAACTCCCGCACCAGCGTCACACTGCGCGAATAGGGGTTGTCGGTCCGGCTGCCGGCGGGCACGGGCTGGCCCAGTTTGAAGTACCGGACGAACTGGCCGATGGCGCGTGCAAGCAGCGCAACGCCGACCACGGTCAGCACCAGCGACACGATGATCGCGGCGAGTTGCATTTCGGGGCTCCTCGGGCCTGCGAGGGGGGTCTTCGAGAGTACCAAGCGGTATTACTAAGCGGTAACTTATCCAGTCCGTCTGAGACTACCCCCATCTTCCGTCGCACTGTAGCCAGCTGTGCGGTGATCTGCGTCGCTGAGGCTTGCCTTAAGATCCGAACGTGTTATTCGTACCAAATTGGTACATTCGCCCCTAACTTAGATCCGTGCTCTACGGGATCGCAGCCGCCACCACCGCCCTTCTCCTCGCCGCCGTGCTCACCGTGCTGCTCCGGGCCCCCGCCCGGCGCCTCGGTGTCCTCGACCGGCGGCGGCAGCGGCCGCTTCCGCTGTTCGGTGGAGTGGCCGTCGCGCTCGTCACCTGCCTGGTGACGGCCGCCGGGGACTGGACCGGCGTCGCACCGCTCGACGACGAGGTCGGTGACCTCCTCGTGGCCGGGGCGGTCGTCGCCCTGCTCGGGCTGGTCGCCGACGTGCGGCGGGTGAAGGCGCGGTTCCTCGTCGGCGGTACGGCGGCCGCGGCGGCCTGCGTGGTGCCGTACGGGGAGACCGGGGTGCCGGGCGGGCTGCTGGCGGTGGGCTGGATCGTGTGCGTCGCCGTCGGCTTCCGGTCGCTCGACCACACGGACGCCCTGGCGGGGACCCTGGGGGTCGTGACCGCCTTCGGGGTGGGGGTGTGCGCGGCGGCCGAGGTGATGGACGGGCTCGCCGCGCTGCTGAGCGTGCTGGCCGCCGCACTGACCGGGTTCCTCATGCACAACTGGCCTCCCGCGCGCGTGGGGCTCGGCTCCTGCGGGTCCCTGTTCACCGGCTTCGTGCTCGCCTCGGCGGCCGTGTCCACCCGCACCGGATACGAACTGGCCTCCACTGCCGGGGTGTTGTTCGCGCTCACGGCCGTGGCGGGCGCCGACGTCGTCCTCGTCGTCCTGTCCCGGCGGCTGGCCGGACGGCCCCTGCTGCGCCGCGGCCCCGACCATCTCGCGCACCGGCTGCGCCGGCTCGGGCTCACCCCGCAGGGCGTGACGATCCTGCTCGGTGTCGCCGGGTTCTCCGGGGTACTCGTCGGGGTCCTCGTGCACATGGGATGGGTGGCGCAGTCCCGGGTGTTGTGGGTGGCGGGGGGCGCCCTGCTCGTCGTACTCGCACTGCTGCCGATCCGGGTTTACGGCCCTCATCGCACCCGGCGACCCGCATCACCGCAGGTCAGCGCCCAGTTGCGTGTAAGGAACGGATAAGAGTTGAGTCCCTGCGACTCAGGTCTGTTGACCCAGCGCCGGGCGTCGTGCACACTTGAGTCCGTTCCACTCAAGTCAGCTGGAGGAATCACAATGGCACGTGCGGTCGGCATCGACCTGGGCACGACTAACTCCGTCGTCAGCGTTCTGGAGGGCGGCGAGCCCACCGTCATCACCAACGCCGAGGGCGCCAGGACCACGCCGTCCGTCGTCGCCTTCGCCAAGAACGGTGAGGTGCTCGTCGGAGAGGTGGCCAAGCGCCAGGCGGTCACGAACGTGGACCGGACCATCCGCTCCGTGAAGCGTCACATGGGCACGGACTGGAAGGTCGAGCTCGACGGGAAGCCCTTCAACCCGCAGCAGATGTCCGCGTTCATCCTGCAGAAGCTGAAGCGGGACGCCGAGTCCTACCTGGGCGAGAAGGTGACCGACGCGGTCATCACCGTCCCGGCGTACTTCAACGACTCCGAGCGTCAGGCGACGAAGGAAGCCGGTGAGATCGCCGGTCTCAACGTCCTTCGTATCGTCAACGAGCCCACCGCGGCGGCCCTGGCCTACGGCCTCGACAAGGACGACCAGACGATCCTCGTCTTCGACCTCGGTGGCGGCACCTTCGACGTGTCCCTCCTGGAGATCGGTGACGGCGTCGTCGAGGTGAAGGCCACCAACGGCGACAACCACCTCGGTGGTGACGACTGGGACCAGCGGGTCATGGACTACCTGGTCAAGCAGTTCCAGTCCGGCCACGGCGTGGACCTGTCCAAGGACAAGATGGCCCTGCAGCGCCTCCGCGAGGCCGCCGAGAAGGCCAAGATCGAGCTGTCGAGCTCCACCGAGACCTCGATCAACCTGCCCTACATCACGGCCTCCGCCGAGGGCCCGCTGCACCTGGACGAGAAGCTCACCCGGGCCCAGTTCCAGCAGCTGACGGCCGACCTGCTGGAGCGCTGCAAGACGCCGTTCCACAACGTCATCAAGGACGCCGGGATCAGCCTCTCCGAGATCGACCACGTCGTTCTCGTCGGTGGCTCCACCCGTATGCCCGCCGTCGCCGAGCTCGTCAAGGAGCTGACCGGCGGCAAGGAGGCCAACAAGGGTGTGAACCCGGACGAGGTCGTCGCCATCGGCGCCTCGCTCCAGGCCGGTGTCCTCAAGGGCGAGGTCAAGGACGTCCTGCTGCTCGACGTCACCCCGCTGTCCCTCGGCATTGAGACCAAGGGCGGCATCATGACCAAGCTGATCGAGCGCAACACCACGATCCCGACGAAGCGTTCGGAGATCTTCACCACGGCCGAGGACAACCAGCCGTCGGTGCAGATCCAGGTCTACCAGGGCGAGCGCGAGATCGCGGCGTACAACAAGAAGCTCGGGATGTTCGAGCTGACCGGTCTGCCCCCGGCGCCGCGCGGCGTCCCGCAGATCGAGGTCTCCTTCGACATCGACGCCAACGGCATCATGCACGTGACCGCGAAGGACCTCGGCACGGGCAAGGAGCAGAAGATGACCGTCACCGGCGGCTCCTCGCTGCCGAAGGACGAGGTCGACCGGATGCGCCAGGAGGCCGAGCAGTACGCGGAGGAGGACCACCGCCGCCGCGAGGCCGCCGAGACCCGCAACCAGGGCGAGCAGCTGGTCTACCAGACCGAGAAGTTCCTCAAGGACAACGAGGACAAGGTCCCGGGCGAGATCAAGACCGAGGTCGAGTCGTCCGTCGAGGAGCTGAAGACCGCGCTCAAGGGCGAGGACACCGGCGAGATCCGGACCGCCACCGAGAAGGTCGCGGCGGTCTCGCAGAAGCTCGGCCAGGCGATGTACGCCGACGCCCAGGGGGCGCAGGCCACCGCCGGTGCCGGTGAGGGCGCGTCCGAGGCCAAGGCCGACGACGACGTCGTGGACGCAGAAATCGTGGATGACGAGCGTAAGGACGGTGCCGCGTGACGGAGGAGACCCCGGGCTTTGAAGAAAAGCCCGACGTCCCTTCCGGCGCCACCCCTGACGACGCCGAGCCGCAGGCCGCCTCTCCCTCGAACGGTTCGACCGGCTCGAGCACGGAGGGGGCGGCCCCGGCCGGGGACGCATCAGCACAGATCGCCGGCCTGACGGCGCAGCTGGACCAGGTACGCACGGCGCTCGGTGAGCGCACGGCGGACCTCCAGCGGCTTCAGGCCGAGTACCAGAACTACCGTCGGCGGGTCGAGCGCGACCGGATCACGGTCAAGGAGATCGCCATCGCGAACCTCCTGACCGAGCTCCTGCCCGTGCTCGACGACATCGGCCGCGCGCGGGAACACGGTGAGCTGGTCGGCGGCTTCAAGTCGGTGGCCGAGTCGCTGGAGACCGTCGCGGCGAAGATGGGGCTTCAGCAGTTCGGCAAGGAGGGCGAGCCCTTCGACCCGACGATCCACGAGGCCCTGATGCACAGTTACGCGCCGGACGTCACCGAGACGACGTGCGTGGCGATTCTGCAGCCCGGGTATCGCTTCGGTGAGCGCACCATCCGCCCCGCGCGGGTGGCCGTGGCCGAACCCCAGCCGGGGGCGCAGACCGTCAAGGGCGAGGAGACGTCCGAGGCGTCCGCATCCGGCCAATCCGGCCACTCCGCCGATGACAAGGACAAGGAGAACGGTGGCCCGGACGAGGGCTGACGTTGAACCGACAGGAGAGGAGGGACGTCGAGGATGAGCACCAAGGACTTCATCGAGAAGGACTACTACAAGGTCCTCGGCGTCCCCAAGGACGCCACTGAGGCCGAGATCAAGAAGGCGTACCGGAAGCTCGCCCGCGAGTACCACCCGGACGCCAACAAGGGAAACGTCAAGGCCGAGGAGCGCTTCAAGGAGATCTCCGAGGCGAATGACATCCTCGGCGACCCCAAGAAGCGCAAGGAGTACGACGAGGCACGCGCCCTCTTCGGCAACGGCGGCTTCCGTCCGGGGCCCGGCGGTGCCGGCGGCTCCTTCAACTTCGACCTGGGCGATCTCTTCGGAGGCGGCGCCCCGGGCGGCCAGGGCGGCCAGGGAGCCGGCGGCTTCGGCGGCGGACTCGGAGACGTCTTCGGGGGCCTGTTCAACCGGGGCGGTACGGGCACGGGAACGCGCACCCAGCCCCGGCGCGGCCAGGACATCGAGTCCGAGGTCACCCTCAGCTTCACCGAGGCGATCGAGGGCGCGACGGTCCCGCTGCGGATGTCCAGCCAGCAGCCCTGCAAGGCCTGTTCCGGCACCGGCGACAAGAACGGCACACCGCGGGTGTGCCCGACCTGCGTGGGCACCGGCCAGGTGGCGCGGGGCTCCGGTGGAGGCTTCTCCCTCACGGACCCCTGCCCCGACTGCAAGGGGCGCGGTCTGATCGCCGAGCACCCCTGCCTCGACTGCAAGGGCAGCGGCCGGGCGAAGTCGTCCCGGACCATGCAGGTCCGGATCCCGGCGGGCGTCACCGACGGCCAGCGGATCCGGCTGCGCGGCAAGGGCGCACCGGGCGAGCGCGGCGGCCCGGCCGGCGACCTGTACGTCACCGTGCACGTGGACGCCCACCCGGTCTTCGGCCGCAAGGGCGACAACCTCACGGTGACGGTGCCGGTGACCTTCGCGGAGGCGGCACTGGGCGGTGAGGTCCGGGTCCCCACCCTCGGCGGCCCGTCGGTCACGCTCAAGCTGCCGCCGGGCACGCCCAACGGCCGCACCATGCGCGCCCGGGGCAAGGGCGCGGTCCGCAAGGACGGAACCCGCGGAGACCTGTTGGTCACCGTCGAGGTGAGTGTCCCGAAGGACCTGACGGGGAAGGCTCGTGATGCGCTGGAGACGTATCGCGAGGCCACTGCGGGCGAGGACCCGCGGGCGGAGCTGTTCCAGGCCGCGAAGGGAGCATGAAGCAGATGGACGGTCGTCGACGCAACCCGTATGAACTGACCGAGGAAACCCCGGTCTACGTCATCTCGGTGGCGGCCCAGCTCTCCGGCCTGCACCCACAGACGCTGCGCCAGTACGACCGTCTGGGCCTCGTCTCCCCGGACCGCACCCCCGGCCGGGGCCGCCGCTACTCGGCCCGCGACATCGAACTGCTCCGCCAGGTGCAGCAGTTGTCGCAGGACGAGGGCATCAACCTGGCCGGCATCAAGCGGATCATCGAACTGGAGAACCAAGTCGCCGCCCTGCAGTCGCGGGTCGCGGAGCTGGAGGCGGCACTCGACGGCGCCGCCGCGGCGATGCAGCAACGGGAAGCCGCGGTGCACGCGTCGTACCGCCGCGACCTGGTGCCGTACCAGGAGGTACAGCAGACCAGTGCGTTGGTGGTGTGGCGGCCCAAGCGGCAGCAGACGTCGGACTGACGAGGACTGCCGCGTACGTACACGAACTCGCACGTACACGAACGCGCACGTACACGAAAGGGGCCCGGATGCCGGGCCCCTTTCGCATGCTCGGGGTGCTCAGGGCGCGATGACCGCCCAGTCACCGCCGGCCGCCGACTCGGTGCCGTCGGCGTAGAGGGCGGTCACCCAGTAGAAGTAGGTGCCCTTGGCGACGGCGGTGTCCACGTAGGAGGTCGCCGTCGTGGTGGCCGCCAGCTTCTCGTACGCCTTGGTGCCCGGGTTCCAGCGGTAGACCTGGTAGCCGGTGGCGTCGGCCACGGAGGACCAGGACAGGTCGACCTTGTCCCCGTCGGGGACCGCCGTCAGCCGGACCGGCGAGTCCTCGGGCGTCGGCACGCTCGGCGTCACGTCGAGCTCGGTGGCGCTCACGATCTCGCCCGACTTGCTCCACTCGTACGGGGAGTTCCAGGAGGTGTCGTAGGTGTCGACGAGGAAGCAGCGCTCCACGCCGTCCGGGAGGGTGGTGTACGTGTACGAGGTGACTCCGGGCGCCAGCCACGCCTCCTGGTGCGCGGAGCAGACACTGTCCTCCCCGTCGCGCAGGAGCTCGCCCGTGTAGACGACGTACCGGAACAGGTCGGGGGCCGGATTCGCGTCCCAGGCCAGCTCGAAGCCGTACCCGGTCGGGGTGACCGTCAGTCCGGTGACGACGGGTGGCGGGGTGTCGTCCCGGCGCGCCCCGCTGACGGTGGCCGACCGCGCGGACTCGTTGCCCGCCGCGTCGAGCGCGCTCACCCGGTAGTAGTACGTGGTGCGCACGGTCGCCGAGGCGTCCTTGTAGGAGAGCTGGTCCCTGCTGCCGAGGCGGGTGTACGTGCCGGCCGCGCTCGCCGCCCGGTACACCCGGTAGGAGACCGCTCCCGGCACGGCGCTCCAGCCGACCCGCAGCCCGCCCGCCTCGGAGGCGTCGGTGATGTCCACGCCGGCCGGCACGCCGGGCGCGACCCGGTCGACGGTGGTGACGGGCTGGTCCGCCGTACCCGCCGAGACGTTGCCCGCCTTGTCGTAGGCGCGGACCTCGTAGTAGTACATGTCGCCGGTGACCGGGAGGGTGGCGTCGGTGTACGAGGTGGAGGTGGTCGTCGCGAGGGGCGTGCCGCCGAAGGACGTCCCCTTCAGGCGGCGGTGGACCCGGTATCCCGCGAGGTCCATCTCCTTGTTCTTCGCCCAGGTCAGCTTCGCCTTGCCGGTGGCGGTGTCGTACGACACCGACGTCCCGGTCGGGGTCAGTGGCTTGACGGTGTCGACGGTCGCCGAGGTGCGGGGCGTGTACGCGAACTTGACGTTCGCGGTGCCGGTCCAGTTGACGAAGTCGACGCGCAGGGTGTGCTTGCCGGAGGGGATGGTGAGGTTGACGGTCTTCTTCACCGTCGTGGAGACGTTCTTCCAGAGGTCGACCTTGCGGACGCCGTCGAGGTAGACGCGTATGCCGTCCTGGGCGGAGGCGGCGAAGGAGAACGGGCCGCCGGAGCCGAAGTCCCGGGTCACGGTCCAGCGCACACCGAAGTTGTTCGACGGCAGTCCGGAAGCCGGGGCGCCCGTGCCCCAGTTCTGGTCGATCCCGCTGTCGCAGTCGGTCTTCTTCGGCGTGCCGGAGAAGGTGGTGTTCGCGAAGAACTGCCGCTTGAAGACCGGCGAGGTGCACGTTACGGCGGCGGAGGCAGGGGCGGCCAGCGCCGTGAGCAGGCCGCCGGTCGTGGCCAGGACGACTGCCGGTGCCGTGGCCCGCAGGACGAGGTTTCGCACGCTCATGCTCACGCTCCGCTCGGCGGGACCACGACCGGGGCGAGGCCGGAGAAGGCCTCCGAGCCGTTCGCGGCGACGGTCGAGATCACGTAGAAGCTGGTCGTGGCGCTCGGCGTGGCCGGGTCGGTGTAGCCGCGGGCGTCGGCGGTCAGGGGTACGTCGGTGAGCCGGACGTACTGGCCCGCCGCACGGTCCCAGCGGTAGACGTGGAAGCCGGTGGTCGTGCAGCCGGTGCCGCAGGTCCACGACAGTGCCGCGCGGCCCGTCTCGTCCGCCACCGCGGACAGAGCCCAGGCAGCGGTGTTCGGGGGGGCCTGGGAGGGGGTGAGCTCGAACTCGTTGACGCTCACGTTGGCGGCGACGCTCTCCGGGTAACCCCTCAGCGTGTAGAGGGAGTTGTTGTTCGTGTCCACCGAGTCCACGAAGTAGAACCAGTTCTCGTCGTTCGGGACGTTGAGGTCGGTGAACCGGGTCGTGCCGGGCGGGAGCGAGGCGAGATGCTCGTAGGTGGCGGTGTCGCGGAGGTCGGTCGCCCGGAAGACGTTGTACGACTTGAGGTCCGGGGCGGTGTTCTCGTCCCACTCCAGGACCGTGCCGTACTCCGTGCTCGTGTGGGTCAGGCCGGTGACGGCGGGCGGCGGGGTGGTGTCCACGAGGCCCGCGTAGGCCGGCCGTGAGGGCGCCGACTCACGGCCCGCGCTGTCGACGCTGGTGACGTGGTAGCCGTACGACGTGTGCCGCTCGGCGGAGAAGTCGGTGCAGCCGTACTGCGGGTAGTAGTCGGCCTCGTTGCCCACCCGGTACGACTCACAGGTGATCTGCACGGGGACGGCGTTCGGGTCGGAGTAGTCCCAGCGGTAGACGCGGAAGCTCGTCGGCGCGGCCTTCGACGTCGTCCAGCGCACCT
Source organism: Streptomyces sp. NPDC002838 (assembly GCF_040295365.1). Taxonomy (NCBI): domain Bacteria; kingdom Bacillati; phylum Actinomycetota; class Actinomycetes; order Kitasatosporales; family Streptomycetaceae; genus Streptomyces; species Streptomyces sp. NPDC002838. The sequence continues at coordinate 17,638 of NZ_JBEOVF010000047.1, read as the reverse complement.
CGATCCCGGTCTCCGCCTCGTTCGTGCGCGGCGTGTCCATGGAGGGCACGGCCAGCGGCCGGGCGAAGGCGAGGACCTGCGAGGTGGCGGTGTTGCCGGCCGGGTCCTTGGCGACGACCTTGTAGTACGAGGTGTCGCCGTAGGGCGCGGTCTCGTCGAGGCGGCTCGACCCGTACGAGATGCCCAGTTTGACGAACTCACCGTCGGCGGAGGCCGCCCGGTAGACGTCGTACGTCACGTCGAAGGTGTCGTCCTGCCAGTCGAGGCTGACCCCGCGCACGGCGTCGTCGCTCGCGGACACCACCGGCACCAGCGGGGCGGTCTTGTCGACGGTGGTGACGAGCTTGTCGGCGCTGCCCGTCGACTCGTTGCCGGCCTTGTCCACGGCCCGCACCTCGTAGTAGTACGCGGTGCCGGTGGGCGCGACGGTCTCCGTGAAGGACGTACCGGTGACGAGGTCGCCGCCGCTGACCTTGCGGTAGTCGGGGGTGCCCTTGATCCGTCGGTAGACCCTGTAGCCGGCGAGGTCCATCTCCTTGTTCTTCGCCCAGGTGAGCTTCGCCTTGCCGGTGGCGGGGTCGTAGGTCACGGCGGCGCCGGTCGGCGCGAGCGGCTTGACCTTGTCGACGGTGGCCGAGGTGCGGGGCGTGTACGCGAACTTGACGCGGGCGCTGCCGGTCCAGTTGACGTAGTCGACGCGCAGGGTGTGCCTGCCGGAGGGGATGGTGACGTTGACGGTCTTGGAGACGGTCGTCGACACGTTCTTCCAGAGGTCGACCTTGCGGACGCCGTCCAGGTAGACCCGAATGCCGTCCAGGCCGGAGGCGGCGAAGGAGAACGGGCCTCCGGAGCCGAAGTCCCGCGTCACGGACCAGCGGACGCCGAAGTTGTTCGACGGCAGGCCCGAAGCCGGGGCGCCCGTGCCCCAGTTCTGGTCGATCACGCTGTCGCAGTCGGTCTTCTTCGGCGTGCCGGAGAAGGCGGTGTTGGCGAAGAACTGCCGCTTGAAGACCGGCGAGGTACAGGTCACTGCGGCGGAGGCGGGAACGGCGGTGACGGTGAGCAGGCCGCCCGCGGTGGCGAGCACGACGGCGGTCGCGGCCGCGGCGGTCGTGCGTCTGGCTGGGTTCATGCGGTCCTTCAGTCCTGATCGTCAACGGCAGGCAAGCCGTTGACGATCACGACCGATGAGGACGGGAATTGGTTGTACAGGACTTGACTTGTTTCGCCATATATCCCATTCGTCCTCATTCACTACGAATGTCTTCACGTAAGCCTCATACGTTAACATTGCTATCTCATTGTGTGGTTGCTCCTTGACCGTCGCATGAAGGCCGCGTTGGCTTCGCTTCACCTGGGTCGCGATACGCGCCCTCGTTCGGAAGGCAAGCTCAGTGAACACCCGTACCCGTCGTAGCTCCCTGGCAGTGGCCGCAGGTTCCCTCACGCTTTCGCTGACGGCCTGTGGGGCGCTCGGAGTCACCAGCAACAGCAGCGAGGCGAGCCCGACCAAGGGCAATGACATCACCGTGGGGCTGCTGCTTCCGGAGAAGGCGAACACGCGGTACGACAAGTTCGACTACCCGATCATCAAGGAGAAGGTCGCCGAGCTCACCAACAAGCAGGGCACGGTCGAATACGCCAACGCCGACGCGAGCGCGAGCAGGCAGGCCGAGCAGCTGCAGAAGATGATCGACGACCAGGTCGACGTGATCCTGCTGGACGCCGTGGACGCGCACGCGATCGCGGACGGTGTGAAGAAGGCCAAGGACGCGGGCATCCCGGTCCTCGCCTACGACCGGCTGGCCGAGGGCCCCATCGACGCGTACATCTCCTTCGACAACGCGCTGGTCGGCGAGGTGCAGGGCCGTTCCCTGCTCGAAGCCCTGGGCGACGACATCGACACCTCCGACAAGATCGTCATGATGAACGGCTCGCTCACCGACCCCAACGCCAAGCAGTTCAAGACGGGCGCGCTCTCCGAGCTGGAGGGCCAGGTGACGATCGCCAAGCAGTACGACACCACGGACTGGAAGCCGGAGAACGCCGAGTCCAACATGCTGATGGCGATCTCGGCGATCGGCGCGAACAACATCGCCGGCGTCTACTCCGCCAACGACGGCATGGCCGGCGGCATCATCAAGGCCCTGAAGTCGGCGGGCGTCGACGACCTGCCCCCGATCACCGGCCAGGACGCGGAGCTGCTCGCGGTGCAGCGGATCGTCACGGGCGAGCAGTACATGAGCGTGTACAAGCCGTACCCGAACGAGGCCGAGGCCGCCGCGGAGATGGCCGTGGCGAAGGTCCAGGGCAGGAACATCCAGTTCGACGCGCTCGCCTCGGAGCGGGTGGACAGCCCCACGGACAAGGACATCCCCGCGCAGCTGCTCCCCGTGGTCGCCCTGACGAAGGGCAACATCAAGTCCACGGTCATCGAGGACGGCATCTACAAGGTGTCCGACATCTGCACGAGCAAGATCGAGAGTGCGTGTGAGGCGGTCGGGCTGAAGTAGGGGGTTCTTCGTGTTCGCGCCGGCGTGGCTCAGTCGAGCCAGGAAAGCGGGTCTTCTTCGTCTTCCCCGGATTCCCGAACTGTCGTGAAGGTGAGGGGAACTCCCAACTCTGCCAGACGGGCAAGGTTGTTCGGAGAGATGTGGAGCCCGGATCCTGACTCGGCAACTCCGGACAGGTCGACCTTCACGGACGCTCCCGCCTTCTTCAGCGCGTCGAGCGCCGACTCGCGGGGGCCGAGGAAGCCGGCAAGTCCCGCAGCCTGTTCATCGGCGGTTTTCGAGTGTCGCTCGTCAACCGTGAGCGTGGCCCAGCCGGGTCCGGAATAGATACCCATGCCCTCAGGCAGGGAAAGATCTTCACCGGCGGCGTTCTGCAGTGCGGCAATCAGGGCGGCGGAATCCATTCCCCGCCCCGAAGCCACCAGGGACGTACTCAGGTTGCCCCAAGGCTTCAATTTCACTCCAGGTCCCTCAGCGTTCGTTCATATTGGCTGCGATCATCAAGGGAAACCCCAGGAGGGCGATTCGCTTGACTTCTTCCGGCTGGAGGGCGAGGGTGCAGTCGTTCCCGGAGAATCCGTAGATGTCGACGATCACCTCGTATCCCCGCTCGACCAGTTGCGCGAGCTCGGTCCGCTTGCTTTCCACGATGGAAAGGATGTTGTCCAGCTGCTCATGAAAGTCCCGGCTGACGTTCGAGTTGCAGTTGATCCCCCACTCTCCGTCGACCTCACCCGGGCGACTCCATTTACTGGGGCCCGGGTTACGCACACCAGTGGGCTCGATACCGAGGAAGGACGTGATCTCCTCGGGCTGGAGATCTCTTCCCTTGACGACGAGCGATACATCCGTCAACACCCAGTGGCGCTTTTTTGTAACATTCATGTACGGCTCCTCACAGGTTGAGACATCCTACTTGATCTCGCGGCACGCCGCCCAGTGAACATTTCCCATTCCGGGCTCCAGCAGCTCTCTCAGTGTGATTTCTGCGCCGACAGTCGTCGAATTCTCGAACACACTGAAACCTCCGGCGCCCGAGGAAGCGGGAGGCCCCAATGTGTAGTTCGGAATTACGTCGCCCGGTCCGAATGTCTCCACGTAACCTCCCGGATACACGCCTCGCTCGACGGTCAGGCCGTTGAGTCCGGGAAGTGGGTCTCCGTGCTGTACGTAGAAAGATATGTTGGTTCCCTCGGGAACCACGGTGTCGCCGGCCCTGCGTACGAGGTAGCCATGGCCTGCGAAGACTTTCTCCCCGTCCGGGCGGCCACCGGCGAGAACCCGGTCCGCGTAGTAACGGCCGTCGGTGTCCGGCCAGTCCTTCTTGATGATCTCCGGCTTGGTGTCGCGCAGTGCCTGCATGACGTCGGCACGCTCGGGCATGGGATCCCCGGCACCTCGGCCCCCCTCAGGTTTGAAGCCGTCCCGCGCCGCGCGCTGCGCCGCCGTCTCCAGGCCTTCCTTCGTGGCCATGCGGAGTCCGCCGCGGGCCAGGCCGGCACCCTTGGTGCCGATGAGCTCCGGGATGAGGCGGCCGACGAACTCGGAGGGGTCCTTCTTGAACCCGTCGACGGCGGCCTGGACGACGCGTTCGGGGTGGGCCGCGGTGGAGACGAGGCCGGAGAGCGTCATGCTGACGTTCTGCATGTACGCGGCCGGGTGGGTGAGGTTGTACGGGTCCATCGGGTTGAGGCCGCGGACGAAGTTGAGCAGGCCCGCCGTGCCCTTGAGGGCGCCGCCGACGACATGGGTGAGTTCGGTGTTGACGGCCTGGTAGCCGTCGACGAGGTTGTCGCCGAGCCGGTCGAGGGGCGGAGGTTCGGCGGGGGCGTGGGCGAGGGCGGCCTTGACCTTGGTCTGGGCATCGGTTGCGGCGGTGTTGCGCTGCCTGCGCGCCTCGGCGAGTTTCTCCCGGGCGGCCTTGACGTCTGCCTCGCCGGGATCCCGGAACGGCTCGGGCCTGGGCCCGGGGTCCTCGTTCGCCTTGACCTTGGCGTTGTAGGCGTCGACACGCTTGTTGTACGCGGTGACCGCGTCCTCGGAGGCCTTCCTGCCCCTCTTGTACAGTTCGATGGCCTCCTGGGCCTGGCTCTGGGCCCACTTGACGGTGTCGGCGTAAGCCTCCAGCGCCGTGCCGGCCGTGTCACAGGCGTCGGCCGCGTGCAGCCACTTCGTGGGGTGGACGCCGAACTTCTCGCGGAAGGCGTCGCCGCCCTCGCCCACCCAGCCGGAAGAGTCCACCTTCTTCATGCCCGTGCCGACCTTGTCGAAGGCGGCGTGGAAGTCCTTGAGGTGCTTGGCGCTCTCCCGGATCTTGCCGGGGTTGCCGTGGACGAGCTCGTTGGGCTCCTCGGTCTGGCCGAGCTGCCGCTCGCCGGGGGTGGCGCCGAGGTCGGAGGCGACGCCGTCGCCCCAGTCCTCGACCGCGTCGGCGGCGCCGTGCAGGCCGACGTGGTCGAGGCCGTCGCCAACCTTGTCGGTGGCGTGGTCGATGCCCTCGCCGAGCTTCTTCTTGCCCTCGTCGACGAGGTCCTCACCGACGCTCAGGCCGGTGTTGATGCCACTCTTGATGCCATCGCCTATGTCACCGAAGATGCCCACTACTGCTCGTCCCCGCCCTGTGGGCCGGCCTGCTGCTGGGCGGCTTGGGCGCGGGCCTCGGGCGAGGGTCCGAAAGTGTCGTCGAGCATCTGGTTGTATTCGGTGTCGGAGACCCCGAACTCCTCGTGCAGGTTCTGCGGGTTGAGGCCGAGGGGTCCGACGGTATGGGAGGTCATCACATCGCGTCCGGCGTCCTTCCAGCCCTGGGCACTGTTGGCCATGGCCTGGTCGAAGGACTCTTTGCTGTAGTCGACGCCGCCGTACGCGCCGGAGGTGGCGATATCGCCCCAGCCCATCTGGGTGACCTCGTCCTCGGAGGCGTACGGATTGCCGATGGCGGCGTTGGTGACGACCTTGAGGGTGCCCTCGACGTACTGGTCGGTCTCGTAGTAGGTGCCGGCCGACAGATTGGTCTTGACAGCGAACGCGTTGCCCTCGTTGATCAGCGAACGCACACCCCACTCCCACCGCTCACAGAACGACGAGAACGTCCCGGTCAGCCCTTCGTGCCCCAACTCCAGCCCAGACAGGGCGATATCGCCGAAGCCGCGCCCGGCCCCGGCCGTGCCGACCATGCCCAGCTCCTTCAACTCGCCCAGCGCCTCGGTCAGGCCCTTGGCAACCAGGTCCAGGCCTGCGGCCTTCAGGTCCTTGCCCCCACCACCAGTCATACGACATCCCCCTGCTCACGGTCCACGGCCACGTCGTCGGGCACGACACCCCGCACCGGCGGAAACACCATGCCGTCGGGTCCGTCCGCGCAGTCCAGCGCCACCCCGCACGGCACCCCTGCCGCAGGCACCGCCACGTCCAGCAGCCGCGCCCCGAGCACCGTCTGATACGTCCACTCACGGGCGAACTCGCCCCGCGCCTGGGCATAACGGGCCAGCGCCTGCCCGTCAGAGAACGCCAGGATGAACCGCACCCCGTTCCAGTCGGCGGTCAGCAGACCCCGCTCACCGTCCGGGCCGGGCCGGTCGCCCAGCGGCACGAGCACTGCCGTACGCCGGAACTCGTTCAGCAACTCGGCGAACCGCTGCCTGCGCGCGACAGCCTCGGGATCCTCGGGAACCGGCGCCGGGGCCGGGACCTGCTCGGCCGACGGCGACGCCAATGATGGCGCTGGGCCGACCATGTCCACGTAATCGGACAGGCGGGATCTTGGTATGTGGCCGTCTGCTGTGCCGGGGTCCCCGTTGTCAGACATAAACGGGATCATCACATCGGTGCGTTGGCGGATGCAACGACGATCCGCTCACCTCACCCGGGAGTTGCTCCTGACGTGATGGAGCAGGGCGGCGAGCTGGGTGGCGGAGGTGGCCAGGATGACGTCCGGGGTGTCGCTCTCGCGGAGGCGGATCGTTCCGTCGGGGGCGGGGGTTACGTAGAGGCACCCGCCCTCGGGGCCTCCGCTGAGCCGGCACCTACCACGGCCATTTCGCGAAACTCGTGCCGAACGAGCAGGTCGTCGAAGTGCTCGAGTTCGAGTCCGAGGATCCGGCGCTGCGCGGCACGATGACGATGACGACCACGCTCACCGACGCGGACGGTGGCACTGACGTCCTCATGGTGCACGAAGGGATCCCCGACGCCGTGCCCGCCGCCGACAACGAGACGGGCACACGCATGGCCCTGGAGAACCTCGCTCGGCTCGTCGAGAACGAGAGCGGGAGTTGACCGGACAGCCGACCGAAGACCGGCCCCGCACCCTGTCCATCGGGTGCGGGGCCGGTTCATCGTTCAGGCCGCGAGGCCGGAGTGCCGGAGTGCCGGAGTGCCGGAGTGCCGGAGTGCCGGAGTGCCGGGAGTCAGCTCCCCGTGGTGCGGCGGCGCCTCCACCACACCAGGGCCGTACCGGCCGCGAGGAGGGCTGCGGCGATGCCCGAGACGGTGAGGACTTGGGCGCCTGTTTCGGCCAGGCCTCCGTCGTCGTTGTTGCCGGCCCCGGGTGCGGGAGTGTTGCCTCCGCCCTGGGGCGCCGACGGCTGGGGCGCCGGGGTGGACGGGGCCGGACTCTGCGGCGGGGTGGTGGGCTTGCCGGTGTCGGTCGGAGTCGGGGTCGGGGTCGGGGTCGGTTTGTCGCCGCCGTCGTCACCGCCGGGCGCGGAGTGGGTGCCGCTGCCGCCGAGGTAGGCGGTCTCGCTGTCGCGGTAGGCGGTCTCCGTCTTCACGGACGTCTTGGTGGTGGCGTCCAGGCGCGGCTTCTCCAGGTTGAACTGGAGCCCGGTGACGTTGCGCTTGGGGGCCTTGGAGAAGTCGACGCCGCCGTACGAGTAGATGTAGACCTGCCCGTTCGCGGGGACCTCGAACTCGACCTCGCCCTCCTTGAAGGACTTGACCATCTGCTGCCAGACGGTCATCTTGTCCCAGTTCTGATGGGGGGCGCGCAGCGGCCACCGCTTGAGGTTGTTGCTGTTGATGATGGTGCGGAAGTCGGTCGCCTTCTCGGCGTCCTGGGCCCGCACCCACTCCGCGGCGACGCGGGAGCGGTAGACGGTGCGCAGATCCTTGTACTTGGGGTCGGTGTTGATCTGCTTCTCGACGACCGGGACGATGTACTCGTTGATCAGTCGCTGGTTGTGTTCGATCTGCTCGTCGGTGAGCCGGGTGCACGGGCTGTCGCCGCCGCCCGGCTGGGTGTCGTACTTCTGCGGGGTGGACTCCACGCGCAGCGGGGCGTCGAGGATGTAGATGCCGCCGTCCTGCTCGCGGACCTTGGCCGGCTTCGGCGTGATCCAGTTGCGGGTGCTGTGCATGCAGGGCATGCCGTCGATCTTCTCGGCGTTGTCCCACAGCTGCTTGCCGGAGGGCGTCTTGTAGTCGTAGGCGCGGGAGAAGTCCCGCTTCATCTCCATGTCCGCCTCGAGCAGGATGCGGCCCGCGTCCGTGTGGGCGAACTTGTCGTCCATGATCGTCGCGGGGTCGTCCGGGTTGAGGTTCACCCACATCCTGTCCGGGCTCAGGGCGAGCCAGGTGAAGAACGAGTCCGAGGCGAGCCGGACGGCCGACTCTCCGCCGAAGCCGGGGTCGGTGTCCTCGTCGGGCACGTAGTCGGACTTGAAGGAGTAGTCGATGCCCTTGCCCTTGACGGGGTTGCCGACGTAGTTCAGCTCCAGGCTGGAGAAGTCGACTCCGCCGGGACGTCCGAAGCCGCCTCGGGTGTTGGCGCCCTGATACATGCGCTGGAGGTTCTTGGCCTCCTGCGGGTTCCGGCCGGAGCGGTAGGCGGCGTCGTCGAGCGGGCCGCCGGTGCCGACCCGGCTGGGGCTGGGGTTGAAGGTGGGGTTGTAGCGCGTGTACTGGTTGGGCTGCCAGCGGGGGACCGCGTTGGAGCGCTGTTCGCGGATGGTGACCCCGTTGGAACGGCCGGTCTCACGCTGGATGGCGGCGTTGAGGGCCCGGTACTGCTTGCGGGTGTTGTTGCTGGTCTTCTCGCCGGTGATCAGGCGCAGACTGTGGTCCTTGAAGTCCGGAGAGCGCAGGACGTGCTTGTCCAGCCGGAACTGCTTGGCGATGTGCTTGCCGTTGGACTTGAACTCGCCGAGTTCCTTGGTCTTCGCGTTGTAGGCGTCGTAGATGCGGACGTACTGCTTGCCGGTCTTGGGATTGACGACCGGCTTGCCGTTCTTGTCGACGACCGGCACCTCCACCTGGCACAGCCAGTCGGGGCCGACGAGCCTGAACTTCTGGACGAGGCGGGATTCGAAGCTGTTGCCCTTGAGCCGGTTGAACTCGTTGCCGATGATCCGGACGTCCATGTAGCGACGGAAGTCGCGGATGGTGCCGCTGTTGTTGCGGCCGAGGTTCTGGCCGTAGCGGGCGTAGATCTCCAGGACCCGGTACTTGATGTTCCCGGTCTGCTCGTACTTCCCCTTCCATTTCTTGACGTCGGCCTCCGTGTCGCCGGCGAGCCGCTGCTGGTCGGCGGTCGGGGCCTTGAGGCCGTCGAAGGAGTGGGAGGGGTTGTCGACGAAGTAGTCGCCCCAGTCGCTCTCGGGATTGACGCTGTACTGCTGGTTCTTGCCGGGGATGCCGGAGCCGGCTATGGGAGCGTCGAACCTGCGGCCGAGGTACAACTCGTCGCAGCGTTTGCCCTTCAGCGCGGGTGCGGCGTCGGCCTGGTCCTGCATGCCGGGCAGTCCGGCGAGCATCATGCCCGCACCGGCGAGGACGGCGAGAGCCGCGCCCATGCGCCGTTTGATGCGTGCTCGTAGAGGTGTTCTCACGGTGGATGTCCCTGATGTGGAGGGGCACTTGGGACATGAACTATGGCGACGCGGGCCCCCCGTTTCGGTCCGCCGCCAGCTCCCGAACTTTAGAAACCCAAGAGGTTCCTGTGACACCCGGCGCAAGCGTTGCACGACATATCAGCGCGTCAACTTCACATGTGTGAAGGACAGTTGTCGCTTCCGGGTTTGTCGGCGACCTGCCCTAGGGTGGCCTGCATGAGTGAGCGGTCAGGGGAGCGGCAGCTCCAGACGTGGCTGGAAGAGCGCGCGAACAGCTTCGACGCGTGGGCCGAGGAGACGGGCATGCCCGGGCGGTGGGACTTCACGCCCGAGTCGCTGGACGTCCTGGAGGACCTGGTGCGCTCCCGCTACGGCTCCGAGGAGGCCGTCCGCGCCGGCCGCACGGACCCCTTCCTCCAGGGCGCCGTCTGGTACGTCGGCGAGACGGCCTGCCGGGCGAAGAAGCTGGTGTGGCACTACTGGCCGTTCGCTCCCGCCCGGTCTCCGCTTCCGGACCTGTTCGGCGCGGGACAGCCCGGTTTCATCGACTCCCCGAGCGTCGGCAAGCCCCGCGCCCGAGAGGGGCAGGGGACGGATCCGCTGGGCCTGATCCGGACGCTGTTCTGGACCAAGGACGACATCGACCGGCCGGTGACCGCGCACCTGCGGGACATCCTGGACTGACCTCAGGCCGGGATGCGCGTGCCCGGTTCCGAGCGCAGGCGGAAGCGGCCGTTCTTGGTGGCCTCCGGCCGGCGAATCCCCCGGGATGTCCTCCTCACCCCATCCTGCGCCGGAAGCGGACATGGCGCCGCCCGGTGGCGGCGCAAGCCCCTCACGCCACCCGCGTGAACTCCACCGTCACCTCCGGCGGGCCGCCCGCCACCCCCCGGTACACCCCCTTGTGCGGAGTGACGTCGTCGTAGTCCCGTCCCCGGCCCACCACGACATGCGACTCGTCGGCCCTCCTGCGGTTCGTGGGGTCGTAGCCGCACCAGTCGCCCGCCCAGTACTCGACCCAGGCGTGGGACTGCCCGGCCACCGGGCGGTGGAGCTCGGCATCCCGTTCCGGGTGCAAATACCCCGACACGTATCGGGTCGGCAGGCCCAGGCCCCGCAGCAGGGCGATCGTGAGGTGGGCGATGTCCTGGCAGACGCCCGCGCCCTGCTCCCACGCCTCGGCGGGCGCGGTGTTCACGTTCGTCACTCCGGGGAGGAAGGCCACCCGGTCGGCAACCAGGGACGACACGGCGACGGCCGTCTCGTGCGGGTCGAGGCCCGCTGCCGCGTCCCTCGCCAGGTCGTGCAGCTCGTCGGGGACCGTCGTACGGGGAGTCGCGGACGCGAATTCCAGCAGGCGGGTGCGTGCCGTCTCGTCGGTGATTTCCGACCAGGTCGGCGCCACCGGCAGGGCACCCGGCGGCTGGGTCTCGACCAGGCTGGAGGCGGTGATGGTGAGGTCCGCGTGCGGGTCCATGAGGTCGAAGCCGGTGACCTGGGTGCCCCAGTAGTCCCAGTACGACCAGGTGGCGGCCGTCGGGCTGATGGTGACCCGGGCGTCCAGGGTGGTCTGGCCGGGCAGCGTCAGCGGGGTCATGCGGAGCTCGTTGTGGGAGGAGACCGCGGCCTGGGCGTACGAGACCCGGGTGACGTGCCGGATACGCAGGCGGCGCACGCCCTGGCTGGTCAGCGTGGTCATCATGGTCATCTCAGGCACCTTCCTGGGCCCACTCGACGGGCCCCTGATAGGGGAAGAACCGCTCCGCCACCGCGTCGGCGGACGCCATGCAGGACTGCTGCAAGTCCCGCAGCAGCAAAGGCAGTTGGTCTTCCAGTGCCTGCGAGTCCAGATACTCCAGGCGGGTGCGCATCCGGCCGATCGGGCGGCGCGCCGGGTCCTGGCGGGGGCGGCCGAGCGCGGACAGGCACTCCTCCGCCGTCGTCAGCGCGTGCAGCGCGGAGCGCGGGAAGTCCCGGTCCATGAGGAGGAATTCGGCCACCCGCGGGGTGTCGCCGAAGCCGCCGTACACACGCGCGTACGCCTCGTCGGCACCGGACGCGCTGAGCAGCGTCGGCCAGTCGGGCGCGTGCGCCGCGTCCAGCACGCGCACCGCGAGCAGCCGTACGGTCATGTCCACCCGCTCCAGGCTGCGGCCCAGGACGACGAAACGCCAACTGTCGTCACGGCTCATCGTCGAGTCGGCGAGCCCGAAGAAGAGGGCCGCACGGCGGCGTACCAGCTCCAGATACGCGTACGGACCCGTCCGCCGCGCCGCCAGCCGCTGGTCCTCCAGCGCGTGCCACGTCGAGTTGAGGCACTCCCACATCTCCGACGACACCGCCTCGCGGGCACTGCGCGCGTTCAGCCGCGCCGCGCCCAGCGCGCCCTCGATGGAGCCGGTCGAACGGGAGTCGAAGGCCAGCTGGTCGAGGACCTGCTGCATGTCGACGCGTTCGCCGCCCGCCTCCATGCCGAGGATCGCGTACAGCGACCGGCAGGCCACGTTCTCGTCGCGCCAAGGGTCCTCCAGCATGCGGTGCAGATAGGCGTCGAGGATGCGGCCCGTGGCGTCGGCCCGCTCGACATACCGTCCGGTCCAGGTCAGGGCCTCGGCTATGCGGGAGAGGATCACGTCGTTCACTGTTGCTGCGCCCCTTCCTGTACGACGGCGGGGGTGCCGTCGGGTCCGAGCCGGCGTGGAGCGATGTCGAGGGGAGAGGCGGCTGTCAGGGGTGCGGGGGTCTGAGCCGGCCCTTCCGCCAGCACCCAGGTGTCCTTCGAGCCGCCGCCCTGGCTGGAGTTGACGATCAGGTTGCCCTCCTGGAGGGCGACCCGGGTCAGGCCGCCCGGGAGGACCCAGACATCGTTGCCGTCGTTGACGGCGAAGGGCCGCAGGTCTATGTGGCGCGGCGCCATACGGTCACCCGCGAGGGTGGGGGAGGTGGACAGGGCGACGGGCCGCTGGGCGATGAAGCCGCGGGGGTCGTCGATGACGGCCCTGCGGGTGCGTTCCAGGGTCTCGGCGTCGGCCTTCGGCCCGATGACGATGCCCTGCCCGCCGGCCCCGTCGACCGGCTTGATGACCAGCTGGTCGATCTGGTCGAGGACCGCCTCCAACTGGCCCGGTTCGTCCGGCCGGAAGGACTCCACGTTGGGCAGAATCGGTTCCTCGGAGAGGTAGTAGCGGATCAGGTCCGGCACGAAGGTGTACAGGAGCTTGTCGTCCGCGATGCCGTTGCCGACCGCGTTGGCGAGGGTCACGTTTCCGGCCATGGCCGCGCTGAGGATGCCGGGGCAGCCGATCACCGAGTCGGGGCGGCAGTGCAGCGGATCGAGGAAGTCGTCGTCGAGGCGCCGGTATACGACATGGACGGGCACCTCGCCGCGCGTGGTCCGCATCCACACCCGGTTGTTCCGGCAGAGCAGGTCGTGCCCCTCGACGAGCTGCACGCCCATCAGCCGGGCCAGCAGGGCGTGTTCGAAGTAGGCGGCGTTGCTGGGGCCGGGCGTCAGGACGACGACCCGCGGATCCTGGGTGCCGTCGGGAGCGGCGGCGCGCAGGGCGGCGAGCAGCCGGTGGCAGTAGCCGTCGACGGGCAGGACGTGCTGTTCGGCGAAGAGGGAGGGGAAGATCCGGGTCATCGCCCGGCGGTTCTCGATGACGTACGAGACCCCGCTGGGCACCCGCACGTTGTCCTCCAGGACCCGGAAGTCGCCCGCCTCGTCGCGGACGAGGTCGATGCCGGCGACGTGGATGCGGACGCCGCCCGGTGGTTCGACGCCGTGGGCCGCGCGGTGGAAGTGGGGGGAGTTGAGCAGCAGCCGCCAGGGCACGACGCCGTCCTCGAAGGCGCGGGCCGGGCCGTAGGCGTCGGCGAGGTAGGCCTCCAGGGCCCTGACTCTCTGGCTCACGCCGCGTTGTATGAGATCCCATTCGAGGGCGTCGAGGATCCTGGGCACGAGGTCCAGCGGCCACGGCCGCTCCTCGCCCGCGAAGGCGTAGGTCACGCCCCGGTCCGTGAACGCCCTGGCCATCTGGTCCGCCCGGAAGCGCAGTTCACTCGGCTCGATCGGCTGCAGCGCCGCCAGCACCGGCTCATAGGCGGTCCTGACCTCACCCGGCCGCTCAAACATCTCGTCCCACGCGTCGGCCAACGCGTACGCGTCAAATATGTCCGCCATGAGGGGACGTTAGAGGCGGTATGTAACACAGTCATCTCCTTGAGATTTCAGGGAGTTCACGTGCGGAACGATCGGGTCCGCCCCAGCCCGTCGCGCTCGGACTCCGTCACCCCCCCCGTGCGAGGCGGGTTCCGGGGCGCGTTCGGCGGGTACGGAAGACCACCATCAGCTTGTTGCAACGGGGCCGGCGGAGGCCTGGAAATAGCGGGTCGTATGGGGGCTTTCCGGCGCCGGTGGCGCGGGGAGCCGTGTTGCGGACCCGGTACGGTCCGCGCATAGTGGCGCTGCGGAAGAGCTGGAACCGGGGGTGGGACGGGGCGATGGCCGGGCACGGGACGGACGAGCATCCACACGGTGCTGACCGACTGTGCGATGCCGGGGATCGCCTGTATTCCCGGGCCGTACGGCGCGGTCGCGTGCCGCGCGCGGATGCGGACGCCGTGCAATGCCTCCTCGAGCTGGCCCTGCTGCACCCGGACCCCGACGATATGGACTGGCTGGTGCCGACGGCCCCGCAGGAGGTCATGACGCGGCTGCTGCGCGGGGTGTACGACGAGGTCAGCGCGAGCCAGCGGCGGGTGGGCTCGGCGGTGGCCGCCTTCGAGTGGTATGCCGGACTCGGCCCACGGCTGCCGGCCGCCGCCCCGGAGGGCACCGCGATCCGGGTCCTGGACGGCCTGTCCCGCATCCAGGCCGCGATGGACGAGGCGACGGAGGCGTGCACGACCGAGGTCCTCACCGTCCAGCCCGGAGGCATCCGCCCCGAGCACGAGCTGACGGAGGGCCTGCACCGGGCGCTGGCGCTGCGCGGTCGCGGGGTGCGCATGCGCGACCTGTACACGCACGTGGCCCGGCACGGTCAGGGCCTGCTCAACTACCTGGAGCTGATGGGCGGCGCGGTACAGGCGCGCACCTTGGACGAGGTGATCGACCGTCTGATCCTCTTCGACCGTACGGTCGCCTTCATCCCCGCGAACGCGGACCGCACGCTGGCTCTGGAACTACGTCATCCGGCGCTGGTGGAATACCTCGTAACGGTCTTCGAACGCCTCTGGCGCCTGGCGATCCCGCTGACCGCTCCCCTCCCCGACACAGGCATCGATGGCATTTCGCACCGGGAGCGGTCCATCGCTGCGCTGCTGGCGGAGGGGTATCAGGATGCGGTGATCGCGGAGCGCCTTGGTATAAGCGTCCGTACGTGCCGGGCCCACATCGCCCGTCTGTCGGAGACGCTGGGCGCGGCCAGTCGTACCCAACTCGGCGTGCGCATCGCCCAGGTGGGCCTGGACGGTGCGTCCCACCCTGCCGACGTCGGGTCCCTCACTCTTCCGGAGCAAGGATCCCGGACTGTCCGATGAGGTAACCGAGCTGTGCACGGCTGTCGCTGCCCAGGGTGGCGGCGAGTTTGGCGATGTGCACGCGGGCGGTGCGGATGTTCATGCCGAGGCGGTCGGCGATGACGGCGTCGGTGTGGCCTTCGACGAGGAGGGCGGCTATGGCGCGTTGGCGGGGGGTTATGCCGTCGAGGGAAGGCTGGTGGACGGCTTCGGGGTACATGGGGACGGCCAGGGGCCAGAGGCGGTCGAACGTAGTGCCGAGGTAGGAGACCAGGGCGGGGTGGCGGACTTCGAGAGCCAGGGTGCGGTCCTTGTTGGCGGGGATGTAGGCGACGGTGCGGTCGACGAGGATCAGACGCTCGGGGAGTTCGTCAAGGCTGCGGGCTTCGGCGTCGCCCTTCAGGAGTTCGTAACGGGTGCGGATCGCGGGCGCGTGGCGATACGTGTGCTGATAGAGGGTGCGGATACGACCCCCTCGGTCGAGGAACGCCTGGTCGCGTTCGAGTGCCCAGACCAGCGTGCGGTGGGGGCGGCGGTTGTAGGGCTGGATCGCGAGGACTTCGGTGGACGCGTCCGCCAGGACGTGGGCGATGGCCTGGTCGATCCGCTCGATGTCGCTCAGCACCCTGATTCCGGCGGTGTCCGGCGCGGCGAGGGCCAGGAGCGGATCGAACATCTCGGTCAGCCGCTCCTCACGCCGCCGTTCGTCCGCGATGCGGTCCTCGGAGGCCCGCAGCAGCCGGTGAAGGGCCACGGCCGGGGCGAGGGGCTCAAGCCAGTCCAGGTCCTGGACCGTGGGCTGAAGCAACCCGAGGTCGACCAGACACGGCGCGCCGTCCGCGTCGCGAGCTCGTACGCGTCCTTCGCGCAGGGCTCGGGTGTAAAGGCCCAGGCCTTCCTGACACAACTCGCTGGTTCTGTGCCCGTGCGCCTCCGCGGTCACCTGCGACTCTTTCCCCTGACTGTCAATGGTCCTGCTCCAGGATCCCCGACTGCGCTATGAGGTAGCCGAGCTGGGCGCGGCTGCCGCTGCCCAGGGCGGTGGCGAGTTTGGCTATGTGGGCGCGGCACGTACGGACGTTCATGCCGAGGCGGCGGGCTATCGCCTCGTCGACGTGGCCCTCGACCAGGAGCTTGGCGATGGAGTGCTGGATGTCGGTGATGCCGTCGGGGGCGGTCTCGTACGGGGCGCCGGCGCTCAGCGGGACCGCGCGGCTCCACATGAACTCGAAGACCTTGATCAGGTAGCCCACGAGGCCCGGGTGCCGCAGCTCCAGCGCAACCTGCCGGTCGTCGCGGACAGGGATGAAGGCGACTGTCTCGTCGCAGATGATGAGCCGCTCGACCAGTTCGTCGATGGTGCGGTACTCCACCTTTCCGTCGGTGAAGCGGTCCATGTAGGCCAGCCGCTCGGGGCTGTAGCGGGCGGTGTGCTGGTAGAGGGTCCGGATGCGCACGCCCCGCTCGGTCAGGGTGCGGTCGCGCTCCAGCCCCTCGATGAGTCGGCGCTCGGGGTGTCGGGCGCTCGGCTGGACCGTGAGCATCTCGTTCCGGCACTGGTCCGTGGCCAGGTCGAGGGCGGCGTTGATGCGGTCGAGCCCCTCCAGCACCGTGATCGAGTGGGTGGGCTCCGCGCCGCCCGCGCTGAGGGCCATGAACGGCTCGAAGGCCTCGGCCAGCTCGATCGAGGTCTGCCGGCGTTCGGTGATCTCGCGCTCGATCGGATTGAGCCGCCGGGCCAGCGCGACCGAGGGGGGAACCGGGCGCAGCAAGTTCGCGTCGTCCGGATCGGGATGCAGGAGGGCGAACTCCATCAGGCAGGGAGCGGGCTCCACATCCTCGCGGGCGATACGTCCAGTCCGCAGAGCGTTCGCATAGAGACGTCCCCCCTCTTCGCACAGTTCAGTGATGGCATGGGGATGTGTCGCCTTGGTCCGATTTGTTGTCAAATCTCCACCCCCCAGGGTCCTGAACATGCAGGAACATGATGCACCGATCGTGTGGCCATGACGTGCCTGAATGAGCCATCGTCTTATCCGACGGGGGAAGAGGGGACCTTCAAGTGAGGACGAAGCCGACTATGAGGAAGAGAATGCTTCGCTCGGTGCTTGTCGCCGCCTTCTCCGCCGTTGTGGCCTTCGGAACCATGAATGGCCTCTCTGCTGCGAAGGGCGACACGCCGGCCGACGTGACGTCAGTGACGGCGGTGGCCGGGCCTGCCGGCGCGGCCACTCAGGACGGCGCGGACGACAGCGTCTGGTCTTGACATGACTACTCCACCTGACGACCGCTCCTTCCGCCGCGAAATGGCCACGGCCTACCGCTCCGGCTGGCACTTCATCGACCTGGCCACCGCGATCCCCCACGCCGGTGACTCGTTGATGGTGACCGTCTTCGGCGAGCCGGTGGTCGTGACGCGGGACGACGACGAGGACGTACGGGCCTATCGGTGCCTGCGCCGGCCGCGCGGTGCCCCGCAGCCCGTACGGTGTGCCATCCGGTACGGAATGATCTTTGTGAACCTGGACCAGCGGGACCATCGACAGGTGGAGTCGGACACTCCGCCCCCACGAACCATAGCCACCCCCCGCAGTGCCTGACGCGATTCCCCCGTCGTAACAGATCGCTCAGGTGCTTCCCCCCGCAGCGGGGGGGGGGGGGGGGGGGGGGGGCGGGGGGGGGGGGGGGGGGGGTGGGGGGGGGGGGGGGGGGGGGGGGTTGTGGGGGGGGGTGGTGGTGGTGGTAAGGGAGATATTTTTTTAGGGGAAGAAAGAA
>NZ_JBEOVF010000046.1:0-78937 GCF_040295365.1 Streptomyces sp. NPDC002838 | reverse complement strand
GCCCCGGTGCCCCCCACTATCGGTCCCCTCCACCCACGGGTGCCCCCCCGCCCCCCCGCCCCGGCGGCCGCCCCCCCCCCCGCGGGGCCGCCCCCGCGCTCGCCTTCCAGGCTGGCACGACCGGGGCCCGCCACTGATCGGGGATCTCCCTGAGATGTCCCCGAGCGATCCCCGAGGCCCCCACAGACAGTGGTCGACGATCCAGCCGGCGGTCTAGCCGGCGATCGCCTCGTGCACCAGCCGTTTGAGGTCCGGGAAGATCGTGTGGGAGCTCTTCGGCCGTACCTGCGTCATGAACTGGACAGTCAGGTCGCGGCTCGGGTCGACCCAGAACGTCGTCGTCGCCACGCCGGTCCAGCCGTACGTGCCGAGGCCCGAGGGTGCCTGGGTGCGCGCCGGGTCGATCACCACCGAGACGCCGAGGCCGAAGCCGACGCCCTCGTTGCCCGGCTCGTCGTGCGCGGGCTTGCTGCCGAAGGCGCGCAGGTCGGCGCCGCCGGGGAGGTGGTTGGAGGTCATCAGGTCCACCGTCTCGGGGGCGAGGAGGCGGGTGCCGTCGAGCTCGCCCCGGCGGCGCAGCAGTTCCATGAAGCGGTGCATGTCGTGGGCGGAGGCCACCATTCCGCCGCTGCCCGACAGGAAGCGGGGCCGGCCGCGCAGCGGGAGACCGGGGATCGGCTCGATGCCACCGCCGTCGGCGTCGCCGTACAGCTCGGAGAGTCTGCCCGCCTGCTCGTCGGTGACGCGGAATCCGGCGTCGGTCATCCCGAGCGGGCCGAAGATCCGCTCGGCGAAGAAGGTGTCGAGCGGCTGCCCGGACACCACCTCGATCACCCGGCCGAGCACGTTGGAGGCGACCGAGTAGTTCCACTGCGTGCCCGGCTCGAACTGCAGCGGCAGGCTCGCGTACACGTCGACCGTGTGCGCCAGGTCCGACCCCGGCACCACCGACGACTCCAGGTCGGCGGCGCGGTAGAGGGCGTCGACGGGGTGGGTGTGGTAGAAGGCGAAGGTCAGGCCCGCGGTGTGGGTCATCAGATGCCGTACGAGTATCGGTCCGGCCGCCGGGCGGGTCACGGTGTCGGCGCCGGAGCCGCTGACGTACACCCGCGGCTCGGCGAAGGCCGGGAGGTGGCGGTCGACCGGGTCGTCCAGTGACAGCCGGCCCTCCTCCACCAGGAGCAGCGCGGCGACCGCGGTGACCGGCTTGGTCATCGAGTAGATCCGCCACAGCGTGTCGGTCTCGACGGGGAGCCCGGCGGCGATGTCACGGCGGCCGTGCGTGGTGAGGTGGGCGACACGTCCGCCGCGTGAGACGGCCACGAGGAAGCCGGGCAGGCGGCCCTCGTCGACGTAGTGGGCGAAGTGCTGGTCGAGGCGGTCCAGCGCCTTCGGATCCAGCCCGGCCTCACCCGGGTCCACCTCTTGCCGCAGTCGTGCCATCGTTCTCCTCCGTCGCGTTCGTCGAGGTGCGGTCCGGCATACCCCGCCGGACGGCCTCAGACATCATCGTCGCGCAGGAACAGGTGAACGGTCCCCCGTATCGCGATGATCGTCGATCGCGCATGTACTGCGGTACATACGCGCAGACGAACCAGCGGCAGGCTCAACTGACGCCGCCCGCAGGCCGGTTCAGGGGACGTCAACCGTCGTGAGCGGCGTCAGTCCTAGGGCTCCGGGCGCAGGGCGGATGACCGATGGTCCCGACGCTCATGGGCTGCCTAGGCTGCCGAGCAGATCAGCGTCGGCGAGGACGCCATGAGGAGGAGGGGGCATCATGCCCGTCAACGGTCGTAGCCACATCCGTATCGCCCGCCCGTCCAGGGACCTGGCCGCGGCCGAGCGCTTCTGGGGCGAGGGGCTCGGGCTGAACGTCGTATGGCGGGCGGAGGGCGGGACCGAATCCGGGGAGCACGATCTGCTGATGCTGGGTTGGCCGGACGCCGACTGGCATCTGGAGCTCGTCCACGAGGCCGCGCGGCCCGTCGAGCCCCGGCCCACCGAGGAGGACCTCCTGGTGATCTACGTCGACGGCCCGGTGCCGGACGACCTGGTCGCCCGGCTGGAGGAGCACGGCGGCAAGCGGGTGTCGTCTCCCAACCCCTACTGGAACCGGTGGGGCGTCACAGTCGAGGACCCGGACGGATACCGGCTGGTGCTCTGCGAGCGGGCGTGGTCCAACGCGTGACGGTACGGCGGCGGCCCGAGCGGGACGCTACGGCGGTCCGGGCAGGAAGGCACGGCCCCCCGCGGTCATGACGGCTGCGAGGGACCGTGCGGCGAGGAGGCGCGGTCGGATCAGGCCGTCACCTTCTCCGGCTGCCGCGCCGGGCGGGGCGAGCGCTCGCCGAGCTTCTCCGTCGGGACCCTGTGGGTCTCACGGGCAGAGACAACCGCGATCACCGGCGGGACGCACAGGGCCGCGGTGAACAGGGCAACCGCCATCCAGTCGTCGCCGTCGGGGCCGGCGATCTGCGCGGCGAAGGTGACCGCGAAGCCCGCCACGGCGAAGCCGATCTGGGTGCCGATCGCCATGCCCGACAGCCGGACGCGGGTGGTGAACATCTCGCCGTAGAAGGACGGCCACACGCCGTTCGCGGCGCTGTAGACGACACCGAAGGCGACGATGCCCAGCAGCAGGGTCAGCGGGTAGGAGCCCGTCGAGATCGCCCACAGGTAGACGAACATCGCCACCGCGCTGCCCGCCGCGCCGATCAGGTACACCGGGCGTCGGCCGATGCGGTCGGACAGCGTGGCCCACAGCGGGATCGCGGCGAGCGCGACGAGGTTGGCGAGCGCGCCCACCCACAGCATGGACGAGCGGGACATGCCGACCGAGTCGCTGGTGGCGTAGGCCAGCGCCCAGACCGTGAAGATCGTGCTGACCGAGGCGATGAGCGCGCCCGCGATCACCCGCAGCACGTCCCTCCAGTGCTCGCGCATCAGGATCGCCAGCGGCATCCTGGCGACGCCCTCGTCGGAGGCCTGCTGGGCGAAGGCCGGGGTCTCGTCGAGCGTGCGGCGGATGACGTATCCGGCGACGGCGACCGCGACGCTCAGCCAGAAGGGCACCCGCCAGCCCCAGGACATCAGCTGGTCCTCGGGCAGCGCGGCGACGGGGATGAAGACCAGCGTGGCGAGCAACTGGCCGCCCTGGGTGCCGCTGAGCGTGAAGCTGGTGAAGAAGCCGCGCCGGTGCGGCGGCGCGTGTTCCAGCGTCATGGAGTTGGCGCTGGCCTGCTCGCCGGCCGCCGAGATGCCCTGCAGTACCCGGCACAGCACGAGCAGGACGGGGGCGAGGGTGCCGACCTGGGCACGGGTGGGCAGGCAGCCGATGAGGAACGTCGACAGGCCCATCAGGATCAGCGTGAAGACCATGATCTTCTTGCGGCCGAGCCGGTCGCCGAAGTGCCCGAGGAAGAGTGCGCCGATGGGGCGGGCCGCGTACGCGACGCCGAACGTGGCCAGCGACAGCAGGGTCGCGGTGGCCGGGTCGGACTCGTCGAAGAACACCTCGGGGAAGATCAGCGCGGCCGCGCTGCCGTAGATGAAGAAGTCGTAGTACTCCAGGGCGCTGCCGATCCAGGCCGCCGTGGCGGCTTTTTTCGGCTGGCCGGGCGGTGCGGCGGGGACGGACACGGCGTGCTCCTTCGGGGGAACTCCAACCTAAGTGGAGTGAGCGGAGGGGAGTAGTGCCGGATCTCGGCCAATTAACCCACTGGATAGTTAGTAGCGGTGGGTGGGATGTTGCGCTGACGTTTCCCGGGTGTCAAGAGGTGCTGCCGAAGGATCTTCTCGAGCGGTCTTCCTGTACGGGAGCGGGTGCTCAGTCGGCCGCGCGGTCCGCCGTCAGGTAGGCGATCACCATGTCGCCGAGCATCGCGCGGTAGTGCTCGCGCTGGGCGGGATCCACCAGGTCGCGGCCGAACAGGGCGCCGAAGGTGTGCCGGTTGGCGACCCGGAAGAAGCAGAAGGAACTGATCATCGCGTGCAGGTCGACGGCGTCGACGTCGGCCGTGAACAACCCCGACTTCTGTCCCGACTCCAGGATCCGGCGGATCACGTCGAGGGCGGGCGAGCCGATCTTCCCGAGCTTCGCCGAGGCCGCGATGTGCTCGGCTCCGTGGATGTTCTCGATGCTCACCAGGCGGATGAAGTCCGGGTGCTGCTCATGGTGGTCGAAGGTGAGCTCCGCCAGTCGCCGGATGGCCGCGACCGGGTCCAGGTGGTCGACGTCGAGTCGCTGCTCGGCCTCGCGGATCACGGCGTACGCCCGCTCCAGCACGGCCGTGAACAGCTGCTCCTTGCCGCCGAAGTAGTAGTAGATCATCCGCTTGGTGGTACGGGTGCGGGCGGCGATCTCGTCGACCCGGGCCCCGTCGTAGCCGGCCCGGGCGAACTCCTGGGTCGCCACGTCGAGAATCTCGGCCTGGGTGCGGGCGGCGTCACGGATGCGCCCGTTCGGTCGTGCCGGGTCTTCGACGCTGGTCATCGGGTTCCTTCGGGCGAGGGGCCAGTGCCGAGATTGTAGAAGCCCGCTCGCATCCGTACCCGGCAAGGTCTTCCCCCGGTATCTGCTTTGCTGCTATAGCTAACGTACTAGTTCGTACATTAGTGAGCCGCTCAGGAGGCCCCTCGGTGCTGTCCAAGGACTCGTATCTCGTCGGACTGATCGGCTCCGGCATCGGCCCGTCGCTCAGCCCGGCGCTGCACGAGCGGGAGGCCGACCGCCAGGGCCTGCGCTATCTGTACCGGATCATCGACATCGACACCCTCGGCGTCCCGCCCGAAGCGGTGGGCGATCTCGTACGGGCCGCCCGCGACCTGGGCTTCGACGGGCTCAACATCACGCACCCGTGCAAGCAGCACGTGATCCGGCACCTGGACGCACTCGCCCCGCAGGCAGAGGCGCTGGGGGCGGTCAACACCGTCGTCTTCGAGGACGGCCACGCGATCGGCCACAACACCGACGTGACCGGCTTCGCCGCCTCCTTCGCGCGCGGCCTGCCCGACGTACCGCTGGAGCGGGTGGTGCAGCTGGGCGCCGGCGGCGCGGGCGCGGCCGTCGCGCACGCCACGCTCATCCTCGGCGCCGAGCGGGTCACCGTCGTCGACGCGCTGCCCGATCGGGCCGCCGCCCTCGCCGACTCCCTGAACCACCGCTTCGGGGACGGCCGGGCGGTCTCCGCCACCCCGGACCGGCTGCCGGACCTCCTCGCGCGCGTCGACGGCCTCGGCGGCCTGGTGCACGCCACCCCCACCGGCATGGCCGCCCACCCCGGCCTGCCCCTCCCCGCCGAACTGCTCCACCCCGGCCTGTGGATCGCCGAGGTGGTCTACCGCCCCCTGGAGACAGAGCTGCTGCGCACCGCCCGCGCGCTCGGCTGCGCCACTCTCGACGGCGGCGGCATGGCCGTCTTCCAGGCCGTGGACGCGTTCCGCCTGTTCACCGGCCGGGAACCCGACAGCGCCCGGATGCTCGCGGACTTCACCGAGCTGACCGGGAGCGGGGCCGGGGCCGTGGGGGCCCACCAGTAGTCCGCGAACAGTCCGCGAGGACAGTACGCGAACAGCCCGCAAGCAAGGGACCTGAAGAGAAACAGAGGTACCGACGTGCGTACGTCCATCGCCACCGTCTCCCTCAGCGGATCCCTCACCGAGAAGCTCACGGCCGCGTCCCGGGCCGGCTTCGACGGCGTCGAGATCTTCGAGAACGACCTGCTCGCCAGCCCCCTCGGCCCCGAGGCGATCCGCGCCCGCTGCGCCGACCTCGGCCTCACCGTCGACCTCTACCAGCCGATGCGCGACATCGAGGCGGTGGGGGAGGAGCAGTTCGCCCGCAACCTGCGGCGCGCCCGGCACAAGTTCGAGCTCATGCGCAGGCTCGGCGCGGACACCGTGCTGGTCTGCTCCAGCGTCTCCCCGCCAGCCGTGGACGACGACGCGCTGGCCGCCGAGCAGCTGAGCCGACTCGCCGACCTGGCGCAGGACTTCGGCATCCGTGTCGCCTACGAGGCGCTCGCCTGGGGTCGGCACGTCAGCACGTACGACCACGCTTGGCGCATCGTCGAGACGGCCGGCCATCCGGCGCTCGGCACCTGTCTGGACAGCTTCCACATCCTCTCCCGGGGCTCCGACCCCAAGGGCATCGAGGACATCCCCGGCGAGAAGATCTTCTTCCTCCAACTGGCCGACGCCCCCCTGCTCGCGATGGACGTCCTGCAGTGGAGCCGGCATTACCGCTGCTTCCCGGGCCAGGGAGGATTCGATATAGCGGATCTTGTGCGCCGTGTATTGCATACGGGCTACCGCGGTCCGCTCTCCTTGGAGATCTTCAACGACGTCTTCCGCCAGGCCGAGGCCGGCCCCACGGCCGTCGACGCCCGGCGCTCCCTCCTCGTCCTCCAGGAGGCGGTGGGCGTGGCCGCGCCGCCCGCACCGGTCGTCCCCACGGGCATCGCCTTCGCCGAACTGGTCACACCCGACGCGGAGCCCGTCTCGGCGGTCCTCGGCGCGCTGGGCTTCGCCCGCACGGCACGGCACCGCGGCAAACCCGTCGACCTGTGGCAGTGGGGCGAGGCCCGTGTCCTGGTCAACACCGGGACGGCCGTACGCCGTGACGGCACCGGGCTCGCCGCGATCGGGCTGGAATCACCGGACCCGACGGCCGCCGCCCGCCGCGCCGAGGCCCTGCTGGCCCCCGTCCTGCCGCGCCGCCGTGCCCCGGAGGACGCCCCGCTGGACGCCGTGGCGGCGCCCGACGGCACGGAACTGTTCTTCTGCGCCACAGGCCGCCGCGAACTCCCCGACTGGCGGGCGGACTTCGAGGACGTAAAGGATGAGGACGTAACTGGTGAGGACGTAAAGGCCGCAGAGCACCCGCCCGCCGCCGAGCCGGTCCGCATCGACCACCTCGCCCTCACCCAGCCCTGGCACCACTTCGACGAGGCCGCTCTCTTCCACCGCAGCGTGCTCGGCCTGCGCGCCCAGGAGAGCGTCGACGTCGCCGACCCCTACGGCCTGTTGCGCAGCCGCGCCGTCACCAACGCCGACGGCACCGTGCGCATCGCCCTCACCGTCGGCGCGGCACCGACCGACGACACCGTCCACGCCCAGCACATCGCGCTGGCCACCGACGACGTGGTCGCCGCGGCCCGCCGCTTCGTCGCGGCCGGCGGCCGCCTGCTGCCGATCCCCGCCAACTACTACGACGACCTGGCGGCCCGGTTCGAGTTCGCCGACGGCGAGCTGGAGACGTACCGCGAACTCGGCATCCTCTATGACCGGGACGCGCACGGCGAGTTCCGCCACTGCTATACCCGCACCGTCGGCCGCGTCTTCTTCGAGCTCCTTCAGCGCGACGGCGACTACCGCGGCTACGGCGCCCAGAACGCCCCCGTACGTCTCGCGGCCCAGCACGCCGTGAAGCGGCTCACTGGCGGCTGACGGTACGGGTGACCCCGGCGAAGACCGTCGTAGCCAGGATCCAGCCGGCGATGACGAGCGCGTACGACAGCGTCTGATACCCCTCGCGCGGGGCGAACGCCCCCTCCTGGCCGAAGGAGATCACCGGCAGCAGCAGGTCGAGGGTGTAGAACACCGGGTTGAAGTGCGGGGCCTCGGACGCCTTGAGCGGTGGGGGATGGTGCAGGCCGTACACGACCGAGCCGACGGCGAGCAGGGACAGCAGCCAGCCGCACGCCCGCAGCGGACGGAATCCGTAGCCGACGGTGGCGTCCTGGACGTGGCCCCACACACGGCCGTACCAGGGCAGCGTGCCGCGGCGGCGGCGCTGCTTGGCGAGCTGGACGAGCCGGGCGGCGTCGTCGTCGCCGATGCGTCGGTAGGCGGCGGTCAACTGCTCGTAGGCGTGCGGGACATAGCCGTCGCCGTCGCACTCCAGCATGGGCAGGCGGCGTTCGGCGGGTTCGTGCGGAGTGAGGGAGGTGTAGACGAGGCTGTTGAGCAGCATCCGGTCCGGCACCATCTCCGGTTCCAGGAACAGCACGTCGATCTGGGCGCGGCGCAGATTGAGGAAGCCGTCCGGCGGGAGCCCCTTGCGCAGCCAGAGCTCCCCGATGCTGCAGCTGGTGGCGCGCAGCGCGGCGTCCCCGGGGTTCGACAGGCGTGCGTACGACAGGTCGAAGCGGCCGGTGACGCAGGCGCCGCGCAGGCCGATCCAGCCGCGTACGTGGGTGTTCCGCAGCGAGAAGTCGCCGTTCACGGTGAGCGTCTGTGCGTCGAGGGCGACCTGGCCCGGGTGGGTGAGGTGCGCGCCCCTGAGATCGACCGATCCGTTGACGGTGGCGCCGTTGAGCCGTATCTCGCCGTGGGCACGCAGCTCCGTCGCCCGCAAGTCGTCCTCGATCAATGCCTGGTTCAGCTTGAGCACGGGTTGCGAGTCGTCCTGCCCGGTGAGTTCTGCGCGGTCCAGGAACAGGGCGCCGGATATCTGGGCGCCGCTCAGCTGAATCCGCCCGCGCACCCGGCAGTCCGACAGCTGCATCACGCCGTCGACCCGCGCGCTGCCGAGGTCCAGGGCCGGGAGCACGGAGCCGCGCAGGCTGAGTCTGCGCAGCTGGATGCCGTACAGATCGGGTGGGTCGGTGAAGTGACAGTGGGTCAGGCGGACCGGAGCGTCGACGACGGCGTGGGTGAGGTCGAGCGCGCCGGTGATCCGGGCGCCCATGACCCTTAGGGCGGCGATCTCCCCGTCCTCCTGGGGTGCGCTGACCAGCAGCGCCCTGAGCACCGAGGCGCGCAGGGTGCGCTCCGGTCCCCAGTCGGTCCCCGCCGCCGTGTCCTCGTCCTCGGCGGTACGGAAGTCCACGGTCTCCCCTCGGGGGAAGGCCCGCCACACCTGCGCCTCGGCCGGCGTCAGCTCGTTGATCTCCATCAGCGGGGACTCTGACGCGATGGCCGAGGGCTGTCAACTCGCCCCCGGCCGTGATGCGTTACGTCCGACTGTTCCATTCCACGATCACCGGGCGACCGTGTTCTGTAGACAGTCGACAGACTGTTCCCGTCGCGAGCTGGAACAGTCGGCCGTCGCCCGGCGCCAGCCCCAGCCGACGGGCCGTCAACACCCGCAGGAAGTGACCGTGGGCCACGAGGATCACGTCCCCGTCGGGCAGCGCCGCCTCCACCCGGGACAGCACCCGGTCGGCACGCAGCCCCACCTGCTCGGGCGACTCGCCGGGGTGTCCGTCCGGGCCGGGCGGCACACCGTCGGTCCACAGGTACCAGTCGGGGCGCGTGCGGTGGATGTCGACGGTGGTGACGCCCTCGTAGGCGCCGTAGTCCCACTCGTGCAGGTCGGGGTCGGTCACGACCCCCGTCAGGCCCGCCAGTTCGGCGGTGCGTATCGCGCGGCCCAGCGGGCTGGTCAGCGCGAGGGCGAAGGCCCGGTGGACGAGGAGCGGGGCGAGGGACTTGGCCTGTTCCTCGCCGCACTGGGTGAGGGGCAGGTCGGTCCAGCTGGTGTGCTGTCCCGACGCGCTCCACTCCGTCTCGCCGTGGCGGACCAGCAGGAGATCCCCCACGGCGCGCCTACTCCTTCGCCGACTCGACGGCGTGCCCACCGAACTGGTTGCGCAGCGCCGCGACCATCTTCATCTGCGGGGAGTCGTCCTGGCGGGACGCGAACCGTGCGAAGAGGGAGGCGGTGATCGCGGGCAGCGGCACCGCGTTGTCGATGGCCGCCTCGACGGTCCAGCGCCCCTCGCCGGAGTCCTCCGCGTACCCACGCAGCTTCTCCAGGTGCTCGTCCTGGTCGAGGGCGCTGACGGCGAGGTCGAGGAGCCAGGAGCGGATGACCGTCCCCTCCTGCCAGGACCGGAAGACCTCGCGCACGTCCGTGACGGAGTCGACCGACTCCAGCAGCTCCCAGCCCTCGGCGTACGCCTGCATCATGGCGTACTCGATACCGTTGTGGACCATCTTGGAGAAGTGCCCGGCGCCGACCTTGCCGGCGTGGACATAGCCGTACGGCCCCTCCGGCTTGAGCGCCTCGAAGATCGGCTGGAGCCGGTCGACGTGCTCCTTGTCGCCGCCGACCATCAGGGCGTAGCCGTTCTGCAGGCCCCACACGCCACCCGAGACGCCCGCGTCGACGAAGCCGATGCCCTTGGCGCCGAGCTCCTCGGCGTGCTTCTCGTCGTCGGTCCAGCGGGAGTTGCCGCCGTCGACGACCGTGTCGCCGGGCGACAGCAGGCCGCCGAGCTCGTCGACGACGGACTGGGTCGGGGCGCCGGCCGGGACCATCACCCAGATCGTGCGGGGGGCTTGGAGCTTGTCGACCAGCTCGGCCAGGCTGGCGACGTCGGAGAGCTCGGGGTTGCGGTCGTAGCCGATGACGGTGTGGCCGGCGCGGCGGATCCGCTCGCGCATGTTGCCGCCCATCTTGCCGAGGCCGATGAGTCCCAACTGCATGTCAATTCACTTCCCTAGAGCGCGGTATGTGGCCACGAGTGCGGCGGTGGACGGGTCGAGGCCGGGCACGTCGGCGCCTTCGGTGAGCGCGGGCTCGACCCGCCTGGCGAGGACCTTGCCGAGCTCGACACCCCACTGGTCGAAGGAGTCGATGTTCCAGACGGTGCCCTGGACGAACACCTTGTGCTCGTAGAGCGCGATGAGCTGGCCGAGGACCGACGGGGTGAGTTCCTTCGCCAGGATGGTGGTCGTCGGGTGGTTGCCCTTGAAGGTGCGGTGCGGCACCTGCTCCTCGGGCACGCCCTCCGCGCGCACCTCGTCGGCGGTCTTGCCGAAGGCGAGGGCCTGCCCCTGCGCGAACAGGTTGGCCATCAACAGGTCGTGCTGTGCCTTGAGTTCGTCGCTCAGCTCGTCGACGGGGCGGGCGAAGCCGATCAGGTCGGCAGGGATGAGTTTGGTGCCCTGGTGGATCAACTGGTAGTAGGCGTGCTGCCCGTTGGTGCCGGGCGTGCCCCACACCACCGGCCCGGTCTGCCACTCCACGGGGCGGCCGTCGCGGTCCACGGACTTGCCGTTGGACTCCATGTCCAGCTGCTGGAGGTATGCCGTGAACTTCGACATGTAGTGGCTGTACGGCAGGACGGCGTGCGACTGGGCGTCGAAGAAGTTGCCGTACCAGATGCCCAACAGGCCCAGGATCAGTGGGGCGTTGTCCTCGGCGGACGCGTTCTGGAAGTGCTCGTCGACGATGCGGAACCCGTCGAGCATCTCCAGGAAGCGGTCCGGGCCGATGGCGATCATCAGGGAGAGGCCGATCGCCGAGTCGAAGGAGTAGCGGCCGCCGACCCAGTCCCAGAACTCGAACATGTTGTCCGGGTCGATGCCGAACCCGGTGACCTTCTCCGCGTTCGTCGACAGGGCCACGAAGTGCCTGGCGACCGCCTTCTCCTCGCCGCCGAGGCCGGCGAGCAGCCAGGAGCGGGCCGAGGTGGCGTTGGTGATCGTCTCGATGGTGGTGAAGGTCTTGGACGCGACGATGAAGAGGGTCTCCGCCGGGTCCAGGTCCCGGATGGCCTCGTGCAGATCGGCGCCGTCCACGTTGGACACGAACCGGAACGTCAACCCCCGTGCGGTGTAGGCCCGCAGCGCCTCGTACGCCATGGCCGGGCCCAGGTCGGAGCCGCCGATGCCGATGTTGACGACGTTCCTGATCCGCTTGCCGGTGTGGCCGGTCCACTCGCCGGAGCGGACCCGGTTCGCGAAGTCGGCCATCTTGTCGAGGACCGCGTGGACCTTGGGGACGACGTTCTCGCCGTCGACCTCGATCACCGCGTTCGCGGGGGCGCGCAGCGCGGTGTGCAGTACGGCGCGGCCCTCGGTGGTGTTGATCTTCTCGCCGCCGAACATGGCGTCGCGCAGCCCGAACACGTCGGTGGCGGTGGCCAGTTCCTGGAGCAGGGCGAGTGTCTCGTCGGTGATGAGGTTCTTGGAGTAGTCGATGCGCAGGTCGCCGACGCGCACCACGTACCGCTCCGCGCGCCCGGGGTCCGCCGCGAACAGGTCACGCAGATGCGCCTGCCACTGGGCGCGGTGATCCTCCAGGGCGACCCACTCGGGCCGCCGGGTGAGCTTGGGGGAGCCGGAAACGGAGTCAGACATGAGAGGGGATCTCCTTGGTGGCCTCGCCGCGCAGGGCGACGGCGTACATCTCGTCCGCGTCGAGGCGCCTGAGCTCCTCGGCGATGAGTTCGGAGGTGGAGCGGACCTTCAGCGCGAGGGTGCGTGAGGGCTGGCCGGGCAGGGAGAGCGTGGCCAGCGGGCCCTCGGGGCGGTCGATGAGGATCTCGCCGTTCTCGGTGCCCAGCCGTACGGCCGTGACGACCGGCCCCGCGGTGACGACCCGGTCGACGGTGACGCCGAGGCGTGCCTCCAGCCAGCGGGCCAGCAGCTCGGCGGCCGGGTTCTCCTCCTCGGCCTCCACCGCCGCCGAGATCACCCTCACCCGGGCCTGGTCCAGGGCCGCGGCCAGCATTGAACGCCACGGCGTGAGCCGGGTCCAGGCGAGGTCGGTGTCGCCGGGCGCGTAGGAGCGGACCCGGGCCTCCAGCACCGCGAGGGGGTTCTCCACGGCGTACAGGTCGGTGATCCGGCGCTGGGCCAGCGCGCCCAGCGGGTCCTTCGCCGGGTTCTCCGGCGCGTCCACCGGCCACCACACGACGACCGGGGCGTCCGGCAGCAGCAGCGGCAGGACGACGGAGTCGGCGTGGTCGGAGACCTCGCCGTACGTCCTGAGGATGACCGTCTCGCCGGTGCCCGCGTCCGCGCCCACCCGCACCTCGGCGTCGAGGTGGGAGTTGGTGCGGTCGCGCGGGGTGCGGGCGTGCCGCTTGATGACGACCAGGGTGCGCGAGGGGTGCTCGTGCGAAGCCTCCTCGGCCGCCTTGATCGCGTCGTAGGCGTTCTCCTCGTCCGTGACGATCACCATCGTCAGGACCATGCCCACGGCGGGGGTGCCGATGGCGCGGCGACCCTGCACCAGCGCCTTGTTGATCTTGCTTGCCGTGGTGTCGCTCAGGTCGATCTTCATGGCCTGCGCCAGCTCCGTCCGTCTCGTGCGAGCATCTCGTCGGCTTCCTCGGGTCCCCAGCTGCCCGACGCGTACTGCGCCGGCCGGCCGTGCGTCGCCCAGTGCTCCTCGATCGGGTCGAGGATCTTCCAGGACTCTTCCACTTCCTGGTGACGGGGGAACAGGTTGGCGTCCCCGAGGAGGACGTCCAGGATGAGGCGCTCGTACGCCTCCGGACTGGACTCCGTGAAGGACTCGCCGTACGCGAAGTCCATCGTCACGTCCCGGATCTCCATCGAGGTGCCCGGCACCTTCGACCCGAACCGGACTGTCATGCCCTCGTCGGGCTGGACGCGGATGACGATCGCGTTCTGGCCCAGCTCCTCGGTGGCCGTGGAGTCGAAGGGGGAGTGCGGCGCACGCTGGAAGACGACCGCGATCTCGGTGACGCGGCGGCCCAGGCGCTTGCCCGTCCGCAGGTAGAAGGGGACCCCGGCCCAGCGCCGGTTGTCGACGTTCAGCTTGATGGCGGCGTACGTGTCGGTGGTGGAGGCCGGGTCGATGCCGTCCTCCTCGAGGTAGCCGCGCACCTGCTCGCCGCCCTGCCAGGCGGGCGCGTACTGCCCGAGCACCGTGTGCGCGCCGATGTCCTCCGGCAGCTTCACCGCGCGCAGCACCTTCAGCTTCTCGTTGAGCAGCGACTCGGCGTCGAAGGCGGCCGGCTCCTCCATGGCGGTCAGCGCCATCAGCTGCAGCAGGTGGTTCTGGATGACGTCACGGGCGGCGCCGATGCCGTCGTAGTAGCCTGCGCGGCCGCCGATGCCGATGTCCTCGGCCATGGTGATCTGTACGTGGTCGACATACGACCGGTTCCAGATCGGCTCGTACATCTGGTTGGCGAAGCGCAGCGCCAGGATGTTCTGGACGGTCTCCTTGCCGAGGTAGTGGTCGATGCGGAAGACCTGGTCCGGCTCGAAGACGTCGTGCACGATCGCGTTCAGCTCACGCGCGCTCGTCAGGTCGCGTCCGAACGGCTTCTCGATGACCGCGCGCCGCCAGGACCCCTCGGGCGCCTTGGCCAGCCCGTGCTTCTTCAGCTGCCGGACGACCTTCGGGAAGAACTTCGGCGGTACGGAGAGGTAGAAGGCGTAGTTGCCGCTGGTGCCGCGGGAGGCGTCCAGCTCGTCGACGGCGGAGCGCAGTTGCTTGAACGCCGTGTCGTCGTCGAAATCGCCGGGGATGAACCGCATGCCCTCGACGAGCTGCTGCCAGACCTCCTCGCGGAACGGCGTGCGCGCGTGCTCGCGGACCGCGTCGTGCACGACCTGCGCGAAGTCCTGGTGCTCCCAGTCCCGGCGGGCGAACCCGACGAGCGAGAAGCCCGGCGGCAGCAGACCGCGGTTGGCGAGGTCGTAGACGGCCGGCATCAGCTTCTTGCGGGACAGGTCGCCGGTGACGCCGAAGATGACGAGACCTGACGGGCCGGCGATCCGGGGGAGCCGGCGGTCGCGGGCGTCGCGCAGGGGATTGGACCAGTCGGCGGCCGGGAGGACCGGGACGGTCACCTCCTGTCCGGCCGTCTGCGTCTTGGTTTCCTCGGGCGTGGTGTCGGGAAGTTGCTTGCTCATTCCGCGTCGACCCCCTTGCTGTTCAGGGACTTCGTCACAGCGTCCAGCAGGTCCTGCCAGGCCACCTCGAACTTGGCGACGCCCTCGTCCTCCAGCTGCCGCACGACCTCGTCGTAGGAGATGCCGAGCCGCTCCACGGCGGCGAGGTCCGCGCGGGCCTGCGCGTATCCGCCGGTGACGGTGTTCCCGGTGATCTCGCCGTGGTCGGCGGTGGCGTTCAGCGTGGCCTCCGGCATCGTGTTGACCGTGCCCGGCGCGACCAGCTCGTCGACATACAGGGTGTCCTTGTATGCGGGATCCTTCACACCGGTCGACGCCCACAGCGGACGCTGCTTGTTGGCCTTGGCCCCGGCGAGGGCGGTCCACCGCTCACCGGCGAAGACCTCCTCGTACGCCTCGTAGGCGAGTCGGGCGTTGGCGAGAGCGGCGCGGCCCTTGAGGGAAAGCGCTTCCGGCGTCCCCAGGACCGTCAGCCGCTTGTCGATCTCGGAGTCGACGCGGGAGACGAAGAAGGAGGCCACCGAGTGGATCTCGGCCAGGTCCAGGCCCTTGGCGTTCGCCTTCTCCAGGCCCGCGAGGTAGGCGTCCATGACCTCGCGGTAGCGCTCCAGGGAGAAGATCAGCGTGACGTTGACGCTGATGCCGAGGCCGATGACCTCGGTGATCGCCGGGAGACCGGCCTTCGTCGCCGGGATCTTGATCATCACGTTCGGGCGGTCCACCAGCCAGGCGAGCTGCTTGGCCTCGGCGATCGTCGCCGCCGTGTTGTGGGCGAGGCGCGGGTCGACCTCGATGGAGACCCGGCCGTCCCGACCACCGGTCGCCTCGTATACAGGATGCAGAATGTCGGCGGCAGCGCGCACGTCGACGGTCGTCAGCATACGGACGGCCTCATCCACCGTCACGCCCCGCGCGGCGAGGTCGGCGAGCTGCTCCTCGTAGCCCTCGCCGGAGCCGATGGCGGCCTGGAAGATGGACGGGTTGGTGGTGACGCCCACCACGTGCTTCGTCTCGACCAGTCCGGCCAGGTTGCCGGACTCGATCCGGCTGCGTGACAGGTCGTCCAGCCAGATGGAGACGCCCTCGTCGGACAGGCGCTGGAGCGCGCCCGCGGTCGCGGTTGCTTCGGTCACTGTGATCATCTTCTTTCTGGCGATCGGATCAACCACGGGCGGCGGCGAGGGATTCCCGGGCCGCCGCGACGACGTTCTCGGCGGTGAAGCCGTACTCGGCGAACAGGGTCTTCCCGTCGGCGGAGGCGCCGAAGTGCTCGAGAGAGACGATGCGTCCTGCGTCACCTACGAACCGGTACCACGTCAGCCCCACTCCGGCCTCGACCGCAACGCGGGCCTTCACCGACGGCGGCAGGACGCTCTCGCGGTACCCCCGCGGCTGCTCCTCGAACCACTCCACGGACGGCATCGACACCACCCGCGTGCCGACCCCCTCGGCTTCCAGCCGCTCCCGGGCGGCCACGGCGAGCTGGACCTCGGAGCCGGTGGCGATGAGGACGACGTCCGGGGCCCCGGTGGACGCCTCCTTCAGGACGTAACCGCCCTTGGCGGCATCCGCGTTCGGCTCGTACGTCGGTACGCCCTGGCGGGTGAGTGCGAGACCGTGCGGCGCCGGGTCGGTGGCGTGCCGCTTGAGGATCTCCGCCCAGGCGACGGCGGTCTCGTTGGCGTCGGCGGGACGGACGATGTTCAGACCGGGAATGGCGCGCAGGGACGCCAGGTGTTCGACGGGCTGGTGGGTGGGGCCGTCCTCGCCGAGGCCGATGGAGTCGTGCGTCCACACGTAGGTCACCGGCAGCTGCATCAGCGCGGACAGCCGTACGGCGTTGCGCATGTAGTCGGAGAACACCAGGAAGGTGCCGCCGTAGATGCGGGTGTTGCCGTGCAGGGCGATGCCGTTCATCTCCGCGGCCATGGAGTGCTCGCGGATGCCGAAGTGGATCGTCCGGCCGTACGGATCGGCCTCCGGCAGGGGATTGCCGGCCGGCAGGAACGAACTGGTCTTGTCGATCGTGGTGTTGTTCGAGCCCGCCAGGTCGGCCGAGCCGCCCCACAACTCCGGGATGACCGCGCCGAGCGCCTGGAGCACCTTGCCGGACGCGGCGCGCGTGGCGACACCCTTGCCCGCCTCGAAAACCGGCAGGGCGTCCTCCCAGCCCTCGGGCAGCTGACCGGCGACCACCCGGTCGAAGAGCTTGGCGCGCTCGGGCCGGTCGCCGCGCCACTTGTCGATCCGCTTGTCCCAGGCGGCGTGCGCCTCGGCGCCCCGGTCGAGGGCCCGGCGAGTGTGCGCGAGGACCTCGTCGGCGACCTCGAACGTCTTCTCCGGGTCGAAGCCCAGGACGCGCTTGGTGGCGGCGACCTCGTCCTCACCCAGAGCCGAGCCGTGCGAGGCCTCGGTGTTCCGGGCGTTCGGCGCGGGCCAGGCGATGATCGTACGCATCGCGATGATGGAGGGGCGCGCGGTCTCGGCCTGCGCGGCCTTGAGCGCCGAGTGGAGCGCGTGGACGTCGATGTCGCCGTCGGCGGCGGGCTCGACGCGCTGCACGTGCCAGCCGTACGCCTCGTACCGCCCCAGCACGTCCTCGGAGAAGGCCGTCGCGGTGTCGCCCTCGATGGAGATGTGGTTGTCGTCGTAGAGGAAGACGAGGTTGCCCAGCCTCTGGTGGCCGGCCAGCGAGGAGGCCTCGGCGGAGATGCCCTCCTCAAGATCCCCGTCGGAGACGATCGCCCAGACGGTGTGGTCGAAGGGGGACTCGCCCTCGGGGGCGTCCGGGTCGAACAGGCCGCGCTCGTAGCGGGCGGCCATGGCCATGCCGACGGCGTTGGCGACGCCCTGTCCGAGCGGCCCGGTCGTCGTCTCGACGCCGGCCGTGTGCCCGTACTCGGGATGGCCGGGCGTCTTCGAACCGTGGGTCCGGAAAGCCTTGAGGTCGTCGAGCTCCAGCTCGTACCCGGCGAGGTACAGCTGCGTGTAGAGGGTGAGCGAGGTGTGCCCGGGGGACAGCACGAAGCGGTCGCGACCTGTCCACTCGGGGTCGGCCGGATCGTGACGCATCACCTTCTGAAAGATCGTGTACGCCGCCGGGGCCAGGCTCATCGCGGTGCCGGGGTGGCCGTTGCCCACCCGCTGGACGGCATCGGCCGCCAAAAGACGGGCGGTGTCGACGGCACGCCGGTCGAGTTCGGTCCATTCGAAGCTGTCCGGTGTTTGCGTGCTCATCTTCAACAAGTCCTCGATGGGAGCGAAGTAGCTGGTCTGACGCCTTCAAACTTAAAAGTCTGACTTTTACGAGGGAAGGTCGCGGTGTGTCAGCCTGTGGTGAAAGTGGGACACGGACGGCTTGGTCGAGGCGGCGCGAGAAGGACATGGCGGACAGAACCATCCAAGGCGGAGACGGTGACGAGGGCGTGGACGGGATCAGAACGTTCCCCTTCCCGGTCGAGCTGAGCGTCGGCGGCGTCGGAATGCAGGTCGGCCCGATGGGCACCGGCCGCACCTGGCACGCCGACGCGCCGCTGGAACGCGTCCACCGCATCGACTTCCACGTCGTGATGCTCTTCGACGACGGTCCCGTGCACCACATGATCGACTTCGCCGAGTACGAGGCGACGGCCGGCGACCTGCTGTGGATCCGCCCGGGGCAGGTCCACCGCTTCTCGTGGACGAGCGAGTACCGCGGAACCGTACTGACCATGCAGCCCGGCTTCCTGCCCCGCGCCACCGTCGAGGCCACCGGCCTCTACCGTTACGACCTCCCGCCCCTGCTGCACCCCGACGAGCCGCAGTTGGCGGGTCTGACGTCCGCCCTGGCCCAACTCCGACGCGAGTACGAGGACACCACGACCCTCCCGCTCAGCCTGCACACATCGGTCCTGCGCCACTCGCTCACGGCGTTCCTGCTGCGCCTCGCCCACCTGGCGGTCAGCTCCGCGGAGGCGGCCCGGCGCCAGTCGGACACCACCTTCACCCTCTTCCGGGACGCGGTCGAGAAGGGCTTCGCCACCAACCACAGCGTCAGCGCCTACGCCGACGCACTCGGCTACTCCCGCCGCACCCTCGTCCGCGCGGTCCGCGCCGCCACCGGCGAAACCCCCAAGGGCTTCATCGACAAACGCGTCGTCCTGGAGGCCAAGCGACTGCTGGCCCACACCGACATGCCCATCGGTCGCATCGGCGCCGCGGTCGGCTTTCCCGACGCCGCGAACTTCTCCAAGTTCTTCCAGCAGCACACGGAGATGACGCCGGCGGCGTTTCGGGCGGAGTTGCGCTGAACACCGCCGAAGCGCGCCGACCCCCTGCTCCGGGGGGATCGAACTCCCTATGATCTAGGGACCTTTACGACAGGGGACGCGTCCCCTCGGCGTCGGTTGGGGGGCTGATGGATCCGGCCAGTATCGGTACGACCGCCCGCATCGCCTCGTCGGTGGCACGGCCGATCATCGCCAGGCTCTTCGTCAAGGAGGGGCCGGGGGCGGGACTCGTGAGCAAGCCCGTACGGGTGTCGAGACTGGTCGGCTTCAGCGGCGAGAAACGCACCCTGGGCATGCTCGACATGTGGAAGATCGCCCGGGAGCTGGTGACGGCGGCCGTCGAGGCGAACCCGCACGAACCCCCGGTGGCGTCCGACGAGCGCGAAGCCCTGGCGGACGCCCTGGCCGCGACGCTCGGCGCGCTCGGCGAACTGGACATGGACGATGTCCAGGCGGTCCGGCTGGGCCGCGAAGAACTGGCGCGCCGCCTCGCCGCGGCACGCCCGGACGCCACCCGCGACCTCTCAGCGGATGCCACCGCCCTCCACGACAGCCTGCTCGACCTGAGTTGTCTGCACATCCTGCACTTCTTCACCCAGCGGTCGACCTTCGTCGCCCACGCGCAGGTCGCCCAGACCCGCATGCTCGACGAGACACTGCGCCTGCTGGACATGCTGGTGGACCGGATTCCGCGGCCCGGCAGCGCGGACGAGGAGTTCGAGAACCGCTATCTGGCCCAGATCGAGCGCAAGTACGGCAAGCTCAACATCTTCGGCCTCGACCTGAGCGATCCCGGCCGGGCGCGCTGGCCGCTGGACACCGCCTACCTGAACCTTGAGCTGGCCTCGCACCGCGACGGCGGCTCCCCGTCCGCCAACCGCCGTCGCGTCGAGGAGGCCCTCTCGGGCTGCAACCGGGCGATGCTGCGGGGCCTCGCGGGATCGGGCAAGACCACGCTCATGCAGTGGCTCGCCGTCTGCGCCGCACAGGACTCCTTTCCCGACGAACTGGCGGGACTGCGTGGCCGCGTGCCCTTCGTGCTTCCTCTGCGCGCGCTCGCCCAGGACGCCGGACTGCCACGCCCTGAGCAGTTCCTGGGCGCTGCCGGCAGCATCCTGCACGGACTGCAGCCGGAGCACTGGGCCGACCGGGTACTGGACAGCGGGCGCGGCATGGTCCTGATCGACGGTGTGGACGAGGTCTCCGAAAGCGAACGGCCGGTGGTACGACGCTGGTTGCTCGACCTCGTCGACCTGTATCCGTCTACCTTCTTCCTCGTCACCACCCGGCCGTCGGCCGTGGAGAACCGCTGGCTGGCGGAGGCCGACTTCGCCGAGTTCAACCTGCTGCCGATGAATCGCCACGACGTCGACCGGTTCGTCGTCCGCTGGCACGACGCCGTCCTGACCGCGGTCGACGAACCCGAGGAACGGCAGGCGGTCGAACGCTGTCAGGACGCCCTGCGGACCACGCTGCGGCAGAAGAACGACCTGTACCGGCTGGCCACCAACCCCCTGATGTGTGCCCTCATCTGTGCCCTGCACCGTGACCGGCTCACCCATCTCCCCGAACGCCGCATGGAGTTGTATGCCGCGGCGCTCACCATGATGCTCGTGCGCCGTGACAAGGAGCGTGAGATCCCCGTACCGGACGGTCTCGCGCCCACCGAGGAGGCGCAGACCCAGTTGCTCCAGCGGATCGCGTACTGGCTGATCCGCAACGGCCGCTCCGAGGCGGCCCAGTCGACCGCGGTACGTATCATCCGCGAGAAGCTCCCGGCCATGCCGCACATGGCGCAGCCCGACGCCGCCGAGGACGTCTTCCGTTACCTGCTGCTGCGCAGCGGACTGCTGCGGGAGCCGTCCGTCGGCACGGTCGACTTCATCCACCGCACGTTCCAGGACTACCTGGGCGCCAAGGCCGCGGTCGAGGCCGAGGACCTGGACCTGCTCGCCGAGTCCGGGCGCAACGACCAGTGGGAGGACGTGATCCGGCTCGCGGTCGGACACGCCCGGGACGGTGAACGCGCACACCTGCTGAGGAAGCTCGTCGAACTGGGCGACCAGAGTGTGGACCCGAAATTGCGCCGCCGCTACCACCTGCTCGCCGCGGCGGCCATGGAGCATGCCACGACCCTCGATCCTGCCGCGCGCGCCATGGTGACCCTGAGGGCGTCAGCGCTGATTCCTCCCGACAGTCCGGCGAACGCCGAGCAACTCGCCACCGCGGGGGACATCGTTCTGGAACTGCTGCCCGGGCCCGAAGAGCTGACGCGAGATCAGGCGCGGGCGACGGTGATGACCATCGCCCGTATCGGCGGCGAGGCCGCGCTGCACCAGCTGGCCCGCTTCAAGCGCGTCGCCGACCGTGACGTACGGCAGGAAGTGGCTCTGTCCTGGGCGTACTTCGACGCCCGCTCGTTCGTCGAAGAGGTCCTGGCCAGGCTGCCACTGGACGACCTGACACTGCACCTGTCGAGCCGGGAGCAGACCGCCTGCCTGGACGGGCTCGACCGGGTGCCGCACGTCTCGCTGAGGGGCCAGATGCTCACGCCCGACCTGGTCGACGCGCTCGCCCGGCTGAAGGTCCACTCACTGTCCGTCACACCGTCCAGCGCGGTGTCGTTCGCGCTGCCCTCACCGGCGCCCCTGAGCTCGCTGCGTCGGCTCGCCGTGGAGTCGTGCGACGTCGTTACCGATCTGGACGCGCTCGGTGAGAGCCAGGCCGAGGAACTCGCCCTGCACCGGCTGCCGGAGCGGGCGGACCTCACCTTCCTCGGCCGGACCCCGAATCTGAGATCTCTTTCCCTGTCCTCCCCCCACGGCATCCCGCTCCCCGCGGTGCCGCTTCCCGACGTCACGGCAGTGGACCTGGACGGCGTCCTGACGGGCGAACAGATCCCGGACGTCGCAGAGGCGTTCCCCGGTCTCACCTCCCTCACATTGCGCCTGACGTGCCGGAGCTACCAGTCCGCCGTCGACCTGTCCCCCCTGCGCAAGGTGCGGCGGGGACAGATCGACGTCACCCTGGTGGACGCCGGCAGGGTCCATGGCCTGGACGCCCTCCCCGCCGACCGGCTCTCGGTGCGGCACGAAGGGGGTGCCAGGCCGCAGGGACGGATCAGGCCCGGCTTCCTTTGGCGCCGCCGGGCCTGAAGCGTGCTCCTCAGCGACCGAAGTTGAACCAGTTCACGTTCACGAAGTCCGCCGGCTGCCCGCTCGTGAAGGTGAGGTAGACGTCGTGGGTGCCGGTGACCGAGCTGATGTTGGCCGGGACCGTCCGCCAGGACTGCCAGCCACCTGTGTTGGCCACCGAGAAGCTGCCGATCGGCGTGCTGGTACGGCTGTCGAGACGCACCTCCACCAGTCCGCTGACCCCGCCGGCCGCACCGCTCGCCACCCGCCCGACGAACTGCTTGGCCGCGGTGGAGCCGAAGTTGACGCCCCGGTAGAGAGCCCAGTCGCCATTGGCGAGAGCGCCGAGGTTCTGGCCGCCGCCGGTGTCGGACGTGGTCTCGGCGCTCGTCCCGGACTGGCTGTCGTACGACTCCGCCTGGATGGCGCTGTAGGCGTCACGGTTGCCCGTCGGCGGCGGAGTGGTACCGCTCCCACTGGACTGCAGCACCTGCACGTAGTCGACGACCATCGGCACACCGGACCGCGTGTCGCCGTCCAGGCCGCCACCGAAGGCGTCCGGGAAGGCGCCGCCCATCGCCACGTTGAGGATGATGAAGAAGCCGTGGTCGGTTGCGTTGGTCCAGGTCGTGGCGTCGACCTGGTTCTCCGTGACGGTGTGGAAGTTGACGCCGTCGACGAAGAAGCGGATCGCTTCCGTGCTCGCCGAGCGGTCCCACTCCATCGTGTAGGTGTGGAAGCCGGACTGGCACGTGGTGTTGGGGCAGGCGGTGGAGTTGCCGAGGCCGGTGGTCTCGTTGCACGGGCCGCCGGGGTTGGTGCCGCAGTGCATCGTGGCCCAGACGGTGTTGCGACCCTGGACGTTCTCCATGATGTCCAGCTCGCCGACGCTCGGCCAGTTCTGGTAGTTGCCGCGGTAGGGCGCGCCCAGCATCCAGAACGCCGGCCAGTACCCCTCGGCGGCCGTGCCGGTGACGTTCGGCATCTGGATGCGTGCCTCGACCCGCATCTTGCCGCCCGACGCCGGCTGGAAGTCGGTGCGGTTGGTCTCGACGCGGCCCGAGGTCCATCGGCCGGCCGCGTCGCGCAGCGGAGTGATGCGCAGGTTGCCGTTGCCGTCGAGCGAGACGTTGTTCGTGCTGTTCGTCATCGTCTCGACTTCGCCGGTGCCCCAGTTGGCGGGGCCGCCTGGATACGAAGTCCCGGTCGCGTACTGCCAGTTGGAGGTGTTGACGCCGGTGCCCGCGGCGCCGTTGAAGTCGTCGAGGAAGGCCTGCGTCCAGCCGGTCGGGGGCGGGGGCGCGGAGGCGTTCGCGGACGGGGAGGCGACCGTGGCGGCCGCCGCCGCGAGCCCCAGTGCGCTGACGACTGCGACGAGCGCCCGCCGGAGGGGACTTCGCCGTCTGCGGGGTATGCCGGAGGTTTCGCTCATGGGAGTGCCTCTCGGGTACGGAGTGGAATGCGCGGGTGCCTTCGAGAGCCCTGTGGCGACACTCTGAGAGCGCTCTCAAAGTGCGCCCAATGTGCTCTCGGTCACTCCGGTCGTCAAGAGGTGAAACAGCGAAAGTCGTTCCGCCGCAGGTGAGTTCATCTCATGAATGACGCGAAAGGGTTAAATCGCGCTGCCGGCCTTCTTCACTTCCATGGAGAAGTCGTTGTCGACCGTGTAGTAGGAACGCAGGACTGCACCGCCGACCGTGACCGCCGGGTAGACGAACACCTCCTTGCGATCCGCCACGTCGTCGAGAAGGCGGGCGACCCGGATGAGGGGGGCTTTTGCCGCGGGGCGGACGAAGACGTCCCAGGCGCCGCTCCCGGCGCCCGTCCCGGCGGCCAGTTCCTCGTGGTCGACCGTGAAGGACAAGCTCCGGCCGTCGTCTCCGGCCTGTGGCTCCAGGGTGCGCATGTCGCCGTTGCCGCCCCGCAGGCGCAGGTGTGTGACGGCTCCCGCCTGGAGCGAGGTGCCGTGCAGGCGCGCGCGGACGGTCGTCGACTTCTTCGTGACGTCGATGCGGCCGACCTCCGCGTGGGCGGTGCGCAGCCAGGCCCGTACCGCCAGGTAGCCGTCCTTGGTGACGTAGGGAATCCGGACGGCCAAGGGGGACTGCCAGTCACGGAGGTGTCCGTCGACGAGGACCCGAAGGTCGCGCAGGCCTGGGCGCAGCCTCTGTCGCCCGGATCCAGCATCCTGGATCCGGTATACATCCCACCGGCCCTCCGCGAGAACGGTGTGCGGACCCAGGACGGCATACAGGCGACCGTCGGCGGCGGGCTCCAGGTCGAGGACGTGGAGGTCCTTCTCCGGCTGTCCCTTCTTCGGCCGCAGCCGCAGCAGCAACTGCTGCTCTTCGTGCCTCTCGTCCGGCCGCGTCGGAAGGTCGAAGGTGATCCGGCCGTCCGCGTCGACCGCGCAGCCGACGCGTGGTTGCGTACCGTGTTCCGCGCTCATCGCTGCCCCCTCCGTACGATGCGCAGCGCGCTGCCGGCCGCGGTGTACGCGGCGTCGCGGGCGGCGAAGCCCTGGCTGACCAGGACGCGGTGCGGTCGGGCCGGCTCCTGTGTCACCGGCCGCCCCGACCTTCGCGCCGAGACGGCCTCGGTGAGAAGGCGCTCGGCCTGCTCGACCACCGGGCCGGGAGCGAACCGCCGCGCGTTCTCCAGCGCGGCGCGCCCCATACGCCGGCGCCGCTCGTCGTCACGGACCAGTTCCAGCAGGGCCGCGCCCAGCGCGTCACGGTCCCCGACCGGCACGAGCCGGCCGTCGACCCCATCCTTGATGATTTCACCGGGGCCGTAGGGGCAGTCGGTGCTCACCACCGGCAGGCCGCAGCGCATCGCCTCGACGATCGTCATGCCGAACGGCTCGAAGTTGGAGGCGGCCGCACCGATCGAACCCTTGACCCACTCCGCCTCCATGGGTGCCGCCGCACCCATCAGGAAGACGTTGTCCCACAGACCGAGGTCCGCGACGAGCTTGCGCAGCCGGTCGAGTTCCTCACCCTTGCCGTAGATGCGCAGCTGCCAGTCCCGGTGTTCGGCGGCGACCACGGCGAAGGCCTCGATGAGCAGGTCGTATCGCTTCACCCGGACCAGTCGGCCGGCCGCGACGACCACCTTCGCGGTGCCGTCCGCGGCCGGCAGCGCGGGATCCGGCACGCTGTTCGGGAGCGTCTCCACACGTACCCCCGGCAGCCGCATCTTGCGCCGGTAGGCGGCGGCGTCCGCCTCGGTCACCGTGGTGAGCGCATCCAGTCGGCGATAGGCCCGGCGCAGGGCGCTGCGCAGCCCTGGCGGATGGTTGTCCAGGGTGAGGTGCTCCTGCCCGACGCGTGCGACGTGCCGCGGAGCCTGGAGCGCGAGATGCACATTCAGCCCAGGCCGGGTGCCGATGACCACGTCGGCGTCGATCGCGGCCAGGCATTCGCCGATCCGCTGGTCAGTCAACTCGCTGTACTGCCCGTACCGGTACTCGGTGCGCGGGAACACTTTCGCCGGTCTCAGGTGTAACGGATGCTCCTTCTCCTGCCTGAGGTCCACCAGCGGCCGCAGCGACACCCTCGGATCCAGGGTGAAGTTCGGGTGCTCCCGGTGCCGCATGACGGAGACGATCTCCACATCGTGCCGCTCGGCCAGTGCCTGGGCGAGGTTGAAGGTGGTGGAGATCGTGCCGCCGATGCCGTAGGCGTTGTGCAGCAGGAAAGAGATCTTCATGGCGAGCTAGACGAAGCGAACTCTCGTACGGTTGTGATCCGTTATCACTTCGTAGCGCTCAGATGGACTGCGGGAGGCGTCAGGTCGAACCGGTCGTACGGCCGGCGCAGCGGTTTCGGGGTTCACCAGGCCCGTTGGCCGCATGGCGCCGTCGTCGCCGGGGCGGGCATGGTGACGACTGGCGGCCAACGGGGTCTATTGCATACCGCCGACCGCCAGTCGCCGACCGTCGGCCACCGGTCAGCCGCCGACAGTCGACCGTCGACTGCCAGCCGTCGACTGCCAGCCGTCGACCGCCGACCTCCTACACCCCGCTCCCGGCCCGGCTCCCCTCAGGCTGCCACCCAAGCGCCCGCGAGATACCGCGCGCCGCGAGCCGTACCGCGGGGATCAGCACCGGCACCTGGGCGGTCTTCTGGGGCACCACGACGGACACGGCCGCGACCAGCGTCCCGTCCGGTCCCCGTACCGGGGCCGCCACCGACAGGGCGTCCTCGGTGACCTGGCGGTCGCTCACCGCCACTCCCGACCGCCGTACTTCGGCCAGGACCCGGCGCAGCCGTCCCGCCTCGGTGATCGTGTACGGGGTGAGGGAGGCGAGCGGCCTCGCGCAGTATTCCTGCTGGAGTTCCGGGTCGCCGTACGCCAGCAGCACGAGGCCCACACCGGTGACGTGCAGCGGCCAGCGCGCGCCGACGCGGATGTGTACGCCGACTGCCGAGCGGCCCGAGATCCACTCGATGTAGACGACCTCGGATCCGTCGCGCACCGCCAACTGCACGTTCTCGTGCGTGGCTTCGTACAGGTCCTCCAGGTACGGCAGCGCCGCCTGCCGCAGCGCGAGCCCGCGCGGCGCGAGGGCTGCGACCTCCCACAGTCGCAGCCCCACGTGATAGACGCCGGACTCGTCGCGCTCCAGGGCGCCCCACTCGGTCAGGGCGCCCA
Organism: Streptomyces sp. NPDC002838; assembly: GCF_040295365.1. Classification (NCBI taxonomy): domain Bacteria; kingdom Bacillati; phylum Actinomycetota; class Actinomycetes; order Kitasatosporales; family Streptomycetaceae; genus Streptomyces; species Streptomyces sp. NPDC002838. Next base: position 52,254 of record NZ_JBEOVF010000046.1, on the reverse strand, counting down.
CCAGCCGGTGTGCGGTGGTCAGGGTCAGCCCGGCCCGCCGGCTGATGTCCGTCAGGGACAGCGCCGGGTGCTCGTGGTCGAACGCGGCGAGCACGGACAGCAGCCGGTCGGGCGCGGAGCGGACGGTCATGGCCGAGGGCCTCCCGGGGGCACCGGGGCGTCGGCCGGGTGCGCGAGGTCGTACGGGCGGGGGTAGGCGGCGGGCCGGTAGGTGACGTAACGGGCCTCGCCCGTCGGATCCGCCTGCCGGGCGCGGGAGTTGAGGACATGGGGCGAGGTGTCCCAGCGGCCGGTGTCCAGTCGGCGTTCCAGTGTGTGCAGGGCGCCGAGCATCTCGCCCGGCGTGAAGGAGCAGTGCCCGGGGCCGTCGACGTAGGCCTGGCTGAGCAGGCCGCCCGCACCGGCCGCGGTGGCGGCCCGCCGGTAGGCGCTCTCAGCCTGTACGGGGATCAGCGCGTCGCCGGTGGTGTGGATGTTCAGCTGGGGATCGGTGAGCCGGCCCGTGAAGGCGCTGGTGTGCCGCATCCACCGTACGGCCGCGGGGTCGGCGGAGATACGGGGGGCGTGGTTGAGCGTCGTGAGGTCGTCGCGCAAGGAAAGACCCGCCTCCTTGTAGAGCTCCGTGACCTCTTTGTACAACGGAGACCGGTGGAGCATGCCGCTGTAGTCGACGCCCGTGTTCCAGGAGGGGTTGCCTCCGGCCCGGCTCTCCGCCTCCTGCCGCCAGGAGAAGGCGGGGAGCTGGAGGAGTCCGGTGACGGCCGTGTACTGGTTGGCCTGTTGGGCATCCCAGTCGGTCGGGGCCGGCTCGGGCTGGGCGGGGTCGTTGTGGCCCGGGATGTTGTGCAGGGCGGCGGCCAGCGCGATGCGGGCGCGGCCGGCGGGGGCTTGCTGGGCCGTGGCGACCTTGGTGGTGAGCGCCTTCGCCGCGGCGGTGGCGGCGGCCTGGTCGGCGAAGCCGGTGAGCGGGATGTCCGCGCCGGGTGCCAGCAGGGTCTTGAGCGCGAACACCGGATCCAGGGTGCTGTTCCAGTTGGCGACGCCGCCCTGCACGAGCCCGCACATCGACAGGGAGCCGTCGAAGCGGCCGGAATGCCGCTCGGCCAGTGCCGTCGTGACGAAGCCGCCGTAGGAGGTGCCCCAGGCGAGCGTCCGCCGGGCCGGGCCGAACTTGTGCGTGAACAGGTCTAGTGTGGCGAGCTGGTCGGGTACGGCCTCCGTCACCGCCCAGCCGCTCGTCGCGTAGGAGGAGCCGATGAGTGCGTAGCCCTCGTCGAGCAGCCTGTCCCGGGTGGCCGAACCGGGGGAATTCTGGGCGGGGTTGGGGGCGCCGACGGGGCTGTAGCCGTGGCTGTAGAGGAGCACGGTGCCGTTCCAGTCGGCGGGTACGTCCATCACGTACGCCGCCCCTGACGGCAGCCGGCCCTCCAGACGGGTGTCCGTGGCGGCCTGTGCGGGCAGCGCGGTCGCCACGCACAGGGTTATGGTCAGTAAGGCGATGCGGGCGTGGGTCCTCAACGGGGCGTCCCTTCGGGTGTGGGGGTGGTGGTGCGGGACGGAGTCGGGTCGAGAGTGTCGGTGTGTGTCTCGCGCATCCGCCACACGGTGAGCGCGGTGATCGCCGCGCCGCCGCACAGCAGCAGCGAGACGGGGGCGCTGCCGCCGCCGTACGAGGCGAGCAGGCTGCTCGCGATCAGCGGCGAGAACCCGGCGCCGACCAGGGTGGCCGCCTGGTAGCCGAGGGAGGCGCCGGTGTAGCGGACGCGGGTGCCGAACATCTCGGTGAGCAGGGCACCGAGCGGTCCGTACATCGTGGACTGGGCGACGCCGTGGCCGAGGGCGAGGGCGAGGATCAGCAGGCCGGGGGAGCCGGAGTCGACCAGCGCCAGCACGGGGAAGGCGAGTGCGGCCGAGGCGACGGCACCGGCCAGCACCACCGGGCGGCGGCCGACCCGGTCCGAGAACGCGGAGGCGGCGGGCAGTACGGCGAGGGCCACGCAGGAGGCGATGGTCACGGCGGTGAGCACCTGCGGTCGGCTGTATCCCTGGTCGACCGCATACGAAATCATGAATCCGGTCAACAGCGACTGCGCCGTGAACGCGCCGATCCCGACACAGGCGGCCAGCAGCACGGGCTTCGGCCGGCGCAGCACCTCCACGACCGGCGGCTTGTCCAGCGGCTCCCGCTTCGCCTGCGCGAACAGCGGGCTCTCCGCGACCTTGAGACGGACGAACAGGCCGACGGCCAGCAGCACGATGCTCAGCAGGAAGGGCACCCGCCAGCCCCACGAGCGGAAGTCGTCGTCGGGGAGCGTGGAGACCAGGGTGACCACCCCGGCCGACAGCACGGAGCCGAGCGGGGCGCCGAGCTGGGTGAAGCTGGACCACAGACCGCGCCGGGAGCCCTGGGTGCGTTCGGCGTGTTCCACGACCATCAGGGTCGCGCCGCCCCACTCGCCGCCGATCGCCAGGCCCTGTACGACACGCAGGGCGACCAGCAGGACGGGTGCCCACACGCCGATCGCGTCGTACGTCGGCAGCACGCCGATCAGGAAGCTGCCGCAGCCCATCAGGACCATGGTCAGCAGCATCATGGACTTGCGGCCGATCCGGTCGCCGAAATGACCGAAGACGATGCCACCCAGCGGGCGGGCCACATAGCCCGCGGCGAAGGTGCCGAAGGCCGCGATCGTGCCGACGGCGGGGTCGGCCTTGGGGAAGAACAGGTCGCCGAAGACCAGCGCGGCGACCGTGCCGTACACGAGGAAGTCGTAGAACTCCACTGCCGTGCCGAGCAGTCCGGACAGTGCGACGCGGCGCAACTGCCGGTGATCCGGGGACGGTTGAGGGGCGGACGATGGAGAGGCGGACGGACGGGGTGGCTGCACGATGAGCTCCCTGGGGCCGGTGCCGTGGGGGTGTCACCGGTGGGGGACCGCACCGGTGCCCCGGTGAAGCTAGGCATCGATTGTGCGGCCGTCAATCATTTGCACAACATCAGTTGAGGCCGTCCTCGGCGATCCGCAGGAGCAGGGCGTGCAGGGTCTCCCGCTCGTCGGGGTTCAGCGGGCCCAGCAGTTCGTCGGTCGCCCGCAGGCCGGCCTCGTCGCTGTCCCGCAGGAAGGCGCGGCCGGCCTCGGTGAGGGCGACGATCCGGCTGCGGCGGTCGTCCGGGGAGGGGCGGCGCTCGGCGAAGCCCAGCTTCTCCAGGTCGTCGACCAGGCCGACGATCGCGCTCGGGTCGTAGCCGAGGGACGTGCTCAGCTCGCGTTGCAGCGCGCCCCGGGAGGTGGCGAGGAAGCGGAGCAGCGCGTAGTGGCGCATGCGCAGGCCCGACTCCTGGAGGAAGGCGTTGAACAGCTGCCCGGAGCGCAGGCCGAGCCGGTACAGGAGATAGCCCGAGTCCGCGTGCAGCCCGCGCATCCACGGTTCGTGCGCGTCGATCGGGGCGGGGTTCTTGACGTCTGGCTGGCGGGCGATGGCGGGCTCCCTGGTCGAGGCCCCGGGAGGGGCGGTTCCGTGTCCGGGTCCAGTCTGACGCACCGCCCGGTTGGCAACAACTATTGACGTCACCAATTATTGCTCTTAACTTCGATCTCGAAGTCGCCACCCCCAGGGAAGGGACCCGCTCGTGCCCAGCATCGATCTCACCGGCAAGGCCGCCGTCGTCACCGGCAGTGGTCGAGGCCTCGGCCTCGCCTACGCGCACGCCCTGGCCGCCCACGGTGCGTCCGTGGTCGTCAACGACGTGGACGAGGCCGTGGCCGAGCAGGCCGTGAAGTCCATCACCGAGGCGGGCGGCACGGCCGTCGCCGAGGTCGTCCCGGTCGGCACCTCCGAGGCCGCGGACCGGCTGGTGAGCAGGGCGGTCGAAGAGTTCGGGCGCCTCGACGTCCTGGTCACCAACGCCGGCATCCTGCGCGACAAGGTGCTGTGGAAGATGACCGACGACGACTTCGACGCGGTGATCACCACCCACCTCAAGGGCACGTTCACCTGCGCCCGCGCCGCCGCCGTCCGGATGCGCGAGCAGGGCGAGGGCGGCACCCTGATCCTGGTCGGCTCCCCGGCCGGGCAGCGCGGCAACTTCGGACAGACGAACTACGCCGCCGCCAAGGCCGGCATCGCCGCCATGGCCCGCACTTGGTCCATGGAACTGGGCCGCGCGAACATCACCGTCAACGCGATCGTCCCGGTCGCCGCGACCGCGATGACCGAGACCATCCCCGCCTTCGCCCCGTACATCGAGGCGATGAGGAACGGCGAGCCGCTGCCCGACTTCCTGCGCAAGGGCGAGGGCTTCGGCACCCCCGAGGACTGCGCCGGGCTCGTCCCCTTCCTCGCCTCGGAGGCGGCGCGGGGCGTGACCGGCCAGTGCATCGGCATCGGCGGCGACAAGGTGGCACTCTGGTCGCATCCGCAGGAGCTCAGGGCGGCGTACGCCGACGGCGGCTGGACCCCCGGCGCCCTGGCCGACGCCTGGCCCACCTCGGTCGGCGCGGAACTCCAGACCGTTGGCGTCCCGGCGCCCAAGTTCCCGGAGGCCTGACACCATGGCGACCCTCAACGTCGAGGACCTCGTCGCGATCGACGTCCACACGCACGCGGAGGTCTCCTCCAAGGGCCACTCCTCCCTGGACGACGACCTGCACGAGGCCTCCTCCGCCTACTTCAAGGTCGAGGGCAAGCGGAAGCCGACCCTTGAGGAGACGGCCGCCTACTACCGCGAGCGGAAGATGGCCGCGGTGATCTTCACGGTGGACGCCGAGTCGGCGACCGGCACCGAGCCGGTCCCCAACGAGGAGGTCGCGGAGGCCGCCGCCGCCAACGCGGACGTCCTCATCCCGTTCGCCTCCATCGACCCCTTCCGGGGAAAGGCCGGCGTCAAGCGGGCCCGCCGCCTCGTCGAGGAGTACGGGGTGAAGGGCTTCAAGTTCCACCCCAGCATCCAGGGCTTCTTCCCCAACGACCGCTCGGTGGCGTACGACCTCTACGAGGTCATCGAGGAGACCGGCACCATCGCCCTGTTCCACACGGGCCAGACCGGCATCGGCGCGGGCGTGCCCGGCGGGGGCGGCATCCGGCTCAAGTACTCCAACCCGCTGCACATCGACGACGTGTCCGCGGACTTCCCGCACCTGAAGATCATTCTCGCGCACCCGTCGTTCCCCTGGCAGGACGAGGCCCTCGCCGTCGCCACGCACAAGCCGGGCGTGTACATCGACCTGTCCGGCTGGTCGCCGAAGTACTTCCCGCCGCAGCTCGTGCAGTACGCGAACACGCTGCTGAAGGACAAGGTCCTCTTCGGCTCCGACTTCCCCGTCCTCACTCCCGACCGCTGGCTCGCCGACTTCGAGAAGCTGTCGATCAAGGACGAGGTGAAGCCGAAGATCCTCAAGGAGAACGCCGCCCGCCTGCTCGGCCTGACCAAACCGTAAAGAGGCGTGAAGATGCGCAACGAGGGACTGGGGTCGTGGCCCGCACGCCGGGCCCGCAAGACCCCGCACCGCTCGGCCCTGATCCACGGTGAGCAGTCGACGGACTACCGCACACTGCATACACGCACCACTCGTCTCGCTCACGCCCTGCGCGCCCGGGGCGTCCGGCGCGGCGACCGGATCGCCTACCTCGGCCCCAACCACCCCTCCTACCTGGAGACCCTGTTCGCGGCGGGCACCCTCGGCGCGGTCTTCGTCCCCCTCAACACCCGCCTCGCCGGCCCTGAGATCGCCTATCAACTGGCCGACTCCGGGGCCAAGGCCCTGGTCTACGGCCCCGCGTTCCAGGGTCTGGTCGCCGGGCTGCCGGGCAACACCGACGTACGTGCGTACATCGAGGTGGGTGCCGAATACGAGGAGGCGCTCGGCGCGGCCCCCACCGACCCCATCGACGAGCCGGTCGCCCCCGACGACACCTGCATCATCATGTACACCTCGGGCACGACCGGCCGCCCCAAGGGCGCGATGCTCACCCACGGCAACCTCACCTGGAACGCGATCAACGTCCTCATCGACCACGACCTGATCGCCGACGAGCGCGCCCTGGTCTCCGCCCCGCTGTTCCACACGGCCGGCCTCAACATGCTGACCCTGCCGGTGCTGCTCAAGGGCGGCACCTGTGTCCTGGTCGAGGCCTTCGACCCGGAGGCCACCTTCGACCTGATCGAACGGCACCGGATCACCTTCATGTTCGGCGTGCCGACCATGTTCGACCAGGTGGCCCGGCACCCGCGCTGGAAGGACGCCGACCTGTCCAGCTTGCGTCTCCTCACCTGTGGCGGCTCCCCGGTGCCGACCCCGCTGATCGCCGCCTACCAGGAGCGCGGCCTGACCTTCCTCCAGGGCTACGGCATGACGGAAGCGGCCCCCGGGACCCTGTTCCTGGACGCCGAACACGCCTTGAGCAAGGTGGGCTCGGCCGGAGTTCCGCACTTCTTCAGCGACGTACGGGTGCTGCGGCCCGACCTCGCCCCGGTCGAGGTCGGCGAGACCGGCGAGGTCGTCGTGCGCGGGCCGCACGTCATGCCCGGCTACTGGGGTCTGCCCGAGGAGACGGCCGCCTCCTTCGCCGACGGCTGGTTCCGCAGTGGGGACGCGGCCCGGGTCGACGAAGACGGTTACGTGTACATCGTCGACCGTATTAAGGACATGATCATCTCCGGCGGCGAGAACATCTACCCCGCCGAGATCGAGGACCTCCTCCTCGCCCACCCGGACATCGTCGAGTGCGCGGTCATCGGCGTGCCCGACGACAAGTGGGGCGAGGTGCCGCGCGCGGTCGTCGTGCCGCGCGAGGGCGCCTCGTTGGACGCCGACGAGGTGCTGGCCTCACTGGCCGGGCGCCTGGCCAAGTACAAGATCCCGAAGTCGGTCGTCCTCGCGGACGAACTCCCGCGCACCGCCTCCGGAAAGCTCCTGAAATCCCGGGTGCGCAAGCGCTTCGGCAACCACTGACTCCCTGCACCAACTCCCTGAAGGAACAAGCTACTTATGAGCATCACCGTCAACGGCCTCGACGAACTCAAGAAGCTCTCCGGCAGCGACCTCGGCACCAGTGAATGGATCGAGGTCACCCAGGAGCGCATCGACACCTTCGCCGATGCCACGGGCGACCACCAGTGGATCCACGTGGACCCGGAGAAGGCCGCCGCGGGGCCCTTCGGCGCCCCCATCGCGCACGGCTACCTCACCCTGTCCCTCTTCATCCCGCTGTTCACCGAGCTGCTGGACGTCCAGGGCGTCACGACCAAGGTCAACTACGGCCTGAACAAGGTGCGTTTCCCCTCGCCCGTGAAGGTCGGATCGCGGATCCGGCTGGCAGGCAAGCTCACGGACGTCGAGGATGTGCCGGGCGGGGTGCAGATCACGGTCGACGGGACGATCGAGATCGAGGGCGGCGCCAAGCCCGCGGCCGTCCTGCAGAGCCTGTCCCGCTTCTACGCCTGATCAGGGCGCACCGGCACCAGGTCGAGAAGGCGTTCCGATGCGTCCTGCGCGAGCGGGGTGAAGCGCTCGTGCACCGCCCGGAACGTCTTCTCGGCCTGCTCCGCCGGCCAGTCGTCCGGCAGATGCTTGACCGGCAGGCGCGGGTCGCGGCGGATGACCTGCAGCCACTCCGCCTGCAGTCGGAGCCGGAGCGCGAGGGCCTCGTCGGCGTCCGGCTCCCGCGTCCGCCACGGCTGCCAGCGTCGTACGAAGACCTCGTAGCGCGCCGCCAGTTCGGTCAGCTCCCAGGTCTCCTCGATCATGGCGCCGATGTCCATACCGGCGTCGGCGTGCGCGCGGAAGACCTTCACATGGGCGGACAGGCCGAGCTCGGCCACCAGCGAGGACACCTCGACCTCGCCGGGGGCGATCCACAGTCCGTTGAACAGCGGGCCGAAGCCGCTCCAGGTGAGCTTCGAGCGCAGGTCGTGGCGCTGGCGCTGCCAGGACTCGGGCAGTGAGAACCCGAGCAGGGTCCAGCTGCCGTCCCAGTGCCGGTTGACCGCGCCGGTCTGCCAGATGCGCCGCTCACCGTCGCGCAGCACGGCCGCCGAACGCTCGGTCAGCCCGAAGTACATCCGGCGCCCCTCGCGCTGGCGGCGCAGCAGACCGCGGTTCACCATGCGGGTCAGCGTCGAGCGGGTCGCCTGCTCGCCGACGCCGGCGCGCGCGAAGACGTCGATGACACTGCCCGAGTACACACAGACGTCCCGCCCGAGCACCTGATCGCCCAGGAACGTCAGCATGAGGGACTGGGGCCGCAGCGACTCTTCACCGGTCACGCGGCCCACCGTACCTCCGCTCGATCAGTCCGTTCGATCAGTCCGTCACCTGCTGGTACGAGTGCACAGCCGTCGCCACCGCGCACACCCCCGGCGGGATCATCTGCGCGCGCAGGGTGCCGCTGCTCGTGTCGTAGTCGACGCCCTCCGTCTCGAAGGTGCCCGTGCACACGCTGCGCTGCGGCAGCGCGAACAGGCTCTTCACCTTGCCGGTGATCTGCTGCCCGTCCAGCTTGTGGGGCAGGTCGACCTGGAGCAGCGGCCGGATCTCGGGGAACAGCGTGCCCGTGGCGTCGTTGGAGGCGCACACCAGCCGGGTGTCGGTGACGAAGTCGCAGCCCTGGATGTCGCGCACCGGCTTGTCCAGCGTGATCTGCCAGGCCTCCTTCAGGTCGCCTCCCGTCGGGGGAGTGGACGGGTTGAGCAGGGGAGCGGGGAAGACCTGGAGTCTGCGCTGCTCGCCCCACTCGCCGGAAACCAGCCACTGCGCGTCGGGTGAGACGGTGGCGAAGGAGTTGTTCAGCTTCTCGCCCGGGTTGAGCCGGTGGACGTACTCGTAGCGCTTCCCGGCCGGTGTGGTGACCGCGAACATCTTGGACGTGGCCGTGTCGGCACCCTGGTAGGCGTCGAAGACGTGGCCGCGCGCGATGTCCGGGTCACCGACGTGGTTCCAGCCCTTGATCCGCAGGTCCAGCGGGATGGAGGCGAGGCCCCGGTACAGCAGCGAGCCGTCCGCCCGGCTGGCGAGGCCCTGCCCGCCGCCGAGCGTGTCGGTGTACGCCGTGCCGGTCTGAGCCCAGTGCGGTTCGCTCGCCGCCGCGGCCGGAGTCGCCGTCAGCGAGAAGGCACCCAATAACCCGGCCAGAGTGAGAAGGTGACGCTTCATCAGGGACCTTCCACGTCGACGAAGATGGGGTTGGAATAGAACCACGTATCGGCCCACGGGTCACCGTTTCCGGGCTCGTGGGGAATCGGACCGTTCGGGTCCACCGAGGCGCCCAGGTAGCCGGCGCCGTTCCGGTTGCCGTCGCTGCCGCGCAGCCGCACGTAGAAGGACTCGTCCCCGGCGGTCAGCGGAATGCGCAGGGTGTACGTCCCCTTGCGGCCGGCCACGTCCTGCGCGCGGACGACCTTGGTGTCGGGCGCCCGCCAGCTGTCCCGGTCGGCCACCGGGCCGCGCACGGTGCCCCGGATCACGTCCACGTGTGCCAACTCCGGCAGGATTCCCTGGGGGTTGGGCCGCGAGGCCGTCGTCACGGTGACGTTCAGGGTGAGCCGGTCTCCGCTGCGGACCTTCAGCCGGCCGCCGAGCGTGACGCCCCGGCCGTGGTCGCGCTCCCGCTTCAACCGGACCTCGAGACCGTCCAGCAGATGCCCGTGGTCGAGCCAGACGCGGCCCGCGCGCAGGCCCGCCATCACCGCGCGGTAGCCGTAGCGGGTGACGCCGACATGGGTGCGGCTGAACTGGCCGGGCCAGAAGTCACTGCCGGGCTGCGGGGTGTCGGTGTTCACCGGGTCGGGCAGCCTGCCGGTGTTGTCGAAGTTCTGCCCGGGTGCCCAGTCGCCGTTCTTCCAGGTGTCGAAGACGACGCGGTGGGCGTCGGAGTTGGTGGTGATCGAGAACAGGCTGCCTTCTGCCAGCATCGAGTCCCACAGGCCGCCGACCGTCGCGGTCGCCCAGTCGAAACCGCCGTACGTGAGGTAGGAATCCGCCGGGTAACCGGCCCACGACTGCGCCGACGGCTTGTTCTCGTACTCGCCGCGGATCGACGTCGTCCCGCGCAGGCCGGGGACGGCCGCGCCCTGGGCGCCCGGCGCGCCCTCCATGCCGATCATGATCTCGGGGGCCGCGTCGCGCCAGTTGCGCATTTCGTGCGGGGAGTCGATGCCCAGGCGCATCGGGTGGTTGGCAAGGACCAGCACGTCGTCCACGTAGCCGGTGCGGCGCTGTGCGGCGAGCCACTGGATGGCCCTGACGGCGTGCGCCTCGTTGCGGGCGGTGTCCGCGGCGCCGGCGGAGCCCTCCGTGTAGCCGAGGAGCTTGCCGTCGTATGCGTTCTCGAACCGCGTGAGAAGGTCGACCTCGTGCGGGCCGGGTGCCGTGAAGACCGTGCAGTGCTCGGCGGCGGGGATGTACCACTCCAGGCCCTGGAAGATCAGCTGGCGCGGGTTCTCGGCACGGGCCTCGAGGATCTCCTCGTGCTCCAGCGGGGCGCCGTACTTGGCGTGCCCGACGTTGGAGTGCTCGGTGAACACCATCCAGTCCAGGCCGTACTCGGCTCCCGCGGTGGCCAGTTGGGAGAACGTGTACTTGGCGTCGTGGCTGTAGACGGTGTGGATGTGGTGGTCGCCGACCAGGTAGGCGAGGTGCGGGTCGCTACCGCCGTAGCGCCCTTCGGAAGCCGCCGCGGGTACGGCCGTGGAGCCGAGGGCGAAGGCGGCTCCGAACAAGCCCGCACGGCACAGGAGTTGGCGTCTGGAGACACCCTGCGGGTCGAGGTCGGCGGGGGAGACGGACGGGTCGGCCCAGGGGGGCAGCTGCTGCTCGTTCATCGTGACTCCTTGAATGAGGTCAGTGGTTCATGAACGACGTGACGGGCAGCGCCCGTTCGACGATCCGGACGTCGCCGAGCCGGCCGTAGAGGATCTGGTCGATCTTGCCGCCGTACTCGTAGCCGCCCAGCAGCCATGGCAGCCCGACAGAGGTGAGCCCGACGGCGGAGGCGTGCGGATTGCGGGCGACGGGGCAGCCCTGGACGTACATCGTCGTGCGGGAGCCGTCGTTGACGACGGCGACGTGCCACCACACCTCCCGCGCTGTCTCGTCGCCCCAGTTGGTGGCGATGCCCTGCTGGTTGAGCGGGCGGACCGCCCACTGCGGGCCGGGTCCGTCGGACAGGGAGAGCGTGGCCAGCGGCTCGTCCGGGTCACCCTCGGTCTTGCCCGCGGCGCCGCCCGTGCCGGTGCGGCTGACGAGCCCGCCCCAGGCGTTGTGGGAGGCGTCCCAGTCGGCGGGGAGGCGGTAGAAGGCCTCGATGGTGTAACCGGCCTTGAACGTCGCCGAGTTGAGTGGCGCACCGTCGACCGTGCGCAGGTAGGCGCCCTTCAGCGGAGACTTGAAGCCGTGGAACTCCAGGCTGCCGTGGCCGGGTTGGTCCGGGTGGTGGTCAGAGGACCAGGTCAGCGTGGAAGCGCCGACCGTGACGAGGGTGAGGTCGTTGCCGCGTCCGGACAGGTCACGGACCGTGCCGGTGACGGCCTCTTGGTCGTCGTGCCCGTCGAAGCGCCAGTAGGCGACCGTGCCGGGGACCAGCATCTTCGACGCGGGGCGTGCGGGGCGCGGGGGCACCGGGGCGAAGCCGGAGAAGCGGTCCGCGAAGTCGATGTCGACGGAGAACCGGTCGGTGTCGCCGCTCAGTTCGATCTCCTGCCGCTCCAGCTCGTTGAGCCCTTTCGCGGCCCGGCCCAGGATCCATGGAGACACCGTCTCCACGTCGATGACGTTCCGGTCCAGGTCGAAGTGGTAGAGGCGGATCATCGCCGCGCCGCCGAAATAGCGGTTCTGATAGTTCGTCAGATGCAGGTGGACGTCATGTCCCGCCGCGTTCCGGCGCGTCGCGCGGGCGGCGGGCCAGTAATGCCCGTTGAGAGTGAGGAAGATCTGGTCGTGGTCCTCGATCAGCCGGTCCCACAGCTGCTGCCCGTACGAGGAGAGGGAGTCGTCCTCGACCACCAGCTCATGCGTTGTGAGGATCACCGGAGTCCGCGGGTGCTGGGCCATGACCTCCTTCGCCCATGCGTACCCCTTCGCCGACAGCCGCCAGTCCAGCGCCAGCACCATCCACTCCCGGCCGGCCGCCTTGAAGAGGTGAAAGGTGTTGTAGCCGTCCGGGGAGGCGCCGCCGAATGTCGGCTTGCCCTGGAACCGCCGCGGCCCGAAGGCCTCCAGGTACGGCGTCGCGCCCCGCTGGTCGTCGGTCGACGACTTCACGTCGTGGTTGCCGGCCAGGACGCTGTAGCCGACGCCGCGCCGGTCCAGCAGCCGGAACGCCTCGCTGATCGCGGTGACTTCGGCCGGGGCGCCGTTCTCCGTGAGGTCGCCCAGGTGGGACAGGAAGACGATGTTCTCTTCCCTGCCGTGCTCCAGCAGATAGCGCAGCGACGCCTCGATCGGCGCCTTGTCGATGCTGGGCCCGTCGAACAGGTACTGCGTGTCGGGCATGACGGCGAACGTGAAGCGGCGGCTGTCGGGGTCGGGCCGCCAGGCCGCGGCAGCCGGGGCCGCCTCGGCGGTGGCCTGCAGCGCCACACCCGCCGTGGCGGCCGCGCCCAGCAGCGCCGTCGCCCGCAGGAAACCGCGTCTTCCGGCGCCGGCCTGCGCGGCCTCGCCCTGGTCGTGCTCATGCGAAACGCACACGTGTGCTCCGTAACACTGCGTAAAAGGTGACAGAGGAGGTGTGGGGGGTTCAGAGAGTGCGCAGGGTCCAGCTCCAGCGGTGGACACCCGGTGCGACGAGATACGACGGTGAGGTGTCGGGCCCGCACGAGGCGGTGCCCAGACCCCGGTGGGCCGCGTCCAGATGCACCACGCAACCGGCCCGCGGGACGAGTTCGTCATGATGGCCTACGGCGGTCAGGTCCTCGGCGTGATAGCGGGTGACCGAGACCTGACGCGGTTCGTCGAGCACCACCGTCAGTCCGGTGGCGTCCGGCGCCGACAGCGTGAAGTGCCGTACGCCGTGCCGCCCGCCGCTCTCCTGCGGGCGGAGATAAGGGGTGAACAGCTCGTCCACCGGCACGGAGTGATGGCCGACGGGCGCCCCGAAGGCGCGGTCCGGATACGACTCCCAGGGGCCCTGCCCGTACCACTCCATCAGGTCCAGACCCGCCACCGTCTCGAACACCGAGCCGACCCGCGCCACATCGGCGAGCGCGACCGGCAGTTCGGCCGACTCCTCGACGTGGATGCCGTCCTCGACGGGGGTGAACACCTGCGTGTGGCGGACGACACCGGCGTCCGACGCGTACTCGGCGTGCACGGTGAGGCGGCCGGCCGCCTGTCGCACGTCGACGACCTTGCGCGCCGGCGCGTCCAGGCCCCAGGCCCGCCAGCGCAGGGCCGTACCGCCCAGCTCGTCGTTGTCGGTGGGTGCCCGCCACAGCGACAGCGTGGGGGCGGAGGTGAGCAGGGGATGGATCAGCAGGCCGTCGGCGTCGACCTCGACGGAACGGTTCCGCATCGCCAGGACGGACCGCTTCGGCGGAGCCGCCCGCAGCCGTACCTGCGGCAGACACACCACCGTCCCGCGCGGCGCCCAGGGCTCGTCGTGGGCGGTCGTCACCCGCAGCGTCAGCCACGCCTCGCCACTGTCCTCGGGCAGCTCGAACGGCAGCGGCACCGCCGCCGTCTCGCCCGGCCGCAGATCGGGCAGCTCGGCAGGCGCGGTCCGCGTGCCACCGTCGGCCAGGGACAGCTCCCACTCGGCCTTCAGCCAGTCCAGCCCTCGGAAGTGCTGGTGGTTGCCGAGGACGATGCCCTCGTGCTTGAAGCACTCCAGGCGCACCGGCGCCGCGATCTCCCGGTGCTCGTACATCACCGGCTTGGGCGTGCGGTCCGGGAACACCACGCCGTCCGCGATGAACGCGCCGTCGTGGATCGTCTCCCCGAAGTCGCCGCCGTACGCCCACCGGTGACCCGGCGCGGCGACACCGCCCTCGTACAGCCCGGCACCCCCACGCCCGACCGGTCTTCCGTCGTTCACACGCTGGAGGATGCCGTGGTCCCAGAACTCCCAGATGAAGCCGCCCTGAAGCCCCGGGGTGGACTCGATGGCCGCCCAGTGGTCGGCCAGCGTGCCGTTGCTGTTGCCCATGGCGTGCGAGTACTCGCACTGGATGAGCGGCTTGGTCTGCTCGCCGGACAGCGCGTGCGCCACGCAGTCCTCCAGCGGCGCGTACATCGGGCAGGCGATGTCGGAGGCGAGGTCGGGATCCGCCCAGCCGAGCTTGGCCGCCCCCTCGTACTGGAGGGGCCGCCTCGGATCGTGCCGGCGCACCCAGCCCGCCGCCGCGTCGTGGTTCGCGCCGTAGTCGGACTCGTTGCCCAGCGACCAGATGATGACCGAGGGGTGGTTCTTGTCCCGCAGCACCATTCGGGAGACCCGGTCCACGAAGGCGTTCAGATAGCGGGGGTCGTCGGCGATCTCGTGGGCGTGGTCGTGGGACTCGATGTCCGCCTCGTCGACGACGTAGAAGCCGAGCTCGTCGGCGAGGTCGTACAGCGTCGGGTCGTTCGGATAGTGCGCGGTGCGGATCGCGTTGAAGCCGAAACGCTTCAGCAGGACCAGGTCCGCGCGCATGTCGTCGTACGACACCGTCCGGCCGGTCAGCGGATGGAAGTCGTGCCGGTTGACGCCTCGGACGAACACCCGCTCGCCGTTGACCAGCAGGTCCCGGCCGACGATCTCGACGTCGCGGAAGCCGACGCGGTGGCGGGAGGTGTCCGCGACGGTGCCGTCGGCGCGGTGCAGCCGCACGGTCAGGTCGTACAGCTCGGGCGTCTCGGCACTCCAGGCGCGCACGTCGGGGACGGTGGTCCGCAGCCGGGCCTCGCCGAGGAAGTCGGAGACACGGTCGTCCTCGGTGTTGAGTCGGTCGAACTCCGTGTCCTGGCTGAGGAGTTGACCACTCAGCTCCCCGCTGACGTACCACCCGTCGGGCAGCGCACCGCCGGTGTCCCGCACCCGGCAGTCGACCCGCAACTCCCCGTACCGCCCGGCCCGCACGGTCACGTCGGCGAGATGCAGCGGATCCGTCGCGTACAGCAGCACCGAGCGCGTCACGCCCCCGTGCCACCACTGGTCCTGGTCCTCGATGTGCGAGGCGTCCGACCACTTCACCACGGTCAGCCGTACGACGGCCCGCTCGCCGGGGCGTACGACCTCCGTCAGATCGAACTCGGCGGCCAGGTGGGAGTCCTTGGAGATGCCGACCGGCCACCCGTCCACGTGCACGAGCAGCACGCTCTCGGCGGCGCCGACCTGGAGCACGATCCGCCGGCCGGCCCATTCGGCGGGGACGTCCACCGCGCGCTCGTAGACGCCCGTCGGATTGGCGGCGGGCGACTGCGGAGGGAATTCCGCATACGGCATACGGACGTTGGTGTACTGCGGAAGGTCGTCCGTGTCCTGCATCGTCCAGACACCGGGGACGTTCGACGACGACCAGACCTCGGACACCGGCGCGTCCGGCGACGGCAGCAGCTGGAAGCGCCAGTCGCCGTCGAGCTTCAGCGCCCCGGCGCGGCGGTCGACGGCGTTCATCGGCAGCCGCCCCCACGAGGTCACCTCTGGTGCCTCCCAGGGGCGCAGCGCCAGCAAGGGATCCATCAGCGGATGGCCCCCTTGCCGAGGTCGCTGATGATCTGCTTGGCACCGATCGCGAACACGATCAGCAACGGGATGAGGGCGAGCAGCGCGCCGGTCATCACCATGCCGTAGTCCGTCGTGCCGTGCGTGCCGTTGAGCTGGGACAGCGCCACCTGGAGGGTGACGTTGTCCGGGTTGGTGAGGGCGATCAGGGGCCAGGCGTAGTCGTTCCACTGGCCCATGAAGGTGAAGATGCCGAGGAAGGCCAGGCCCGGGCGGACGACCGGGAGCGCCACGTGCCAGTACTGGCGCAGGAAGCTCGCCCCGTCGATCCGTGAGGCGTCGAGCAGTTCGTCGTGGATGGCGCTCTTCATGTACTGGCGCATCCAGAAGATGCCGAACGCGTTGGCCGCGGCCGGGACGATCAGCGAGGTCATCGTGCCGATCCAGCCGATCTTCGCCATGATCACGAACTGCGGGATGGCCGCCAGCTGCGCCGGCACCATGAAGATCGCCATCATCAGTCCGAACAGCGCCCGGCGGCCCGGGAACTCGAACTTGGCGAAGACGAACGCCGCCAGCGAGTCGAAGAACAGCACCAGCACGGTCACCGAGACGGCGACCAGCAGCGAGTTGAACATCGACCCGAAGAAGTCGATGTTGTCGAAGAGGTGGCGGAGGTTCTCCAGGAAGTGCGAGCCCGGCAGCAGCTTCGGCGGATAGGAGAAGATCTCGGTCGACGTGTGCGTCGACATGATCACGGCCCAGTAGAACGGGAAGGCCGACAGCAGAAGACCGATGACCAGGACCGCGTGCAGTGCGATGCCCCGGCGCCCGGAGCCCTTGATGGATGCCATGGTGACCGGCCTCCCTATTCTTCGCCCCGGCGCTGCACCAGGCGCCAGTTGATGATCGAGAAGATGACGACGACGAGGAAGATGCCCCACGCCACGGCGGCGCCGTAGCCGAAGTCGTTGTTGTCGAAGGTCTGCTGGAAGAAGTAGAGGACCATGGTCCGGCCGGCGTGGTCGGGGCCGCCCGAGAACGTGGACTCGTTCGCCGTGGTCTGCAGCAGCACCTGGGGCTCGGCGAAGCTCTGCAGTCCGGTGACCGTCGAGACGACGAGCACGAACAGCAGCGTCGGCCGCAGCATCGGCAGCGTGATCCGGAAGAAGGTCTGCACGGGACCGGCGCCGTCCACGCGCGCCGCCTCGTACAGCTCGCTCGGGACCGTCTGGAGCCCGGCGAGGAAGATGATCGCGTTGTACCCGGTCCACTGCCAGGTCATCAGCGTCGCGATGGCGACCTTGATGCCCCACGGCGTGTTCAGCCACGCCACCTGGTCCAGGCCGACGGCCTGCAACAGAGCGTTCATCAGACCGAAGTTGGTGGAGAAGACCGACCCGAAGATGATCGCGACCGCGACGATCGAGGTGACGTTCGGCAGGAAGTAGGCGAAGCGGTAGACGTTCTTGAAGCGCACCGCGGAGTTGAGCATCACGGCCGTCACCATCGCCAGGAAGATCATGGGGAAGGTGGCCAGCGCCCAGATGATGATCGTGTTCCCGATCGAGCTCCAGAAGTCGGTGTCACCGATCAGGTAGCGGTACTGCGACAGGCCCGCCCACTCCATCGAGCCGAGGCCGTCCCAGCGGTGCAAGGAGAGGTAGAGCGAGAAGCCGACGGGGATGAGGCCGAAGCCGAGGAAGAGCAGGTAGAAGGGGGAGATCGCGGCGTAGAGCCGCCAGTGGCTCAGGATGCCCTTCTTGGGAGGGGCGGCCGGTGTCTCGGCCACGACGGTCGGGGGCTGTTCGACCACGGGTGCGGTAGCCATCAGTAACTCACCCCCAGGTGGTCCGCGATGCGCCGGCACTTGCTCATGGCGTCCTTCCAGGCCTTGTTCGGGTTCTTGCCGAGGACGCCGACGTTCTTGATCTCGTCCCGGATGGGCTGCCCGAGGGCGATGTCGTACGGGCTGTTGAAGGCGACCGGGATCTTCTCGGCGGCCGGGCCGAAGACGTCCATCGTGATCTGGTCGCCGAAGAACGGGTCGGGCTCGCGCAGCTTCGTCATCTCGTACGAGGCGGGGGTCGAGGGGAAGAGGCCGGCGTCGACGAAGCCCTGGGCCTGGTTGTCGGCGTTGAGGATCCAGGTGATGATCTCGAAGGCCCGCTCGGGCTCCCGGCAGGCCTTGGTGATCGCCAGGAACGACCCGCCGACGTTCGACGGGCCGCCCGGACAGCTGGCCACCCGCCAGTTGCCCTTGGTCTTCGGGAACTGGAGTTTGAGGTCGCCGGCCGCCCAGGAGGCGTTCAGCTGGCTGGGCAGCTGCCCCCTCTCGGTGGCCGAGATGGAGTCGGGCGTGCCCGTCACCAGGTCCGACACGAGCCCGCGCCGCTTGGCCTCCACGGCCCGGTCCCAGCAGGTGCGGACGTGCTCGCCGTCGCCGATGAAGTGCCGGTCCCCGTCGACGAACCGCGTGGTCCCCTGGCCGATCGACATCTCGAAGACGCTGCCGACGTCGGTGAGGATGCGTGCGCCGGGGATCCGCTGCTTGAGCTGCTCACCCGCCGCGAAGAACTTGTCCCAGGTGCCCATTTCCCTGGACACGTCGGCCGGCTCGAACGGGAGCCCGGCCCTCTCGAAGACGGCGGGCTGGTAGAAGTGCACGACCGGGCCCACGTCGATGGGGAAGCCGACGAGGCTGCCGTCCTCGGCGACGCCCTGCTGCCACTTCCAGTCCAGGTACTGGCTCTTGAGCTTCTCGGCGCCGAGCGTCCGCAGGTCCACGAACTGGTCGGCGTTCGGCAGATAGGACGCCATGTCCTCGCCCTTGAGCCCCGCGATGTCGGGGATGTGGGCGCGGCCGGCCATGGTGGTGATCAGCTTGGAACGGTAGTAGCCGCCGATCTGCTGGGCCTTGAGGGAGACGTCCTTGCCGTAGCGGGCCTGGGCCTCCTTGACGACGGTGTCGCTCAGGCCGCCGCTCCAGTACCACAGGACCATGTTTCGGCCGGTGGAGCCGGTCGGCACCGCGCAGCCGGACGCCAGGCCGCCGAGCGCCGTGGCGGCCGTACCGGCCAGGCCCGCGCGCAGCAGGCCCCTTCGTGAGAGCCGCACAGCTCCCACCGCCTTTCGGATCTGTTCGAGACTTCGCATAGAAGGGCCGATCGTGGGGGTGATCGGGGGGTCAGTGCCGTGCGGGCGGCGTGACGGGGGCGTACTGGACGGGCGGCCCCACGTCCGCCGGGATGCGGTCGGCGAGGAAGCCGTACGCCCGCTTCAGCTCGGGGTCGGTCAGCGAGCGCCACCAGCGGTCGACGCCGTACCAGCCGGGCGCCGCCAGCGCGCCACCGTGATGCCCTACGGACAACCCGGCCGCCAGCACCGCGAACCGCAGCCGCTCCTGAAGCGGCCAGCCGCCGAGGGAGGCCGCGACGAAGCTCGCGCCGAAGACGTCCCCGGCGCCCGTCGCGTCCAGGACGTCGAGGTCCAGGGCGGGCACCTCCGCGTACTCGCCCGTCGTCTGGTCGGCGGCGACGGCGCCGTCGCCGCCGCGCGTGACCACGGCCACCGGCACCAGCTCGGAGAGCGTGCCGAGCGCCGCGACCGCGCTGTCGGTACGGGTGTAGGCCATCGCCTCGATCTCGTTCGGGAGGAAGGCGTGGCACAGCGCGAGCTGGTCGAGCAGGTCGCGGGACCACTCCTGGGTGGGGTCCCAGCCGACGTCGGCGTAGATCTGTGTGCCGTTCGCCGCCGCCTTCGCCAGCCATCCGCGCGGCTCGGCCTCCAGGTGCACGAGGGCCGTGCGCGCCTCGGGCGGGTCGCCCATCAGCACGTCCTGCGAGTACGGCGGTTCCTGACCGTGGGTGACCAGGGCCCGGTCGTGGCCGTGGGCGAGGGCGACGGTGACGGGGGTGGGCCAGTCGTCCGCGACCCGGGAGAGCGCGAGGTCGACGCCTTCCTGGCGAGCGAGGAGCTCCTGGCAGTAGGCACCGTAGAAGTCGTCGCCGAAGACCGTGGCCAGGGAGGTCTTCAGGCCGAAGCGGGAGGCGGCGACCGCCAGGTTGGCGATGCCGCCCGGGCCGCAGCCCATACCGGTCGTCCAGATCTCCTCGCCCGGCGTCGGCGGCTTGCCCAGGCCCGTGAGGACGAGGTCGTAGAAGAGCAGCCCGGTCAGCAGCACATCGGGCCGGTCGTCGCCCACGCGCGCATCCTCTCGTCAAAAGTCTTCAATTCGGTGACCGGAATCGTGCGCCCCACAGCGAGATTGGTCAAGAGTCATGCAGAACTGAGCATAGAAATGATTGACAATGACGAGTACTGTTCATGTCGTGCTGGCTGAACGACGACACCAACTCATCCTGCGGGCCCTGCGCTCGGGCGGCCCCGCGGCTGTGACCGACCTCTCCGAGCAACTCGGTGTGAGCCCTGCCACCGTCCGGCGTGACCTCGTCAAGCTGGAGGAGGACGGGCTGCTCACCCGCGTGCACGGCGGCGCGGTCGTGGAGGAGGGCGACCAGCCCTTCGCCGAGGTCGCCGAGGTCCGGGTGTCCGAGAAGGACGCGATAGCGGCCCGGGCCGCCGCGCTGGTCCAGGACGGCCAGTCGGTGCTGCTCGACATCGGCACCACGGCCTACCGCCTGGCCCGCCAGCTGCACGGCCGCCGGCTCACCGTGATCACCAGCAACCTGGTGGTGTACGAGGAGCTCGCCGACGACGAGGGCATCGAGCTGGTGCTGCTTGGCGGCATGGTCCGCCGCGAGTACCGCTCCCTGGTGGGCTTCCTCACCGAGGACAATCTGCGCCAGCTGCACGCCGACTGGCTCTTCCTCGGCACCAGCGGGGTACGGCCGGGCGGGCAGGTGATGGACACGACGGTCGTCGAGGTACCCGTCAAGCGAGCCATGATCAAGGCCGGTGACAAGGTCGTCCTGCTCGCCGACTCGGCGAAGTTCCCGGGTACGGGCATGGCGAAGGTCTGTGGTCCCGAGGACCTGGACGTGGTGGTGACGAACGCGCCGGTGAACGCGGAGACGCGCTCCTCCCTTCAGGAGGCGGGTGTCGAGGTGATCCTGGCAGGAAAGGCGGGAGCAGCGTGAAGCTGACGATTCTGGGCGGCGGCGGATTCCGGGTGCCGCTCGTGTACGGGGCGCTGCTGACGGACCGCGGCGAGGGCCGGGTTACCGAAGTCGTTCTACACGATCTGGACGACAGTCGACTGTATGCAGTCGCCCGTGTATTGGCTGAACAGGCCGCCAACGTGCCCGACGCACCCGAGGTGACCACCACCACCGACCTCGACGAGGCCCTGCGCGGCGCCGACTTCATCTTCTCCGCGATCCGCGTCGGCGGCCTGGAGGGCCGCGCCAACGATGAACGGGTGGCGCTGGCGGAAGGCGTCCTCGGTCAGGAGACGGTCGGTGCGGGCGGCATCGCCTACGGTCTGCGGACGGTCCCCGTCGCCGTCGACATCGCCCAGCGCGTCGCCCGCCTCGCCCCCGACGCCTGGCTCATCAACTTCACCAACCCGGCCGGACTCGTCACCGAGGCCATGTCCCGCCACCTCGGTGACCGCGTCATCGGCATCTGCGACTCGCCGGTCGGCCTCGGCCGCCGTATCGCCCGCGTGCTCGGCGCGAAGAACCCGCAGGAGGCCTGGATCGACTACGTCGGCCTCAACCACCTCGGCTGGGTGCGCGGCCTGCGCATCGCCGGCCGGGACGAGCTTCCGCGCCTGCTCGCCGACCCCGACCTGCTCGGCTCCTTCGAGGAGGGCAAGCTCTTCGGCGTCGACTGGCTGCGGTCCCTGGGGGCGATCCCCAACGAGTACCTGCACTACTACTACTTCAACCGGGAAGCCGTACGCGCCTACCAGCAGGCCGACAAGACCCGCGGCGCCTTCCTGGCCGACCAGCAGGCCCGCTTCTATCAGGAGATGCGGCGCCCCGACGCCGCCGCCCTGACCGCCTGGGACCGCACCCGCGCCGAGCGCGAGGCCACCTACATGGCCGAGAACCGGGAGACGGCCGGCGCCGGCGAACGCGACGCCGACGACCTGTCCGGCGGCTACGAGAAGGTGGCCCTCGCCCTGATGCGGGCCATCGCCCGAGACGAGCGCACGACGTTGATCCTCAACGTCCGCAACCAGGGCACCCTTTCCGTGCTCGACACGGACGCCGTCATCGAGGTCCCGTGCCTGGTCGACGCCAACGGCGCCCACCCGGTCGCCGTCGCCCCGCTGCCCGACCACGCCACCGGCCTGGTCTGCTCGGTCAAGGCGGTCGAGCGCGAGGTGCTCGCCGCCGCCGACTCCGGTTCCCGTGCGACGGCTGTGAAGGCGTTCGCACTGCACCCGCTGGTCGACTCGGTCAACGTGGCACGGCGGCTCGTCGAGGGCTACACCGCCGTCCACCCTGGCCTGGCGTACCTTGGGTAAGCGCTTTCCCCACCCTCTGACCTGGAGATTCTGATGCACGACGAACGCCGCCGGATCGAGGAGCGCGTCGAGCGCGTTCACGACCAGCGCATCAAGCCCGCGATCTACGCGGCCACCGTCCCGTTCGAGGTCGAGGCCTGGCAGGCGCCGGGGGAGCCGGTCTCCTTCGAGGAGGCCGCCGCCGCGCCCTACGAGCCCTTCGTGATGGACACCCCGTGGGGTCCGCCCTGGGGCACGACCTGGTTCCGGATGCGCGGCCAGGTGCCGGCCGAGTGGGCCGGCAAGCGCGTCGAGGCGGTCATCGACCTCGGCTTCGTGGGCGACTGGCCCGGCAACCAGGCCGAGGCGCTGGTCCACCTCACGGACGGGACGCCGCTGAAGGCGGTCAACCCGCTCAACCAGTACGTGGCGATCGCCAACCCGGCCACGGGCGGCGAGACGGTCGACTATCTCGTCGAGGCGGCCTCCAACCCCGACATCCTGGCGAACAACTTCGCGGCCCCGACGCCCATGGGCGATGTACTGACGGCAGGCGACCGTCCACTGTATACATTCCGCCGCGCCGACCTCGCCGTCCTCGACGAGCAGGTCTGGCACCTCGACCTGGACCTCCAGGTGCTGCGCGAGCTCATGGTCCACCTCGGCGAGCACGAACCGCGCCGCCACGAGATCATGCACGCCCTGGACCGCGCCATGGACGCCCTGGACCTCGACGACATCTCCGGCAGCGCCGCGGCCGTCCGCGAGGTACTCGCGCCCGTCCTGGCCCGGCCCGCCCACGCCAGCGCCCACACCATCTCCGGCGTCGGCCACGCCCACATCGACTCCGCCTGGCTGTGGCCCATCCGCGAGACCAAGCGCAAGACGTCCCGCACGTTCTCCAACGTCACCTCGCTGGCCGACGAGTACGACGACTTCATCTTCGCCTGCTCCCAGGCCCAGCAGTACGAGTGGGTGCGCGACAACTACCCGCACGTGTGGGCGCGCATCCAGGACTCGGTGAAGAAGGGCCAGTGGGCGCCGGTCGGCGGCATGTGGGTCGAGGCCGACGGCAACCTGCCCGGCGGCGAGGCCATCGCCCGCCAGCTGATCCACGGCAAGCGGTTCTTCATCGAGCACTTCGGCGTCGAGACCAAGGGCGTGTGGCTGCCGGACTCCTTCGGCTACACCGCCGCCTACCCGCAGCTCGCCAAGCTCGCCGGCAACGAGTGGTTCCTCACCCAGAAGATCTCCTGGAACCAGACCAACAAGTTCCCCCACCACACCTTCTGGTGGGAGGGCATCGACGGCACCCGCATCTTCACCCACTTCCCGCCGGTCGACACCTACAACGCCCGGTTCAGCGGCGAGGAGATGGACCGGGCCGTGCGCAACTACTCGGAGAAGGGCGGCGGTACGCGCTCGCTCGCCCCCTTCGGCTGGGGCGACGGCGGCGGCGGCCCCACCCGCGAGATCATGGAACGGGCGCGGCGCCTGAAGGACCTGGAGGGCTCCCCGAAGGTCGTCGTCGAGCACCCCGACGCGTTCTTCGCCAAGGCCCGCGAGGAGTACCCGGACGCCCCGGTCTGGAACGGCGAGCTCTACCTGGAGCTGCACCGCGCCACCTACACCTCCCAGGCCCGCACCAAGCAGGGCAACCGGCGCAGCGAACACCTGCTGCGGGAAGCCGAGTTGTGGGCGACGACGGCCGCGCTGCACGCGCCCGGCTACTCGTACCCGTACGAGAAGCTGGACCGGCTGTGGAAGACGGTCCTGCTCCACCAGTTCCACGACATCCTGCCGGGCTCCTCGATCGCGTGGGTGCACCGGGAGGCGGAGGCCGAATACGCCCGTGTAGCCCAGGAGCTTCAGGCGCTGACGGCCGAGGCGATCGCCGCGCTGGGCGCCGGCGGGCCGCGCGTGTTCAACACGAGCCCGTGCGACCGCGCCGAGGTGATCCGTACGGCCGACGGCACACCGGCGTACGTGGAGGTGCCCGCGAGCGGCAGCGCGCCGCTCACCGACGCCGAGCCCGCGCAGCCGGTGAAGGCCGAGGAACGCGTCCTCGACAACGGCCTGGTCCGTGTGGAGGTGGCAGAAGACGGAACACTGTCGTCTGTCTACGATCTACGGTCGAATCGCGAAGTCCTCGCCGGCCAGGGCAACCTGCTCCGCCTCCACACGGACCTGCCCAACTACTGGGACGCCTGGGACATCGACAAGCACTACAAGAACCGCTACACGGACCTGCTGACCCCCGACTCCGTCGAGGTCGTCTCGCAGGACCCGCTGCTCGGCGCGATCCGCGTCACGCGCTCCTTCGGCAAGGGCTCGACGATCACCCAGACGATCACCGTTCGCGCCGGCAGCCCGCGCATCGACTTCGAGACCGACATCGACTGGCACGAGGCCGAGAAGATCCTGAAGGCCGGCTTCCCGGTGGACATCAGGGCGCCGCACTCCTCGGCGGAGATCCAGTTCGGCCACGTCCAGCGCCCCACCCACACCAACACCAGTTGGGAGGCGGCCCGTTTCGAGGTCGCCGGCCATCGATGGGTGCACATCGGCGAGCCCGGCTACGGCGTCGCCGTCATCAACGACTCGACGTACGGCCACGACGTCTCCCGCACGGTCCGCGAGGACGGCGGTACGACGACCACGGTCCGCCTCAGCCTGGTCCGTGCCCCGCGCATCCCGGACCCCGAGGCCGACCAGGGCAGGCACCGCTTCGTCTACTCCCTGCTCCCCGGTGCGGACATCGAGGACGCCGTCGCCGAGGGCTACGCCCTCAACCTGCCGCTGCGCGTGGCGGACGCCTCGGGCGCCCCAGAGCCGGTCGTCTCCATGGACGGCGAGGGCGTGACGGTCGAGGCGGTCAAGCTCGCCGACGACGAGTCGGGTGACGTGGTGGTGCGGTTGTACGAGTCCCGCGGCGGCCGCGCCCACGGCGTGCTGCGCACCGGATTCCCGCTCGCCGGCGCCCAGGTCACCGACCTGCTGGAGCGGCCCCTTCAGGACGCGGACCTCGACGGCGACGGCGACGGCGCGGTCGCAGTCTCGCTGCGCCCCTTCCAGGTGCTGACGCTCCGTCTGCGGCGCGGCGCCACCGGCCGGTAGAACCCGGCACCCCGGGGCGGGCACGTCGTCGTGCCCGCCCCCTCCGACGAAGTGATCCTGTCCTGTCGAGGAGTTCACCCGTGCCCATGCAGCCCTGGTTCACCGATGCCAAGTTGGGGATCTTCGTCCACTGGGGGATCTACGCCGTCGACGGCGTCCAGGAGTCCTGGTCGTTCTACGACGACATCGTGCCGCACGATCAGTACATGTCCCAGCTCGACCGCTTCACCGGCGCCAAGTACGACCCACACGCCTGGGCGAAGCTCTTCGCGCGGGCCGGCGCCAAGTACGCCGTCCTGACCAGCCGCCACCACGACGGCGTCGCCCTGTGGGACACCGCGTACGGCGACCTCAACCTGGGCCGCGACTACATATCCGGTTACGCCGACGCCCTGCGCGAAGAGGGCCTGAAGGTCGGCCTGTACTACTCGCACTCCGACTGGAACCACCCCGACTACGCCTCGACGCGCAAGCCGGGCCGCCCGCCGGAGCTGGAGGACAACCGCTACTCCGAGGTCGCGGCCGAGGACGAGAACCTTCAGGCCTGGGAGCGGTTCATCGCCTACCGTGACGGCCAGATCCGCGAACTGGCCTCCCGTTACCGGCCCGACCTGATGTGGTTCGACGGCGAGTGGGACCGCAGCGAGGAGCAGTGGCGCATCCGCGAACTCGCCGCGCTCATCCGCTCGTACTCGCCCGACGTCGTCTTCAACGCCCGCATGCTCAGCGAGGGCGACTACGCCACGCCCGAACAGGGCGCCCCCGTCGTGCCGCCCGAGGGCCCCTGGGAGCTGTGCCTGACGATCAACGACTCGTGGGGTTACCAGCACCACGACCACAACCACAAGTCGCTCAGCCAGCTGATCCGCTACTTCACCGAGACCATCGGCGGGGGCGGCAACCTGCTCCTCGACGTCGGCCCGATGGAGGACGGCACCATCCCCGAGCCGCAGGTCGAGCGCCTCGAAGGGCTGGGGGAGTGGATCCGCAAGCACGCCGAGGGCGTGTACGGGACGGTGCGCGGGCTGCCGGCCGGGCACCACTACGGGCCCAGCACCCTCTCCGCCGACCGCCGCACCCTCTACCTCACCGTGTTCGACATCCCACGCGCCGAGATCGGCGTCCGCGGCCTGGTCACACCGGTCCGCAAGGTCACCGTCCTCGGCACCGGCACCGAACTGGCCCACCGCGTCGTCGGCGGGCTCCACGAGGCCGTCGGCGTGCTGTGGATCGACTCGCCCGACGCGGCCGACATCGACCCGTATGCCACGGTGCTCGCGGTCGAACTCGACGGCGAACTGGAGCTGTACCGCGGGTCGGGCCGCTTCTGAGGCCGCGTCCGAGATGCCGGGCCACTGCCGGGCCACGGTGGTTCCCATCAAGAATTAAGAAATCGGTAAATGACCTGGTCACGGGCGGAATTAGAGGTTCCGTGACCACGGTGCTTTGCCTGCGCGACACCTGGAGTTCGCATGCCACCCCTGGGATCAGGAGCGCACAGCGCGAGAGAAAGGTGTCACGGTGCGAGACCCGCGTATGTCCGCGATCGGCAAGGGGCTGAAGCGTCGGGGGAGGCTGATGAAAGAGGCCGTGAGCCCGCCGCGCCGGAACCTGGACGCCGTACCCGCGCCCCGCTCCCGGTCCGCGGCCGAGACGTACACCGCCCCGCGCGCCCCGCGCCTGGTCAAGTCGCCGGTGTTCGTGCTGTCCTCCGTGCGCTCCGGGTCGACCCTGCTCAGGGTGCTGCTGAACAGCCACAGCCGCATCCGTGCCCCGCACGAGATGCATCTGCGCACCCTCCACGTCGAGTTGACACGCGACTTCACCGCCGAGGCCATGAAGGCACTCGAACTGGACAAGGAGGAACTGGAGCACGTCCTGTGGGATCGGGTGCTGCACCTGGAACTCACCCGCAGCGGCAAGAACGTCATCGTCGACAAGACCCCGGCCAACACTCTCATCTGGCCCCGGCTGCGCCGATGTTGGCCGGACGCCCGCCACATCGTCCTGCTGCGGCACCCGGGCGCGGTCATCACGTCCCTGACCAACCGCCGTACGGATCCCGATCACGAGGCCATCCGTGCCGAAGTCCTCGACTACAGCGAGAAGCTGGAAGAGGCCCGCCAGAGCCTCGACGCCCACGTGATCACGTACGAGGAACTCACCGCCGAACCGGAGAAGACCACCCGCGGCCTGTGCGACTACCTCGGCGTCCCGTGGGAGAGCGCCATGCTCGACTACGGCAGCAAGGACCACGGCGCGTTCCGCCCGCAGCTCGGCGACTGGAGCAGCACCATCAAGTCGGGCCGCATCCAGCCCGCCCGCGCAGCCGATCCGGAAGCCGAACTGCCACCGCGGCTTGTGGAGTTGGCGAAGGCGTGGGGCTACCCGGTCGAATGATTCGGCCCACGGAATTGACCCATGATTCCGGCGCCGGATTGCCCCCTGCCACCGGTCGATCAGCTCCCTAAAGTCGTAGCCATGACGACGACTCAGCAGAACGAGACCACGCAGGCCCCGGACTTCACCCCGGTCCTCACCCGTGCCGCCGCGGCCGAGACCACGCGTGACCCCAGCAGCGTGATGACGCTCCTCGCGGACTCCGCCGACACCGGCGGGCGCCTCACCAGCTACCGCTCGACCTTCGCCGAGGGCGCGGTCGGCGCGCCCGCCCATCTGCACACCGAGGCTTCCGAGCTGTTCTTCGTGATCGACGGATCGCTGCAGGTGCTGGTGGGCGAGGAGATCACGGTCCTGGAGGCGGGCGACTTCCTCGTCGTGCCGCCGCACACCCCGCACGCCTTCGCCGCCGCGCCCGGTGCGACGGCGGACGTGCTGTTCGTCTTCACACCGGGCGCCGGACGCTTCGACTACCTGCGGCTGCTCGGCCGGGTGATGCGCGGCGAGACCGATCCGCAGGAGATCAAGGACTCCTCGGAGCGGTTCGACAACCATTACGTCGACAGCCCGGTGTGGCGCGAGGCGCTCGCGGCGCGCGGCTGACCGGCGAAGGGCCGGACGATCCGAGTCGCCCGCCGAGGTGGCGGCACGGTGTGGCGCGGGCGCGGGCGAGCCGCTCCCGTCGCCGCTGGGTCATGAGCGGCGATCGGGAGCCGGCGCCGGCCGTGTCCAGGCTGCGGCTCTCCCCACTGGAGAGGTGCCCGCCGCGAAGACGCGGGCCGGGCCACTGCCGTCCGTCTGCTCAGGAACGCGCCGAGGGTGTGCTCACGCCGTGGCGGTGGCCGTAGCCGTGGCAGGAGCCTCGGCCTCCGTCGTGACCGTCTCGACCGACTGCGCCGCGGGGGCGGGCACCGCCGGCAGCGGTTCCGGGGCCTCCGTCCGCTGCTGCGGGATCGACAGCGGCCGCAGCGGGCGCGGGCCCGACACCACCGTGTAGTCCTGGCCCAGGAACGGCGGCACGATCTCGCCCGGATCTTCGCCGAGCGCCAACTGCACAGCCGCCCAAGGCGCGTTGATTCCGCACAGGGACAGCTGGTGCAGTCCGCCGGCCGGGCGGGTGTTGACGTCCATCAGGACGGGCCTGTCACCGAACATCCGGAACTGGATGTTGGACAGATAGTGCAGCCCGAAGCCCTCCGCGATCCGCCGCGCCGGCTCCAGCCACTGCTCGTGCAGCGTGAAACCACGACGGCGGCCGTTCTTGGTGCGCCCCACGGCCAGCCGGACCAGGTTGTCGGGACCGGTCAGGCAGTCCACCGACACCTCCGGCTGCTCCAGCCGCGGCATGACCAGCCAGTCCACCGGCTCGTCGGCCTGCTCCAGGACCTGAAGCACCAGGTCCAGCGGCACGTACGGAGTCGGGAAGCCATTGAGGTGCATGAGCGAGAAGGGAGTGCGGGTGATGACACGGAAGCCCACCCCGCCCGCACCGGACGCCGGCTTGAAGCACGCCTTGTGCCCGCCCGCCTCCAACTCCTCTACGGCGGCGACGAGTTCGTCCGTGTTCCGCACCCGCCACCACGGCGGCACCGGCACGCCGATCGCCTGCACCGCCTCGTACGCGATCACCTTGTCGTGGAAGACCGCGACGGCCTCAGGCGGCGGCGCCAGCAGCGCCGTACCGACCGCCTCGAACTCGGCGCGGTGCGCCACGATCGCCGACTGGTGCAGTCGGGGCACGAACACGTCGATGCCGCGGCGCTGGCACTGGTCCAACGCGTACTCCACGTACCCGGCCGGGGACAGACCCTCCGGCTCCAGATCGGCGGAGTCGGCCGCGGCGAGGACGGGGGAGTCGGCGTCCCCATGGGTCGCATGGATCTCGACGGCCCGGTCGCTGGGATTTCTCCGCAGCTGATCCATGAAGAACACGTTCTCCGCGTACGTGCGGTTGAGCCAGACGCGTACGCGAGAGACCATGCAGGCCGCCTTTCACGGTTCGCGGGCAGGGCGAAGCAGGCCCGTGCCCGGGCAGGGTGGATGGAGGGACACCAAACCGCCCCGTGCGAAGGGCGTTGATGGCGGTGGTGTTGGGGCGATCATACGGCTTTGAAAGGGTGCCGCGTGCAACGTGCGTGTTACGGATTTTTCGATCATGCTCGCACCGGTTTCCTGATCATGCTCATCCCGGCCCCGGGCGTGCGGAAGATCGGCCGACTCGATGGGAAGATCGGCCGACCTGGTCCGCCCTTGTCCTCGGAAGCGCAAATGTGTTCTCGTGTTCCCATTCGGGTGATCGAAGGGGGCGACAGGTGACGTCGACGGTCGGCGGTGCCGGACAGCTGCTGGCCATCAGCGACCTGCACATCGGCTACGAGGAGAACCGCGCCCTCGTCGAACGGATGCGGCCCGAGTCGGACGACGACTGGCTGCTCGTGGCCGGCGACGTGGCGGAGACCGTCGCCGACATCCGCTGGGCCCTCACCACACTCGCGAGCCGCTTCCGCAAGGTCGTCTGGGCCCCCGGCAACCACGAACTGTGGACCCACCCCAAGGACACCGTCACCCTCCGCGGAGTCGCCCGCTACGACCACCTGGTCGCCCTGTGCCGGGAAATCGGCGTCACCACACCCGAGGACCCCTACCCCGTCTGGACCGGCTCCGGCGGCCCCGTCGCCGTCGCGCCGCTGTTCCTGCTCTACGACTACTCCTTCCTGCCCGCCGGCTGCACGACCAAGGAACAGGGACTGGCGTACGCGCACGAGACCGGGATCGTGTGCAACGACGAGTTCCTGCTGCACCCCGACCCCTACCCCACCCGCGAGGCCTGGTGCCGGGCCCGCGTCGCCGAGACCGCGCGCCGGCTCGCCGCCCTGCCCGACGACCTGCCCACCGTCCTCGTCAACCACTACCCGCTGGACCGGCACCCCACGGACGTCCTGTGGCACCCCGAGTTCGCCATGTGGTGCGGCACCCGGCTGACCGCCGACTGGCACCGCAGATTCCGCGTCGAGACCATGGTCTACGGCCACCTCCACATCCCGCGGACCACCTGGCACGACGGCGTCCGCTTCGAGGAGGTGTCGGTGGGCTACCCCCGCGAATGGCGAAAGCGCCCGGAGCCACCCGGGCGGCTGCGTCGCATCGTGCCGAAGGAGGTCGGGGCGCGGTGATCTCGGAACTGCTGCCGGACTCCGTGGTGGCCGTGGAGGTGCACGGCAACGACGAGCCCGAGAACGCGTGCCTGTACCCCGAGGAAGCAGCCGTCGTGGCCCAGGCCGTCCCCAAGCGGCGCCGCGAGTTCGCCGTCGTACGCTCCTGCGCCCGCCGGGCCATGGAGAAGCTCGGCGTACCGCCCCAGGCCGTCCTGCCCGGGGAACGCGGCGCCCCGGGCTGGCCCTCCGGACTGACCGGCAGCATGACCCACTGCGACGGCTACTGCGCGGCGGCCCTCGTCCGCGCCACCGACCTGGCCTCCCTGGGCATCGACGCCGAACGCGACGGCCCGCTCCCCGACGGTGTCCTGCTCGCCGTGTCACTGCCCGCGGAACGGGACCGCCTGCGCCGACTCACCCACGAGCACCCCGGCATCCACTGGGACCGGCTCCTGTTCAGCGCCAAGGAGTCCGTCTACAAGGCGTGGTTCCCCCTCACCCGGAAGTGGCTGGACTTCTCCGAGGCCGACATCGAGCTCTCCGTGGACCCGGACGACCCGCTGACCGGCGGCCTGCGGGCCGAACTCCTCGTACCGGGCCCGCTGGTGGGCGGTCGGCGGTTCACTCACTTCGAGGGGCGCTGGACCGCCCGGCGCGGGCTGGTGGCGACGGCCGTAACCGTGCCGCACGCGTAACCCCTGACGGGTCAGGGCTCCGGCGGGCACCAGCTGTGCAGCAGCCGGAAGAACGCCTCCTCGTTGCCGGCCAGCCCCGCCTCCTTCAGCGCACGCTCCGCCTCGGCCAGCACCGCGGGCGGGACGACGGGTGGTCGGCCGGCACCCGGCGGGCCGGGATCGACGTCGAACGCCGCCCGCACGGTGTGCAACAGCCGCAGATAGGCCTGGACGGCGGTGCGTTCGCGGTCGGTCAGTACAGCGGTGTGCATCGGGCGGCTCTCCCCACGTCGGTCTGTGCTGTCACGCCCCCACAGGGCGGTGCACTTCCAGCTTGCCGCCCACCACTGACAATCGGGCCCCGCTCCACGTCCGTTCGCCCGCTTAGCGGAGGCGAAACCTCACCGAAATCCACGGGAGGAATACGCCCCTACGCTGGAAGGAAGGGCTTCCGGCCGCCCCACCGCGGCCACTGGAACAGGAGGCGAAACGCGTGGTCGACGCCCCACGACGGCGCCCGGCGCGCACCGTACGGCTGCGCCCGGTGGGCGAGGCGGAACTCCAGCTGAAGTACCGCGTCGTGCACGGCTACCGCCGCGCCTACCGCATGGCCGGCCAGGGCCCGGCCCTCGTCCTCATCCACGGCATCGGCGACTCCTCGGCGACCTGGGCCGAACTCATCCCCGACCTCGCCCGCGCCCACACCGTGATCGCCCCCGACCTCCTCGGCCACGGGGCCTCCGACAAACCCCGCGCCGACTACTCCGTCGCCGCCTACGCCAACGGCGTGCGCGACCTGCTCACCACCCTCGGCATCGAATCGGCCTCCCTGGTCGGACATTCACTCGGCGCAGGCGTGGCCATGCAGTTCGCCTACCAGTTCCCCGAGCGCACCGAGCGGCTCATCCTGGTCAGCGCGGGCGGCGTGGGCCGCGAGGTCAACCCCGTCCTACGGCTGGTCTCGCTGCCCGGCGCCCATCTGATGCTGTCCGCGCTGCGTCTGCCCGGCATGCGCCTCCAAGTGGGCCTCGCCGCACACCTGATGAAGCTCTTCGACACCGACCTCGGACAGGACGCCCCCGAACTGCTCACCCTCGTGGACGCGCTGCCCGACGAGACCGCGCGGAACGCCTTCATCCGCACCCTGCGCGCGGTCGTCGACTGGCGCGGCCAGGTCGTGACCATGCTCGACCGCTGCTACCTCACCGAGGGCATGCCGACCATGCTGCTGTGGGGCGACCGGGACAGCGTGGTGCCCGTACGACACGCGTACGGGGCGCACGAGGCGATGCCGGGCAGCCGGCTGGAGATCTTCGAGGGCGCGGGTCACTTTCCGTTCCACAGCGATCCGGGGCGGTTCGTCGCCCTGGTGGAGGAGTTCACCGCCGGTACGACCGCGGCCGACTGGAGCCGGGAGCACTGGCGGGACTTGCTGCGGGAGGGAAGGCCGGGGACGGCGGAGGGCCGGGCCGACGCTGCTCACAGCCGTGCGATCGAGCGTGATTTGCGCGAGGCCAGTGAACGCAGTGCGACGTGAGTCGCTTGATGGCTCGGTCCCTACGGGGCGAGCCGCCGGTCAACCCTGTTGTGATCCCAGGTACCCCAGTGACGCCTCGATCCTGCCCGCCAGGTGATCGCGCTGCACCGGGCCCCGCGACGACGAGCCGGCCAGCCATGTGCGGCACTTGCTGGCCAGAAGAAGGCCGAAGGTCTCCGCCTCCTTCTCGTCGGCCTGGTCGAAGCGGGTGCGGGCGGCGACCTTCAGCACCGTCGCCTGGAGGTCCGCCTCGTCGTCCAGCAGACGGGCCGCGACCGCCGCGCCCTCCACGTGATGACTGCAGTGCCCGGCCTTCATGTGCCACAGCTCATGGCCGAGGATCACCAATTGGTGATCGGGGGCGGTGCGTTCCTCGATGACGACGAGGTCCTGGTCGGCCATGTCGAGCCACAGCCCGCTGGCCGTGCCGGGCGGGAAGGCGGCCGTACGGAAGTG
Organism: Streptomyces sp. NPDC002838; assembly: GCF_040295365.1. Classification (NCBI taxonomy): domain Bacteria; kingdom Bacillati; phylum Actinomycetota; class Actinomycetes; order Kitasatosporales; family Streptomycetaceae; genus Streptomyces; species Streptomyces sp. NPDC002838. Next base: position 18,864 of record NZ_JBEOVF010000046.1, on the reverse strand, counting down.
CACGGGGCGGCCGCGGCGTCTGCTCATCGCCTCGCACAGGGCGCCGTACAGGTCCTCGGGCCGTGCCGGGGCGGCGAGGGTCAGCTCCGTGACCAACTCGCCGCACAGACGGCGCATTTCCTTACCGATGCCCACAGTTCTCCCCCGGATCAGGACTCGGGCCGCTTGACGCTCTCCAGGAGCATGTCCAGCCACTCCGCCACCTTGTCGCGGTGCTGGTCGGTGGGCAACTGCGCGGCCCGCCAGGCGATCCCGCGGACGCCGTGGTCCTGCAGCAGCCGCTCCAGCGGGTCGTCGGCGGCCGCGGCCGCCTCCCGCTCGGCGAGCTTCTGCAAGAGGTCCTGCTCGGTGCGCTGGAGGGCGCCCGCGAGCGCCTCGGGATCCTCCGCCGTGAGGAAACCGGCGTGCACCCGGAAGAACCGCTGGATGGCGTCGCAGTGCTCCATGGTGGGGCGGCGGTCGCCGTTGATGAGCGCGCCGGCCTGCTGCCGGGACATGCCGGCTCCGTCGGCGATCTCCTGTTGGGTGTACTTGCGCCCGTTGGGCTTCAGCCGCGTGCGGCGCAGCATGTCCAGGCGTTGCAGGAACCGGGTCTGGACGTCCGGTTCGCCCGCGGGGCGGCCGCTCAGCAGCGCCTTGACGACGGGCTCGGGCACGCCGGAGGCCACGGACAGGCGGCCGGTGTCGAAGACCTCCGCGTGCGGCACGCCGAGCCGGTCGGCGAGTGCGGTGACGCGGGCGACGACCGACGGCAGTACGGCCGACGCCGCGTCGCCCGGAGACTCGAAGCCATCCGACACCGACAGATCTCCTACGTTTCTCACTGGCTTCTCACAAGCAGGTTGCCGTGAACTTCCCGGAGAGTAGCCCGTTGTTCGAACTCACATCCAGGTCTCGCCACAACTGTGGCCAATTTCAGCCGTCAACAGCCGTGGAATGCCACGATAGTTGACACGGCTCAAGTCGGGGCATCAGGATCAAGGCGCCGCGTGAAGGCCGCATAGGCAAGAGGGGTGACCTCCCGATGGCATATCAGGCAGGTGGGCAGCGGTCGGAACCGCGGCCCGTCCCCGAGAGTCTCGAGGCCCGGGCGTATCTGCAGGACTACGCCACCCTCCTGGACGCCGTCTCCTTCCCGTCCCTCGTTCTCGACATCCGCTGGGACGTCGTCCTGGCCAACACCGCTTTCGAGACACTTTTCCGTGGCGTGGGCACCCACCCGACGGCCATGCCGGGCGACAACTTCCTCAGGTTCGTCCTGTTCCACCCCGACGCGAGCACGGTCCTCGGTGACCACGAGTCGCGCTGGTGCCTGCCGATGCTGGCGCACTTCGCCGCCGCCGTGGAGCGGCACGGCCACGACCACGGGCTGCAGTCGATCCGCCGGGACATCGCCCAGGACCCGATCATGGAGGCCGCCTACCGGCACGGCCTGCCGCACTGGATCCGCGTGGTCGGCGAGCAGGGCGTCGAGCACGACGGCGCCGTCCGCCCGCTGCTGCATCCCGACCCGCGCTGGGGCGCCACCGACTGCCGGGTCGTCGACGAGACGCCCAGGACCCTGCGGGACATGGGCTACACCCGGCTGACGCTGGTCCTGCGCCCCGCGCGCCGCCCGGTGCCGGCCCCGCGGCGGGCCGTCCGTCCCCGCCGCACGGCCGGCCACCTCAGCGTGGTGCCCGCCCCCGAGGCCTGACAGGCACCGTCGGCGTTCAGGTCGCCGACGGCGCCTTGTCAGTGGATCAACCCGCCTCTTCCCGCCGGTGGCGGCATTCCCCGGACCAGCGATATGTGACATAGTACTGCCGTGAGCGAGCGACTGACCTGCGATGTCGTGGTCGTCGGAGCCGGAATGGTGGGCGCCGCCTGCGCCCTGTACGCGGCCCGGGCGGGGCTCGACGTCACCGTGGTGGACCGCGGCCCGGTGGCCGGCGGCACGACCGGCGCCGGTGAGGGCAACCTCCTCGTCTCCGACAAGGAGCCGGGTCCCGAGCTCGATCTCGCTCTGCTGTCCGGGCGCCTGTGGGAGGAACTCGCGGGGGAGCACGGCGAGATCTTCGAGTACGAGGCCAAGGGCGGCGTCGTGGTCGCCTCGACCTCCGGCGGGCTCGCGGCCCTGGAGCGGTTCGCCGACGGGCAGCGCGCCGCCGGGGTTGTGGCGGACACGGTCACGGGCGGCGAACTGTACGACCTCGAACCCCACCTCGCCCCGGGCCTGCCGGGCGGTGTCCACTACCCGCAGGACAGCCAGGTCATGCCCGCCCTGGCCGCCGCCCACCTGCTGAAGGCCTCCGGCGCGCGCCTGCTCACCGGCCGGACCGTGACGGACGTACTGCGCACGGCGGACGGCGAAGTGCGCGGGGTCCGCACGGACCGGGACGATCTGCACGCCCCGGCGGTCGTCAACGCGGCCGGCACCTGGGGCGCCGAGCTCGCCGCACGTGCCGGAACCTCCCTGCCCGTCCTGCCCCGGCGCGGCTTCGTCCTGGTCACCGAACCGCTCCCGCGCCTGGTCCGCCACAAGGTGTACGCCGCCGACTACGTGGCCGACGTGGCCAGCGACTCCGCCGCACTGCAGACCTCACCGGTCGTGGAGGGGACGGCGGCGGGCCCGATCCTGATCGGCGCGAGCCGGGAACGCGTCGGATTCGACCGGACCTTCTCGCTGCCGGCGGTACGGGCCCTGGCGGCCGGCGCGACCCGGCTGTTCCCCTTCCTGGCCGATGTCCACGCTCTGCGCTCCTACCTCGGCTTCCGCCCGTACATGCCCGACCATCTGCCCGCCATCGGCCCCGATCCCCGCGTGCCCGGGCTGTTCCACGCCTGCGGGCACGAGGGCGCGGGCATCGGACTGGCCACCGGAACCGGGCACCTGATCGCGCAGGCACTGACCGCGAAGACGCCCGACCTGGACCTGGCGCCGTTCCGGCCCGACCGTTTCCCCGAGGAGGCCGCGTGACATCCCCCCTGGACCTCGCCGGGGCCGAGCCGGGCCCCGCCTTCACCATCACCCTGGACGGCCGTACGGTCGAGGCGCTGCCCGGCCAGACGGTCGCCGCCGCGCTCTGGTCGGCCGGAGTCACCTCCTGGCGCAGCACCCGCGGTGAACGCCGTCCGCGCGGGATCTTCTGCGGGATCGGCGTCTGCTTCGACTGCCTGGTGACCGTCAACGGGCGCCCGAACAGGCGGGCTTGTCTGGTGCCGGTGCGTCCGGGCGACACCATCCGTACGCAGGAGGGGACCGGGCATGCCGAGTGAGCGACCCCGCCTCGCGGTGATCGGCGCGGGGCCGGCCGGTCTCGCCGCGACCGTCGCCGCGGCGGCCCGCGGCGTCCGGGTCACCCTGCTCGACTCGGCCGCACAGGCGGGCGGACAGTTCTACCGGCAGCCCGCCGCCGAACTGCGCGCAGGCCGCCCGCAGGCCCTGCATCACCAGTGGCGGACCTGGGAGCGGCTGCGGGACGGACTGGGCGTCCATGTGCGGGCAGGCACCGTACGGCACTTGACGGACCATCACGTCTGGATCGTGGAGCGAGGCGAGCGACGCGGCGAGGGCTTCACCGTGCACGCCCTGCTCGGCCCCGAGCAGGAGGAGCCGGTCGAGGTGCGTGCCGACGCCGTGCTCCTCGCCACCGGCGGCTACGAGAAGGTGCTGCCCTTCCCCGGCTGGACCCTCCCCGGCGTCGTCACCGCGGGCGGGGCCCAGGCCATGCTCAAGGGCGTCCTCGCGGTGCCCGGGCGGACCGCCGTGGTCGCCGGGACCGGGCCCCTGCTGCTGCCGGTGGCCACCGGGCTCGCCGCGGCCGGGGTGGAGGTCGCCGCGCTCGTCGAGTCCGCCGATCCGCGCGCGTTCCTACGGCGGACCCGCGCACTGGCCGCGCGGCCGGACAAGGTCGCCGAGGGCGCCGGATACGCGGCCCGGCTGCTGCGGCACCGCGTGCGCACCCTCGTGCGCCACACCGTGGTCGCGGCGCACGGCACCGAGCGGCTGGAGGCGGTGACCGTCGCCGCGCTCGACGGCGTTGGGCGGGTCACGCCCGGCACGGAGCGCCCTGTCCCCTGCGACACCCTCGCCGTCGGCCACGGCATGCTGCCGCACACCGATCTGGCCGAGACCCTGGGCTGCCGCCTCGACGACTCGAACGTTCACGTGGACGACGAACAGCGCACCGACGTTCCCGGTGTCTGGGCGGCGGGTGAGGCCACCGGCATCGGCGGGGCGGCCCTGGCGCTCGCCGAGGGGCACATCGCCGGGCGCTCCGCCGCGGCGCGGCTGCACGGGGCCGAACCCGACCGGCGGGAGTGGGCCGCGGCCGCGAAGTCCCGTGCCCGGCTGCGGGAGTTCTCCGCCGCGCTCGACACCGTGTACGCGCCGCCCGCGCACTGGGCCGAGCAGGTCACCGACGACACCGTCGTCTGCCGCTGCGAGGAGGTCACCGGCGGTGCGGTCCGGGAGGCCGTCGAGCGACTCGGCGCCGGTGACCTCAGGACCGTGAAGCTGCTGACGCGGGCCGGGATGGGGTGGTGTCAGGGGCGGGTGTGCGGTCCCGCGGTCGCCGGCCTCGCCGGGTGCGCGTTCACCCCCTCCCGGCGCCCGTTCGCGCGGCCCGTACCCCTCGGCGTCCTTGCCCGACAGCCCACAGAGAGAGGACTCTCATGACCGACCACCGTCCCTGGCGCGGCGTGCTCGTCGCCACCGCGCTCCCGCTGAACGACGACCTCTCCGTCGACTACGGCAAGTACGCCGAGCACTGCGCCTGGCTGGTCGACAATGGCTGCGACGGCGTCGTACCGAACGGATCGCTCGGCGAGTACCAGGTGCTCACCCCCGAGGAGCGGGCCAAGGTCGTCGAGACGGCCGTGTCCGCCATCGGCGGCGCGCGCGTGATGCCCGGCGTCGCCGCCTACGGCTCCGCCGAGGCCCGCCGCTGGGCCGAACAGGCACGCGACGCGGGCTGTGCCGCCGTAATGCTGCTGCCGCCCAACGCCTACCGCGCCGACCAGCGTTCCGTCCTCGCCCACTACGCCGAGGTCGCCGAGGCGGGCGTGCCGGTCGTGGCGTACAACAACCCCATCGACACCAAGGTCGACCTGGTGCCGGAGCTGCTCGCCAAGCTGCACGGCGAGGGGTACATCCGAGCGGTCAAGGAGTTCTCCGGAGACGTCCGCCGCGCCTACCAGCTCGCCGAAGTCGCCCCGGAACTGGACCTGTTGATCGGCGCCGACGACGTCCTGCTGGAGCTCGCGCTGGCCGGCGCCAAGGGCTGGGTGGCCGGCTACCCGAACGCGCTGCCGAAGTCCACCGTCGAGCTGTACCGCGCGGCCGTCGGCGGCGACCTGGGCACCGCCAAGAAGCTCTACGAGCAACTGCACCCACTGCTGCGCTGGGACTCCAAGGTCGAGTTCGTGCAGGCCATCAAGCTCTCCATGGACATCGTCGGCCGCCACGGGGGACGTTGCCGTCCGCCCAGGGTGCCGTTGCTCCCCGAGCAGGAGGCCACGATCCGCTCCGCCACCGACAAGGCCGTCGCCGCAGGGCTGGCGTAGGGAGGTTCGGTCATGCGCAGCAAACTCGTCCTGCACGCCGTCGACTCGCACACCGAGGGCATGCCCACCCGCGTGATCACCGGCGGTATCGGCACCGTCCCCGGCGCGACCATGAACGAGCGGCGCCTGTACTTCCGTGAGCACCGCGACGACATCAAGCAGCTGCTGATGAACGAGCCGCGCGGCCACTCGGCGATGAGCGGCGCGATCCTTCAGCCGCCCACCCGCCCCGACTGTGACTGGGGCGTGATCTACATCGAGGTCTCCGGCTATCTGCCGATGTGCGGGCACGGCACGATCGGCGTGGCGACCGTGCTCGTCGAGACCGGCATGGTCGAGGTCGTCGAGCCGGTCACCACCATCCGGCTCGACACCCCGGCGGGCCTCGTCGTCGCGGAGGTGGCGGTGGAGGACGGGGCCGCGAAGGCGGTCACCCTCAAAAACGTCCCGTCCTTCTCCGTCGGCCTCGACCGCAAGATCACCCTCGCCGACGGGCGCACGGTGACCTATGACCTGGCCTACGGCGGCAACTTCTACGCCATCCTGCCGCTGGAGGAGTTCGGTCTGCCCTTCGACCGTTCCCGCAAGGACGACATCCTCCAGGCGGGCCTGTCCCTCATGGCGGCGATCAACGCCGAGGAGGAACCCGTCCACCCCGAGGACCCGTCCATCCACGGCTGCCACCACGTCCACCTGCTCGCACCCGGCGCCACCGCCCAGCACTCCCGGCACGCGATGGCGATCCACCCCGGCTGGTTCGACCGCTCGCCCTGCGGCACGGGCACCAGCGCGCGCATGGCGCAGCTGCACGCGCGCGGCGAACTCCCCCTGCACACCGAGTTCGTGAACGAGTCCTTCATCGGAACCCGGTTCACCGGTCGGCTCCTCGGCACCACTGAAGTCGCCGGCCGCCCCGCCGTCCTGCCCAGCTTCACCGGCCGCGCCTGGGTCACCGGCACCGCGCAGTACCTGCTCGATCCGTCGGACCCGTTCCCGGCGGGCTTCGTGCTGTAGGCGGCTCGGGCGGCCCCCATAATGTCCGCTGACCGAAGGAGAACGACCGTCATGGCCCCGCAGCACATCCCCGAACTGCCCGTGCTGGGCGGCAGGAAACCCAGCCACCGGGAGCGGGTCGCGGACGCGCTGCGGGCCGCGCTGATCGCCGGCGAGCTGCGGCCGGGCGAGGTGTACTCGGCGCCGGGCCTCGCCGCCCGCTTCGGCGTCTCCGCCACCCCCGTACGCGAGGCCATGCTGGACCTGGTCAAGGAGGGCCTGGTCGACACCGTCCCCAACAAGGGCTTCCGGGTCACCGCCGTCTCGGAGCGACAGCTCGACGAGTACACCCACATCCGGTCCCTCATCGAGATCCCGACCACGGTCGGACTCGCGGCCACGGCCGACCCCGCCGACCTGGAGGCGCTGCGCCCGGTCGCCCAGGAGATCGTCACCTCCGCCGCGGCCGGCGACCTCATCGCCTACGTCGAGGCGGACCTGTGTTTCCACCTCGGACTGCTGGCCCTCGCCGGCAACGCGCACCTCGTCGAGGTGGTACGGGACCTGCGGCGCCGCTCCCGCCTGTACGGGCTGACGGCACTGGCCGAGGCGGGACGGCTCCAGTCCTCCGCCGAGGAGCACCTGGAACTCCTCGACGCGCTGCTCGCCCGGGACGAGAACGCCGTACGCGCGGTGATGACCAGGCACCTCGGCCATGTAAGAGGCCTCTGGGCAGCGCCCTGAAGGGACGCGGGGCTGTGACACATGCGGCTCCGCGCGTGGGCGCGACCAGCCCCCGGCTCCCAGCCTCCAGATGGCATGTTGGACCGAGCTCTTAGGACCCAGCGGTCCCGGCCCCTCTCTTCGCCGCCTGAATCTGCTCATACACATGCGTACGCAACTCCGCGAACCGCGGAGCCACCCTCGTGTGCAACTGGTCCCGCTCGTCCGGCAGATCGACCTTCAACTGCTCCTGCACGACCGTGGGGGAGGCCGACAGCACGATCACCCGCTCACCGAGATAGATGGCCTCGTCGATGTCATGGGTGACGAACAGAATCGTGATGCCCCGCTCCCGCCACAGCCGCCGTACCAGGTCCTCCAGATCCGCACGGGTCTGCGCGTCCACCGCCGCGAACGGCTCGTCCATCAGCAGCACCCGGGGCTCGTACGCCAGCGCGCGGGCGATGGCGACGCGCTGCTGCATACCGCCCGACAGCTGCCAGGGATACGCCCCGGCCGCGTCCCCGAGCCCGACCGAGTGCAGCGCGTCCGTCACCAGCTCCCGGCGTCGCGCCTTGCTCAGATCCTTCTGCTTCAGGGGAAGTTCGACGTTTTCGCCGACCCGCATCCAGGGGAACAGACTGCGCCCGTACTCCTGGAAGACGAAGGCCATGCCGGGCGGCGGCCCGGTCACCTTCCGTCCCTCGAGGAGCACTTCGCCCGAAGTCGGCGCCAGCAGGCCGCCCATGCACTTCAGCAGGGTCGTCTTGCCGCAGCCCGACGGGCCGACCAGACAGACGAGTTCGCCCGCGTCTACGGTGAAGGTGAGGTCGCGTACCGCCTCCACCCGCCGCCCGGAACCGTCGTACACCTTCTGCAGGCCGGATACGTCAAGAAACGCGTGCATGGACCGCCCTTTCACGATGCTCACCGGGACCGCCGGGTGGATGCGCGCAGACCGTGGTACCAGCCGAGCGCCCGCCGCTCGACCAGCTGGAAGACGACGGACAGCAGGAAGCCGAGCAGGCCGAGCACGAGGATGCCGGTCCACATGTCGGGGATGGCGAAGCTGCGCTGGAACTGGACGATGGTGAAGCCGAGTCCGCTGCTGGCCGCGAACATCTCACTGATCACCATCAGGATGATGGCGATGGACAGCGCCTGGCGCAGCCCCGCGAAGATCTGCGGGCTCGCCGAGCGCAGGACCACCGTGCGCAGGCGGGAGGCGCCCGTGATGCCGTACGAGCGTGCCGTCTCCGCCATCACCGGGTCCACCGCCCGGACGCCCTCCACGGTGTTGAGCAGGATCGGCCACACACAGCCGCTCGCGATGACGGTGACCTTCATGGTGTCGCCGATGCCCGCGAACAGCATGATGACCGGGATCAGCACGGGCGGCGGCACCGCTCGCAGGAACTCCAGCACCGGCTCGCACACCGCCCGCACCCGCCGGTAGGAGCCGATGACCGTGCCGAGCGCCACGCCGACGACGGCCGCCAGCGCGTAACCGCCCGACAGCCGCAGCACACTGGGCAGCACGTCGTCCTCGAGGCGGTCGCTCGTCCATACGTCCGGGAAGGTCTCCAGGATCGTCCGCAGCGGCGGCCAGTACACGTCCGTACTGTCGTCGGAGGCCACCCACCAGCCCGCGACCAGCAGCGCCGGCAGGGCGAGAACGAAGACCACCCGCAGCAGCAGGCGCCTCATACCGCCACCTCCCCGCGCACCGACTGGTGCCAGGCCAGCGCCCGCCGCTCCACCGTCCGCGCGCCGACGTTGATCAGCAGCCCCAGCAGACCGGTCACCACGATCAGCGCGTACATCTCGGGCACGGCCTGCGAGGCCTGCGCGACCCCGATGCGCTTGCCCAGCCCCGGTGCCCCGATGATGAGTTCGGCGGTGATGGCGAGGATCAGCGCGACGGCCGCCGCCAGCCGGACACCGGTCATCACGTACGGCAGCGCGGTCGGCCACAGCACATGCCGGATCCGCGCCCAGGTGCCGAGGCCGTACGACCGCGCCGTCTCGTCGGCGACGGGGTCGAGGTCCTGGACGCCGTACAGGACCTGGATCAGCACCTGCCAGAACGAGGCGTAGACAACGAGCAGCAGCACCGAGCGCAGTTCGGAGCCGTACAGCAGCACCGCCAGCGGGATCAGCGCGACCGACGGGATCGGGCGCAGGAACTCGATCGTCGAGGCGGTCGCCTCGCGCAGATACGGCACGACCGAGATCAGCACGCCCACCACGATGCCCGCGCAGGACGCGATCGCCAGGCCCAGCGCCCAGCCGGTGAGGGTGTCGCCGAGCGCGGTCCAGAAGGCGCTGTCCGCCACCTCGTCGAGCAGCGCGTCGGCGATGCGGCTGGTCGGCGGGAAGTAGGCCTCCTTGACCAGGCCGAGCCGCGGCGCCGCCTCGCCCAGCGCGAGGAAGGCCGCGAGCCCGGCCGCACCGAGTGCGATGTTCGCGCCTCTCACGGCAGCAACTTGTCCAGATCCGGCGTCGACTTGAAGAGGCCGTCCTCCTCGCCCAGCTTCATCAGCGCCTCGAGGGAGGCGCGGTTCGGCTCGGCCGGCCACTTCGGCAGGGTCACCTTCTCCAGCACGGCCGCCGGGATCTTCGTGTACGTGGTGACGACCTGGCGCGCCTCGTCGGGGTGGGCGTCGGCGTAGGCCAGGGCCTCGGCGGTGGCCTCCTGGAACTTCTTGACCACCTCCGGGTTCTGCTGCGCGTACTGCGTCGACGCGAAGTACATGGCGACGGTGAGGTCCGGTGCCACGTCCACCAGCGGCGAGGCGATCTCCCGCCCGCCCTGGCTCTTGACGGTGGCCAGGGCGGGCTCGACGACCTGGGCGGCGTCGATCTGGCCGCTGTCGAGGGCGGCCGGCATCTGATCGAAGGCCAGCTCGACGAACTTGACCTTGTCCGGGTCGCCGCCCGCCTTGCGTACCGAGGCGCGCACGGACGTCTCGTTGATGTTCTTCAGGGTGTTGATGGCGACCTTCTTGCCCTCCAAGTCCTTCGGCGACTTGATCGGGCTGTCCTTCTTGACCGTGAGCCCGCTGAAGTCCTTGCCCTCCACGCCGGTCGAGGCGATGGCATTGGCGACGGCCTTGACCGGCACGTTGTTGGACTGGGCGACCATCAGCGAGGTGACATTGGAGAAACCGAACTGGAACTGACCGCTCGCCACCCCGGGCACGATCGCCGCGCCGCCCTGCGCGGTGGTGATCTCCAGCTTCAGGCCGTGCTTGCTGTAGATGCCCTTCTGCTGGCCCAGGTACAGGGGCGCGACATCGACGATGGGGATGAGGCCGACCTTGACCGTGGTGGTGCCACCGGACGCGGCGGCCTTGTCCGACCCCGAGGAGTCGGACGAGCCGCAGGCCGTGGCGGCGGTCAGAACGGATACGGCCGTGAGGCCGACGAGCAGACGACGACGCATTGGTTCCCCCTGTGGGACCGGACCTGGTGCTCCGACAGCCTGTGCGCAGACAGCACGGATGTGCACAGCGAGAACGTATGGCCGATTGCTTGTCATGGTCAATGCCCGTGCGATGGAGGGCCGTTGACATCACAGGACCTGCACTCATAGCGTGCGCTCTGCGTACGTTCGTACGTCCTGCTGGAGGCGCCGATGGCCGCTGCGGTTCGCGCACCGTACTTCGTCCAGTCCTTCGAGCGCGGCCTCGCCGTGATCCGAGCCTTCGACGCCGACCATCCGGCGCTGACGCTGAGCGAGGTCGCCCGCGCCTGCGAACTGACCCGGGCGGCGGCCCGTCGCTTCCTTCTCACGCTCGCCGACCTCGGATATGTGCAGACCGACGGCCGGCTCTTCCGTCTCACCCCGCGCGTGCTGGAGCTCGGCTACTCCTACCTGTCCAGTGTCACCCTGCCGGAGATCGCCGTACCGCACCTGGAGCAACTCGTCGCGCAGGTACGGGAGTCGTCGTCGCTGTGCGTCCTGGACGGCGACGCCGTCGTGTACGCCGCCCGCGTCCCGACCAGTCGCATCATGACGGCGTCCATCACGGTCGGCACCCGCTTCCCTGCACACGTCACCTCCGTGGGCCGGGTCATCCTCGCCCATCTGCCGGACGACGAGATCGAGGCCCGGCTCGCCTGCGCGGAGCTGAAACGGCTGACCGCGCGCACCCTGGTCTCGGCGGACGCCCTGCGCGCGGAACTGCACCGCGTACGACGGCAGGGCTACGCCCTCGTCGACCAGGAACTGGAGGAGGGGCTCAGGTCGGTCGCCGCCCCGGTGCGGGACCGGGACGGCGAGGTGGTGGCCGGCGTGAACATCGCGGTGCACGCCAGCCGCAACTCCTGCGAGTCCGTCCGCCGCGACCTGCTGCCCCACCTGCTGGCGACCGTCGCGCGGATCGACGCCGACCTGAGGATCACAGGTCCAGCACGAGCCGCTCGCCCCGGCACCGGGACACACAGATCATCATCGTCTCGCAGCTCGCCCGCTCCTCGTCCGTGAGCACCGAGTCCCGGTGGTCCGGGGTGCCCTCCAGGACGTCGGTCTCGCAGGTGCCGCAGGTGCCCTCGGTGCAGGAGAAGAGCACCTCCACACCGGCGGCGCGCACGGTGTCCAGGATGGACACGCCCTCGGACACGGTCAGCGTGTGCCCGGTGCGCTCCAGCACGACCTCGAACACGCTGTCCGGGCCGCTCTCCCGCTCCTTCGGCTGGAACCGTTCGACGCGCAGCCGCCCGCCCGGACACCGCTTTTCGACCGCGTCCAGCAGGGGCCCCGGACCGCAGCAGTAGACGAGGGTGCCCTCGGGCAGGTCGTCGAGCACGGAGCCGAGGTCCAGCAGCCCGGTCTCGTCCTGCGGGGCGATGGTCACCCTGTCCCCGTACGCGCCCAACTCCTCGGTGAAAGCCATGGAGTCACGCGTCCGGCCCCCGTACAGCAGCGTCCACTGAGCACCCGCCGCCTCGGCCGCCGCCAGCATCGGCAGGATCGGGGTGATGCCGATGCCACCGGCGACGAAGCGGTAGCGCGGGGCGGGTTCGAGGGCGAAGTTGTTGCGCGGTCCGCGCACCCGGACCTTGTCCCCCTGCCGCAACTCCCCGTGGACGTACGCGGATCCACCGCGCCCCTCGGGCTCGCGCAGGACGCCGACCCGCCACACCTGCCGGTCCGCCGGGTCCCCGCACAGCGAGTACTGCCGCTCCAGATCGGGACCGAGCAGCACGTCGATGTGCGCGCCCGGTTCCCAGGCGGGGAGTTCCTCGCCCAGCGGGTGGCGCAGGGTGAGGGCGAGCACGCCGTCGGCCGCGGACTCCCGGCGGTCGACGACGAGTTCGGCTTCGTACACGGTCATGAGCTGTTTCCTTGCGGCTCGCCTTGCTGCTCGTGTCGCGGCTCGTGTCCCTGCGGATGGGCGAGCATCCACTCCCACATCTCGATGGGATCCTGCGCGGTGTGCTCGCGGCCGCAGTGACAGGTGCCGTGCAGGATGTCGGTGCCCGGCAGCCAGTCGATGCGGTAGATCTCGCCGGTCGGGCTCGTCACTGGACCTTCTCCATGGGCTTCGCGCCCTCCTCGACCAGACGGGCGAGGATACGGCGGGCGGCGAGGCCGCCGGTGTCGATGTTGATGCTCAGCTCCTGGTAGCCGGTGCGCTCGGTGCCGAGCGTCTTCTGCAGCAGGTTGAGCGCGTCGACGTCCTGCATCACGACCGTGTGGTTATTGCCCCGCAGGAACTCGGTGACCTCGGCGTCGTCCGTCGCCCAGTCCCGCGAGACCATCCAGAAGTCGTAGACCTTGCCGTCGGCGGACGGGGTGATGGCGTAGGTGATCTCGGTGTGGAAGCCGTTCGGGTCGCTGCCGTCCGGCTCGGGCAGCACACCGACCGGGGCGATGCGGCTGTGCAGCAGGTAGAGGCAGGGGGCGTGGTACTCGATGTCCTGCCAGCGTGTGATCCGGCCCTCGATGCCGGTGGACTTGGCGTAGAACGGCGGGCACTCGGCGTCGTCCATGTGCCGGCTCACCCGTACGATGCCCGCGCCCTCGTCGACCTCGGTGGTGATGGGGGTCTCGGCGACCTCGGGGGTGCCGATGTAGCCGCCGTGCAGATACGTCTCGTGGGAGAGGTCGAGAAGGTTGTCGACGAGCAGGCCGTAGTCGGCGTCGATCGGCTCCATGCCGCGGACGGTGACCCAGCCGGGGGAGTCGAGGTGCTTGGCCCGCGGAATGGTCTGCGGGTCGGCGAGGGCCGGGTCGCCGATCCACACCCAGATCAGCGAGTCCTGCTCGACGACGGGGTACGAGGCGACCCGCGCGGTGCGCGGTACGCGTTTCTGCCCGGGCACGTACACACAGGCGCCCGTCGTGTCGTACGTGAACCCGTGGTACCCGCACACGATCCGGTCGCCGTCCAGGCGGGTCGGGGCCTCGGACAGCGGGTAGCGACGGTGCACGCACCGGTCGTGCAGGACGACGGGCGTCCCGTCCTCCTCGGTGCGGTAGAAGACGAGCGGCTCACCGAGGATCGTCCGGCCGAGCAGATCGCGCCCGACCTCGTGGCTGTAGGCGGCGACGTACCACTGGTTCTTGGCAAAAGCAGTCATGTGCGGCATGAGCGGGTCCCGTCATCCTCGACGTCGTGTTGGACACACCATGACGATGTCCCCTCCACCCCGGCAATAGGACTTCCGTGGGACGGAAACCCACTGGTCAGCCGCTTGCTGCCTGCCACGTGGTATTCAGTTCACTTCACCTCGCCGGCCGAGACCGGAACAGGTGCCTTTCTGGCACTACGCTCGCGGGGTCGAATCGGGGTCGAATCGAGCATGCTGACCGTTCCAGGGGTCAACGCGCCCTCGTGCCGCGATGGTTAGCCTCGCTTCGTCACGGAGTCTTTCACATTAGGGGGCGGACCGGGTCAAGTCCCCCTGGTGGGCTGGTCGTCAAGCGGCGTGCTCCTCGGAGCTGTCCGACGGAGCGAACAGTCCGCTGAATGTCGTGACGGTCACGCCCTCCACGGCCCGCGGTGGGTGGGCGTAGGTCTCCCACGTCTCGGAGAACCTTGCGTGCCTGCTCAGAGCTTGCACAGTCTTCGGGTCGTGCCGACCTGACGCGCCAAGTTGGGACGTGTAGAAGTGCTTAAGGTCGTGGAACCGGGTCTCTTCTGGCAGCCCGGCCAGCTTGACGGCGGTACGCCACTTTTCGTTGAAGTCACGGCTGGAAACTGGGCGGCCGTATCGGTTGGTGACGATGAGCCCCTCGTCTGGCGGCGGAACCCAGCTGCGGCGGCGACGGTCGCGTTCGGTGCGGCGGCTCACTGGTGCCAGCTGGGGGAAACGCTCGATGTGCTTCTTCAGCTGCTCAATGAGGAAGGCGTCGACGGGCGAGGTTGCTGAGCTGGCCTTAGTCTTGAGCTTGGCGGCCTTCCCGCCTTGTCGTTGCTCCTCGATGTACTGGAGCCCTTCCGACCATTCCACAGACGTCTTCTTGAGGCCGATGGCTTCTCCTTCGCGGAGGCCCGCGCATGCGGCGATCCACACGAAGACTTCGAACCGCGGCTCAACCTGCCTCATCGCAGCCACTAGGCGGTTCACCTGCTCTGGGCTCAGGGACACCTTGACGCGCTCGTCCACTTCCGGCAATTCGATTCGAGAGACGATGTTCGCCGGCAGTGGTACGTCCTCGTCGATCATGTAGTTGACGAGGATGCGCCAGGTTTTGAAGATCTGAACACCGTAGACGCCACCGACGGTGGGTTGGTCGATCAGATAATCCACGAGTGCCATGCTGTGCTTGCGGCGCAGCGTCTTGGCAATGTGCTTCCCGAGGAACGGAATGATGTGGACGCGGATGTGTGTGTCGTACGTGTCAGTCGTGTTCTTGTTCTTTTTCTTCTTCCTTCGGCGTTCAAGGTATTCATTCGCGTAGAACTCAACCGTTTCATTGCCCAGATCCGGATCTACCCAGCTGCCGTTGCGGATCTGCACCCGTACTTCGTCCAGGTGCTTGCGGGCTGCCTCCCAGGTGTCGAACGCCGGACGGCGGGTTTTGCCGTTCGGGTCCGTGTAGCGATCCTGCCACTGCTGTCCGCGCCCGTGGTCAGCTGATGGATAGAACGGACTCCTCTTGGTGCCGCACTTGCACGGGGTATCACCTGGTTTCGGGTACTTCTTATGCCACCGATCAAACGGTGCGTCGGACTCAGCCATGTGTCCCTTCCGTGAGAGAAGACGGTCTGTTCTCAGCCCATAACACCTAGGGATCCAGTGGCTTGGGAGGGATGGCAAGCTCACCCTTCTTGATGCGCTCGAACAAGTCGTTAACCTGCTGCTCGCTGTAGCGCACACGACTGCCATTCCTGTTTCCTCCCCGGTTGTCTCCTGGACCGGGTCGGTAGTACGGGCCAAGAGGATAGGCGCGCAGAAGACCGCGATTAGTCCATCGGCGCCGTGTTGAAGGTGAAATACCAAGTCGGTGTTCCTGCCTTATTTGATGTACTTGTCGGGGCATCCGAGTCCACTATGCCGGGTGAACTCGAAGCCGAGGCCCTCCTGCGTCCGAACTTGGCATCCGGCAAGATCGCACCTCCTGTAGCCACGCGTCTCCACCTGTGGCGGGTTGGTCGGGCGCCGACCTTGCGATGCGAGCACACCAGAGCCATCCATCAACAGGTGTTTATGAACGGATGTGACGCTAGCTCAAGCCATCCAGTTGCGACAGGGGTGATTGGCCGAGTTTGCCCCGCTATATCAATAAATGTCGTAAACACTTGTAGAGGAATGTAAGAGGGTGATGGCACTGCCTGGACGGTGTCCGGGCAGGCCTGGAGGGGCTGTCGGGCTACTCTCGGGCGACGACAGGGACGCTGGCCGGTTCCTGGCGGCGGAACCTCTTGCGGACCCGACCGTCAAGTAGATGGAATTCCCCGGCGTAATGACGTCGGAACGACGTGAGCTGCGCTGGCCAGCATCGGCCGGTGGCAGCGTAGGGCTACCGCGAGGAGTGGTTGCCGCAATACGGGCCATGTCGCGTTGCGCAGGCTGGGGTGCCGTATTGAGTTTCTTTGCTCCTAGGTCACGTCCTTCCAGCCCCAGGGTCGGGGGCCCGCGAGCTCACGCATGCCCGCGATTCGGTATCTTGCTTGCTTCAACGTTGTGGAATCGTCGTTGGCCGTCTGTAAGGCGAACGAGGTAAGCCGAAGTTATCGGACGTCCTGCAGTGGCGGATAGTCAGCCCCAGTCCGTCACGTCGTGTCCGTATGGTTTCGCAGAATTTTGTGTAGTCGTGCCGGGAAATCTTTCAAAATATCTGCAGTCACGGGTGGTCGAGGTCGGATTTCACTCCGGGGCCCTACCGGAGTGCGTTCAAAGGCGATCAGAAAAACGCCGTTATGGGTACAACTGTGTTGCCGCCCCAAGCGTCCCCATGGATTACGCACCGCCGCGGGCCTGTGGGCAGCTTGGGAGCAGACCGGGAGCAAGGCGTCGGCCAGGACGAGGTGTTCGGCGCGGGCGGTGCGAAGAAGCCCCGTCGAGGCGAGGGGGTTCGGTGCCCGCGTCGTCGTAACCAGATGCAGGGGGCCCGCTACCGGGAATAGCGCGGTAGCGGGCCGCTCCGCACGGAGTTGTGGGTGGACGAGTTCCAGCGTCATGGCTGCTGGCGCAGCCCGGGGCAGGGCACTGACGGCCGGCTTGGAGCGCCGGTGCTTCCGGTGCGGTCGGTGCCGTCGAGCTGAGAGCATTGGGTGAGAGGGAGGCGGAGTTCCTCGCGGATCCGCCGGAGGTCACCGTCGACGTAACCATGGACCTACAGAAGAGCCTGCGCGGCATCGAGCGACAGATCGAGCAGGTGCGGCGGCAGGCTTCGGCTCGGGTGCGAACCGCGATCCGGCGAGGTAGAAGCCCAGAAGGATGCTGGCTACGGCGTGGGTCGGCCGTAGGCCGCTCTTGCGGATCAGAAAGATCACGACGATCAGCAACAGCGCGGCTGCGGAGATGCTCACGGACATTGCAGCCTTCTCCTCCCATCCGCTCTCACCGCGGCGCACCGACGAGTTCGAAGTCGGGGACTCGCCGCGTGCAC
This sequence comes from Streptomyces sp. NPDC002838, assembly GCF_040295365.1. NCBI lineage: Bacteria > Bacillati > Actinomycetota > Actinomycetes > Kitasatosporales > Streptomycetaceae > Streptomyces > Streptomyces sp. NPDC002838. The sequence continues at coordinate 1,535 of NZ_JBEOVF010000046.1, read as the reverse complement.
AACATCAGCGTTCCGGGCTGTGAGTGGTCGTCGGTACGCCATTCGTCTGCCACTCATCTGCCATTTGCGTGCCCCGGCCTCCTATTCGCGTCACGGATGAGGCATTCATCCCTTTGGGAGCAGCCAGGGCCCCGGGGGTAGTTGCGGCACGGGCGCCGTGACCCAGCGCCACCAGTCGACGGCAGGGACGGCGCAGCCCGGCGAATCAGCTCACCCGGGCGAGAGGCAGCCGCCCTCGCGAAGCGAAGTGGCAGTGGAGTGGCAAACCAATGGCGTACCGACGCCATCGCGAGCCGTCCAGGCTGAAGGACGTGCGCCACCGAGCCGCCAACGACCCTCGCCCTTGGAGTGTGAACGCCGTGGGAAAAGTCATCCTCTTTGCCGGGGTTGACCCCCTGTCCACAGGTGAGTCCACCTACCCGTGGCATCCGCTGTCCGTGCTGACCGTCGGCACGGCGCTGCGGGCCGCTGGACACGTCCCGGTCGTGATCGACTGCCAGATTGACCCCGATTGGAGGGCACGGCTGGCGCAGGAGGCACGGGACGCGCTCTACGTCGGCGTCTCCTGCATGACCGGCCCGAGCATCGGGAACGTCCTCGATGCCATCGAAGCGGTGCGCGATCACGCCCCAGGCATTCCGCTCGTATGGGGTGGCTACCACGCGTCACTGGCCTACCGCAGCATCCTGCGCGAGCGCCTGGTGGACGTCGTGGTCCGCGGCCCTGGAGAAGCCGCAGCGGTTGCACTGGCCGACCTCGTGACCAAGAACGGCCGGATCAGCGACCCGGACCTCCTGGGTCAGATTCCCAACCTGGCCTTTCGGGACGGCCGACGCGAGATCTCCGGCAGCGGCGTCGTGACCGACCGCGTGATCGAGACTAACTATGGCTCGCTGACCAGCTTCATCGAGCAGGCCCCCGTGGACTAAACGCTCCTGCCGGTCGACAGGTACTTCACCAGTGAGGTGCGCCTGGGTGACGTCCCGCTTCCGGGCCTCGTACGCCCCGATCGTGGTCGTCGCCGAGGGGGCTCGACCGAAGGAGGACGACGTGCTGCTCAGGACCGACTCACCGGCCTCTCCCGGACCGATGCACCTCTCCGGCGTCGGCGAGTGGCTCGCCAGGGAGATCGAGCGGCGCACCGGCAAGGAGGCCCGTACCACGGTCCTCGGGCACGTGCAGCGTGGCGGCTCGCCCAGCCCCTTCGACCGCTGGCTGGCCACCCGCTTCGGCCTGCACGCCATCGACTGCGTGCGCGAAGGCGACTTCGGCACGATGGTCGCCCTGCGCGGCACCGACATCGTCCGCGTCCCGATCGCTCAGGCCACGGCCAAGCTGAAGACGGTGGACCCGAGGCTGTACGAGGAAGTCGGGGTGTTCTTCGGCTGAGCCGGCCCGCATGACGACGCCGGCCTAGGGCCCTTCTGATGGATCTCCGCAGGAGAAGGAGCGGCGTTCGGTGCGTGCGATCGGCGTGCGGTGCGGAGGGTCATGTGGCGGAGCCACCTGGCCCTCCGCACCGTGCGGCGAGCGTG